>JAZKGR010000177.1:0-8536 GCA_040385775.1 Pseudomonadota bacterium
CGCCGATCTGTGGCCGGTCCTACTGACATGAAATTGCCTTTTCGGCCCACCATCATCGTCGCCCTCGCTGTGGGGGTGATGCTTGTTATCGTGAGCATCGCGGCGTCCTATCTCACCATCAACTCCCTGATGAGCCGTGCGCAGCAGGCGGCGCAGACGCAGGAAACGCTGTTGCTTCTGGAGTCGGTGGTGTCCGACTTCAAAGCCACCGAAGCCTCACAGCGCCGCTATCTGCTGACCCGCGCCGAGTCCGACCTGGCGATTTACCGCCTGTCCAGCGAGAAACTGCAGCTGACCTTGCCCCGGTTGCTGGCGGTGCCCATTGCCAGCGGCGACCTACAGGAATGGCAAACCCTTGAAAGTGCGATTTCGGCGCGCATCCAGCTCCTGGAGCGTGCGGTGAATGTGAGTCAGGAAGTCGGGGTTGAAGCCGCCGCGCTGTTGGTCGGCAACGAGTTGAATCGCAAGCTCGACGACGAGATCACGGCGCTGGTTCCGCGCATCAGGAGCAGTGAACTGCGCGTCCTGGACATAGCCAGGGAGGAGGCGCGCGAAAACGCGCAGAACGTCAAATACCTGATTGTTGCGGGCGGTGTGCTGTCTATGGCCATTCTGGCTTGGGCGGCGTTCATGATTTTCCGTGCCCAAGCCAAACGCCTGCGAATTCAGGCGCAACTTGCCGACAGTGAGGCGCTCGCCCGCGCGGTGGCCGAAAGCATGGCCGATGGCGTGGTGACGGTGACGCAGACCGGGATGGTGGTCAATGCCAATGCTGCCGCCCAGCAGCTTTTTGGCTATGCCCTGGAGCAATTGCAGGGGGAACATGTGGCGCTCTTGCTGCCGGACCGTTATCAGATGCCTTTTCGGGCCTTCTTTGATGCACTGACAGAACGCCCCGTCGGTTTCAGGGAATCCGATACCGAAGTGTGGGGCCAGCATCGGGACGGCCAGGAGTTTCCTGTGCGGGTTTCGTTTGGTGACGTCATCGCGGGCGGGCAGCGGCTTTTCACCGCCATCATCCGTGATGTCAGCGAGAGCAAACGGATCGCCGACGCGCTACGTGACAGTGAGGCGCAGATGCGCCAATTGACCGACAGCGTTCCCGCGCTGATTGCCTATGTGGACCGGGACCAGCGCTTCAGGTTTCACAACAAGGCCTATGAAGAAATTTTTGGCCTGCCGCGCGCAAAGATCCAGGGGAAAACCATGCAAGAAATCATGGGCGCGGCGGTTTATGCCGAGGTGCGCGAGAAGGTCGATGAGGTGCTTGCGGGGTATGCGGTGCGGTATGAGCGTGCGCATGTCACGCCCAGCGGCGAAAGACGCGAATACGTGATGAGTTATTTGCCGCGTTACGGCGAAGACAAAGATGAAGACAAGATCATCGGATTTTTTTCATTGGGCACGGACATCAGCGAGCTCAAGCGGATTGACCGTATGAAAAGCGAGTTTGTTTCTACGGTCAGCCACGAGCTGCGCACCCCACTGACATCGATCCGCGGGTCGCTGGGTTTGATTTCGGGCGGTATAGCCGGTGTGCTGCCCGATAAGGTGCGCGGTCTGGTGGACATCGCCAAAAACAACTGCGAGCGCCTGATACGTCTGATCAACGACATCCTGGACAGCGAGAAGATTGAGTCGGGCAAGATGCAGTTCGAACTCACGCCGCTGGAGATTCAGCCCTTGCTGGAGCGGGCGCTGGCTGACAATCAGGGCTTCGCAGCCCAACACAAAGTCAAGCTTGAGATTCAGGCGCCCAGGCAGCCCCTGCGCGCGCATGTGGACAGCGACCGCCTGTTGCAGGTGATGACCAACCTGCTGTCGAACGCCATCAAGTTTTCACCGGTGGACGGGACCGTGCTTGTCCTCCTGGGCAGGCATGCGGGGCGCCTGCGCGTGGAGGTCAGCGACAACGGCCCGGGTATTCCTGAGGAGTTTCGCGCACGAATTTTTCAGAAATTTTCGCAGGCCGACTCATCCGACACTCGCCAGAAAGGCGGGACGGGCCTGGGCTTGAGCATTGCAAAGGCCTTGCTGGAGCGAATGGACGGCACCATGGCGTTCAAATCCGAGCGCAACGTTGGAACCACCTTCTTTTTTGAGCTGCCCGAATGGCGGGAAGCCCCCCCGGTGACGGCTCCCATGAGTCTTTGTGGCATTGACCGCCCGCGCATGCTGATTTGCGAGGACGATCCGGATGTTGCGCAACTGATAGGCATGATGCTGGACAGGGCGGGTTTCGATGCGGATACGGCGCACACGGCTGCGCAGGCCCGCGACTATTTGAACGCGGGGTCCTATGCGGCGATGACGGTGGACCTCAAGCTGCCTTATGAGAACGGGCTGGACCTGATACGAAACATTCGCCAGAACCCCAAAACCGCCAGCCTTCCCGTGGTGGTTCTGTCTGTCACAGCGGCCGAAGCGCGGCTACATGCCGGCGAGTCTCTGGCGGTTTTCGATTGGCTTGAAAAGCCGATTGTCGAGCAACGCCTGCTCGACAGTGTGCAGCGGGCGATCGCCAGCCGGAAAGCCGGTGGGCAGGGCTGATGACAGTCGACTGGAACTGCGGGTGACCACAGCCGCGATCGAAGCCGCCATCGTCGACCTCGACGGCACCATGGTGGACACCCTGGGTGACTTTGTGGTCGCGCTAAACCTGATGCTGGCCGATCTGTCGCTGCCTGCGGTGGACCGCGCCGTGGTTGAGCCGCTGGTTGGCAAGGGTTCGGAGCATTTGATCGCGTCCGTTCTCGTTCATGTATTAAACAGGCCTTCAGCTCAGGACGGGCGGTCGCAGGTTGCTATCAATCTGGAAGCAGATGCAGCACGCCTGTGGCCCGCAGCATGGACCAGCTACCAGCGACATTACCTGCTTATCAACGGGCAACATGCCGATGTATACCCCGGTGTGCTGGAGGGCTTGCAGCAGTTGAAGGCCTGCGGCCTGAAGCTGGCCTGCCTGACCAACAAACCGACAGCCTTTGCCCTGCCGCTGCTCAAGGCCAAGGGGCTGGACGGGTTTTTCAGCCAGGTGTTTGGCGGCGATGCCTTCGAGCGCAAAAAGCCCGACCCCCTGCCTTTGCTGAAAACCTGTGAGGCGCTGGGCACGCTGCCTGCGCGCACCCTGATGATCGGCGACTCCAGCAACGACGCGCAGGCAGCGCGCGCTGCGGGTTGCCCGGTGCTGCTGGTGACCTACGGCTACAACCATGGCGAGCCGGTGCGCAATGTGGATGCCGACGGGTTTATCGATTCGCTCTCGGCGATAGATATGGACGCTCTGAAAACGACAACGGGGCTTGCGCCCCGTTGCTGATAACTGCTTTGGCAGCCAGACTCAGGCGGCTTTGCCGAGCAGCGCGTCCTTGAGCTTCCAGTCGGCAGGTTCGGGGCCGAGCCAGATCCGCATCAGCGCGTTGAAAAATTCCGGTTCCTTGAAGGGCTCACCCTGTGGAACGCCCTTGACGGTGATGACCGTGCCGGTGCCGGGCACCCAGTCAATCATGAACACATCGCCGGTCATGAGTCTTTTCTGGTCCGAGAAAATCTGGCCCATCTTGATCAGGCCGGGTACCAGCTTGGACATCTCGGTTCGGGGCGCGTTATCCTGGACGCCGCGCGTGAACAGTTTGCCGAGCTCGTTGGAGTCGATCTCGCGCAGCATGGTGATGCTCATGCGTTTGGCGCCGGGTGCGGCCAGCACTTCCTCCGGCGTGGAGGCTTTCTTGCCAAGGTACAGGCCCGCTGCATAGACTTTGAACACGGCCTTGTAACGCACACCCGCGCCGTTGAGCACCAGCTTGCTGCCGCGCACATCGGTCGCGTCTTCCATCTTCACCCCACCCACATCAACGGTTGCCGCAGCAGCCCCCCATGCGAGCATGAGACTGGCCGCGGCCGCGATGCATTGCTTCATCAAAGTCATAAAAGCCTCCAAAAAAAGAACGGTCGTTCGCTTGTGTGCCATTGTCGAGTTTGCTCAAAACCGGGGCAACAGGGTTTCCGAGCATGTGCCTTCCGGACCTGATCAAAAACCGCTGGCGGCTCGCTGGCCGGCCGCTTTGCTACACTTTGCTTCCATGTTCATTCATCGCATCATTCAAACAGGTAGCAGCTACCGGGGAGCCTGGCCCTGGCGGGCCTGACTTCGTTGTCCCATGAGGCCACGCGCCTCTGGCTTGCAGATGTTTGATGCGCCCGTGCCTGCTGCACGGGTATCCCGGCCCCGCACACGGGCCCCGTGAATGAGGGTGACAGCGCCAGAGCGTGCTCGTCACCGGAACCAGGACACCACCGTGATCACTGAACTTGAATTTAAAAGCCTTGCCTTGCAGGGTTACAACCGCATTCCGCTGATGGCGGAAGCTTTTGCCGACCTCGAAACGCCGCTCTCGCTTTACCTGAAGCTGGCGCACTCCAGGGACGGCGGCAAATTCAGCTTTTTGCTGGAATCCGTCGTTGGCGGCGAGCGTTTCGGCCGCTACAGCTTCATCGGCCTGCCGGCCCGCACCATGGTGCGTACCAGCGGTTTTGGGGCCGATGTACTGACCGAGGTGGTCCGCGATGGCCAGGTCATCGAAACTTCGAAAGCCAACCCGCTCGACTTCATCAGCGACTACCAGAAGCGTTTCAAGGTTGCGCTGCGGCCGGGTTTGCCACGCTTTTGCGGCGGCCTGGCCGGCTATTTCGGTTACGACACGGTGCGTTACATCGAGAAAAAACTCGAGGCTTCCTGCCCGCCCGACACGCTGGGCTGCCCCGACATCATGCTGTTGCAGTGTGAAGAGCTGGCGGTCATCGACAACCTCTCGGGCAAGCTCTACCTGATCGTTTATGCCGACCCGGCTCTGCCGGAAGCCTATGCCAACGCCAGGAAGCGCGTGCGCGAACTGAAGGAGCAACTCAAGTACTCGGTGAGTGCGCCTGTGGTCAAGCCGACCCAGGGCTACCCGGCCGAACGTGACTTCGCCAAGGCTGATTACCTGGCCGCCGTGGAGCGCGCCAAGCGCCTGATTGAGGCCGGTGATTTCATGCAGGTGCAGGTTGGCCAGCGCATCAAGAAGCGTTATACCGAGTCGCCGCTGTCGCTGTACCGGGCGCTGCGTTCGCTCAATCCCTCGCCCTATATGTATTACTACCATTTTGGGGATTTCCATGTGGTGGGCGCCTCCCCGGAAATCCTCGTGCGCCAGGAAAAGGTCGAGGCAGGGGAAAAAATCACGGTCCGCCCGCTCGCCGGTACGCGGCCACGAGCCTCATCGCCGGAAGCCGATGCAGCGATCGAGCAGGAATTGATCAACGATCCGAAGGAACGCGCAGAACATGTGATGCTGATCGATCTGGCGCGCAACGACATCGGACGCATTGCCAAAACCGGAACCGTCAAGGTCACCGAGGCCTTTGCGGTCGAGCGTTACAGCCACGTCATGCACATCGTCAGCAACGTCGAAGGCATTTTGCTCGACGGCATGACCAATATGGACGTGCTGAGGGCGAGTTTCCCGGCCGGTACGCTGACTGGCGCGCCCAAGGTGCATGCGATGGAGCTGATCGACCAGCTCGAACCCACCAAGCGCGGGCTGTACGGCGGCGCCTGCGGCTACCTCAGTTATGCGGGCGACATGGATGTGGCGATTGCCATCCGCACCGGCGTCATCAAGGACCAGATGCTCTACGTGCAGGCGGCGGCGGGCGTGGTCGCCGATTCGGTGGCCGAGCTGGAATGGAAAGAGACCGAAGCCAAGGCGCGCGCGTTGCTGCGAGCGTCCGAGCTGGTCGAAGAAGGCTTGGAATAAGGAGCGGATCATGAAACTACTGATGATCGACAACTACGACTCCTTCACCTACAACATCGTCCAGTACTTTGGCGAGCTGGGCGCTGAGGTCGAGGTCTTCCGCAACGACGAGATCACGCTCGAAGGCATCGCCGAACGCGCGCCGGAGCGCCTGGTGATTTCACCCGGGCCGTGTTCGCCGGCGGAAGCCGGCATCTCGGTCGCAGCCATTCAGCACTTTGCCGGCAAGCTGCCGATTCTGGGTGTCTGCCTCGGCCACCAGGCGGTGGGCGCCGCCTTTGGCGGCAAGATTATCCGCGCGCAGCAACTGATGCATGGCAAGATCAGCGTGATCAGCACTACCCGGCAAGGTGTGTTCGCTGGCCTGCCAGAACAGTTCACCGTCAACCGCTACCACTCGCTGGCAATCGAAAAATCAAGCTGCCCAGAGGTGTTGGCGGTCACGGCCTGGACCGACGACGGCGAAATCATGGGCGTGCGTCACAAAGAGCTGGCAATTCAGGGGGTGCAGTTTCATCCCGAATCCATACTGACCGAGCACGGTCACGCGATGCTGAAGAACTTTCTGCAGCAGGCCGCATGAAAGTTGCTATAAATTTGGTAGCTGCTTGCTCCCGCTGCTCGTGGGCTGGAGGCCAAAATGATGGTTGATCTGCGCAGTGACACCGTGACCCGGCCCACGCCCGCCATGCGTGAGGCCATGCTGGCCGCCCCGCTGGGCGACGACGTGTTCGGCAGTGACCCCAGCGTCAATGCCTTGCAGGAAAAAATCGCCGGCCTGCTGGGCTTTGAGGCCGCGCTGTTTGTGCCCACCGGCACCCAGAGCAACCTGTGCGCCATCCTCAGCCACTGCCAGCGCGGCGACGAATACATCGTCGGCCAGATGCAGCACTGTTACCGCTGGGAAGGCGGCGGTGCGGCGGTCTTCGGCAGCGTGCAGCCGCAACCGCTGAACCACCAGCCGGACGGCACGCTGGCCTTGGCCGACATCGAGGCGGCCATCAAACCCGACGACGCGCACTTCGCGCGCACCCGCTTGCTGGCGCTGGAAAACACGCTGGGCGGCAAACTGCTGCCTTTTGAGTATCTGCAGCAGGCCACGGGGCTGGCAAAGAACAAAGGCCTGAGCCGCCATCTCGATGGCGCGCGCCTGTTTAATGCTGCGGTCGCCCAGGCTGCGCAAACCGGGAGCAATCCGCTGGCTGAAGCGCGGCGTATTGCACAGTGCTTTGACAGTGTGTCGGTGTGTTTCAGCAAGGGCCTGGGTGCTCCGATAGGTTCCGCCTTGTGCGGCTCGCGCGAATTTATCGCCCGGGCGCACCGCATCCGCAAAATGGCCGGCGGCGGCATGCGCCAGGCGGGCATGCTGGCTGCGGCGGCTTCGCACGCCCTGGACCACCATGTCGGTCGCCTCGCGCGGGATCATGCGCTGGCCCAACACCTGGCCAAGGGCCTGGCCGGGATCGAGGGCCTGAAGGTCGAGGCGCCGCAAACCAACATCGTGTTTGCCGACCTGACGGGCGCGGCCAGGGAGCAATCTGCTGCCCTGCTCAAACACCTGGCGGGCCAGGGTATTGAGGCCACCGGCCTCTACCGCCTGCGCTTCGTCACCCACCTGGATGTGGACAGCGCCGGGCTGGACCAGGCGGTGGCTGCGATCCGGCAGTTTTTCGACACAAGGAAGTGAGCCATGCCTGACTTTCAGCATTTGTTGCTCTTCATCGCGGCCGGCTGGCTGCTCAACCTGACGCCCGGTCCGGATGTGCTCTACATCGTGACCCACTCCCTGCGATCCGGGGTACGCGCCGGCATTGTGGCGGGCTTGGGCATCACGGCGGGCTGCTTTGTTCACATCTTCGCGGCGGCGGTGGGTGTCGGCGCCCTGCTGGCTGCTTCGGCCACGGCCTTCACGGTGCTCAAGTGGCTGGGCGCGGCCTACCTGTTGTGGACGGGTATCAAAATCCTCTTCGCGCGGCGACCGCAGGCGAGCACCGACCTGAGAGCCGTAGCCGCCAGCCAACCGCATCGCCCCTTGAAGGCGATCTTCATTGGCGGTTTCTGGACCAATGTGCTCAATCCCAAGGTGGCGATCTTCTTTCTGGCGTTTGTGCCGCAGTTCATTGCCCCTGACGCCGCCAACCCGGCGCTGGCTTTTGCACTGTTGGGCATCTTGTTCAACCTCAACGCCGTCCCGGTCAATGCAGGCTGGGCACTGGCCGCCGCCTGGATGGCCAGGCGCGAGGCTGTACAGCGTGGCATGCACTGGCTGGACCGCGCGGCCGGCCTGATGTTCATCGGGTTTGGCATCAAGCTGGCCCTGACCGACAATCCTTCTGATCACTGAGAGCACACCATGCCCCTGACCAACAAAATCACGCCCCAGGAAGCGCTGCAGCGCACCATCGAACACCGCGAGATCTTCCACGACGAGATGCTCAAGATCGTGCGCCTGATCATGAGCGGCGAACTCTCGCCGGTCATGATGGCCGCGCTGATCACCGGCCTGCGTGTGAAGAAAGAAACCATTGGCGAGATCACCGCCGCCGCCCAGGTGATGCGCGAGTTTTCCACCAAGGTGAATGTGGCCGACAAGACGCACCTGGTGGACATCGTTGGCACCGGCGGCGACGGCTCTCACACCTTCAACATCTCGACCTGTTCGATGTTTGTTGCCGCGGCTGCCGGCGCCAAGGTCAGCAAACACGGCGGGCGCAGCGTCAGCAGCAAGTCCGGCAGCG
>JAZKGR010000178.1:0-3174 GCA_040385775.1 Pseudomonadota bacterium
TCCCTTCCATCGCCCAGCGGGGCGAGGGAAGGGCGGGGGGTTGGGAGTGGGGAGTCAGGCCTACTGTCCAGAACAGACCGCAGGCGCAGCGTGAGGCCGGAGCAGGGAGCGGACTACAGAATCCGGTTAAACCACAGCAGCGACAAGGAAGCCGACATCAAGGCCAGCAGCGCGGCCCCCAGCGCCAGCAGGCCGGAAATTTCGGTTTCCTTCTTCTCGACAGTCAGCCGTGAACTCAGGGTTTCATAGACTTTTTTCAGGTCAGCAGCGGTGCCGGCGTAGAAATACTCGGCCTGGGTTTTGGTGGCGATGGCCTTGAGGGTTTCCTCGTCGAGCTTGACGCGCATGGACCAGCCTTCAAAACCGATGGTCTCGCCGTCCACCGTGCCCACGCCCACGGTGTAGATACGTACACCGCGGTCGGCGGCCATTTTGGCGGCTTCCAGTGAATCGACGCCGGTGGTGCGCTGGCCGTCGGTCAGCAAGATGATCGCGGCCGAGCTGTAGGAGCCCGGCGCCACCGGCGTGAACTCCTTTTTGGGCTCCTTGGGTGCCTGGTCGATGGCGATACCGCTGCTACGGTTGCGGCCATAGGTCAGCGAGGCGAGGTCAATACCGGCATCGGGAAACAGCTCACTGAGTGACACCACGATGGCATTGCCGATCGCGGTGGCGCGCTGCAGCTGGAACTTGTCGATCGCTGTGACCAGGTCTTCGCGGCTCAGGGTGGCTGGCTGTACCACCGAGGCGGTGCCGGCAAACGCCACGATGCCGACACGCACACTGCGCGGAAGTTCGGCCAGAAAGGCCTTGGCAGCGTTTTGCGAGGCCACCAGGCGGTTCGGCTGCACGTCGGTGGCGCGCATGCTGCCCGACACGTCCATCGCCAGGATGATGGTTTCCTGCTGAGAGGGCAGGGTGATCACCGCAAACGGCCGCGATGCGGCCAGCAGCATCGCGGCCATGGCCAGCAGAAACAGCAGCGGCGGGATGTGGCGGCGGAAGGTCTGGCCGGCGCCCATGGCTTCGCGCACGATGGACAGGCTGGCGTAGCGCAGTGCCATTTTCTTCTTGCGGCGCAGCAGCCAGACATAAACAGCGACCAGCAGCGGCAGCATCAGCAACAGCCAGAGGAACTGGGGCCAGAGAAAGGTGACGGGTGAGTTCATGAATAGGACTCCTGCGGGCCGCTGTCAGGCGGCCGCCTTGAGATGGTCGGGCAGCTTGCGCTGGCCTTTGCCGGCGGCGCCGGACGACTGGCCGCGGCGCTTGCGAAGGTCGGTAAAACGCATGATGGCGTCCACCAGGTCACCATCGGTCGAAAGCTCCAGCGTGTCGACGCCGGCGCGCACCAGCGCCTGCCGCAAGTCGGCCTCGCGCTGGGCGGCGATGCGTGCAAAGCGTTTTCGGAAACCCGCATCATGGGTGTCCACCAGCAGTTGCTCACCGGTTTCGGCATCGCGAATCGGGATCAGGCCGAGGTCCGGCAGGTCCAGTTCCAGCGGATCGAGCAGGCGCACTGCCACCACCTCGTGGCGCTGCGCCAGCTGGCCCAGAGTCTTTTCCCAGCCCGGCTCGCTGATGAAGTCCGACACCACAAACACCGTGGAGCGCCGGCGCAGCATGCGGGCGGCCGAGCGCAGCAAATCATCGAGCCGCGTGGTGGCGCTGCCGATAGCTTCGGGACGCGTCTGCATCGCATGCAGCATGTGCAGCACATGCGGCCGGCCGCCGCGCGCCGGCAGCACGGTGTCCACGCCGCTGCCGTACAACATGGCGCCGACGCGGTTGCCATGGCGCGTGAGCACGCGCGCCAGCACGGTGACAAATTCCGCAGACACCTGGCTCTTGCGCTGGTTGCCGGAGCCGAAATCGACCGAGGGGCTCAGGTCCAGCAAAAACCAGCTGGCCATTTCGCGGTCTTCGGTGAACACGCGCACATGCGGCAGTTGCAAACGCGCGGTGACGTTCCAGTCGATGTGGCGCACGTCGTCGTGGTGCTGGTACTCGCGCAGGTCGGCCAGGTCCATGCCGGTGCCGCGCATCAGGGTCCGGTAGTCGCCCTGCAGCAGGCCATCGAGCCGGCGCAGCACCGTCCATTCGAGACGGCGCAACACATGTTCGGCGCCTGCAACTGTGCCCGCTGGCGCCGGGGCCACCGGTGCTGGAGCGGGCTCGGTTTCAGCTCGAGCGGATTTGCGAAACCAGTTTTTCATGAACGGTTGCCGTCCCGGATTCAGGCAGCCAATTTTTCATGTTCGAGGGGCCGCGCCGGCGCCGGCACCTTGGCCATGATTTTGGCGACCACGGTGTCGGCGTCCAGCCCCTCGGACAGGGCTTCGTAGGACAGCACCAGGCGGTGCCGCAGCACGTCGGGCACCAGGTCGGTCATGTCTTCGGGCAGGGCGTAGGTGCGGCCACGCAGCATGGCCAGCGCACGCGCGCCCTCGGTCAGGTTGATGGTGGCGCGCGGGCTGGCGCCGAAAGTGATGAAGCGGTCCAGGTCCTTGAGGCCGTGCTTTTCAGGCGTGCGGGTGGCCGACACCAGGCGCACCGCGTACTGGATCAGCGATGGGTCCACATACACACGGCGGCATTCGCGCTGCAGTTCGGCCAGTTGCTCGGTAGTCGCCACGCTGCTGACGGCCACGGCGGGGCCGATCACGCGCTGGACGATCACAAACTCTTCCTCGTCGGTCGGGTAATCCACCAACACCTTCATCATGAAGCGGTCCACCTGCGCCTCAGGCAGCGGGTAGGTGCCTTCGGTCTCGATCGGGTTCTGCGTCGCCATGACGAGGAAGGGCTCCGGCACCTTGTGCGTTTCGCCGGCAATCGTGACCTGGCGCTCCTGCATCACCTCCAGCAGCGCGCTCTGCACCTTGGCCGGCGCGCGGTTGATCTCGTCGGCCAGCAGCAGGTTGGTGAACACCGGGCCCAGCGAGGTGCTGAAGTCGCCGGTTTTCTGGTTATAAATGCGTGTGCCCACCAGGTCGGCCGGTACCAGGTCAGGCGTGAACTGGATGCGCTTGAAGTTGCCCTGGATGGTGTTGGCCAGGGTCTTGACGGTCAATGTCTTGGCCAGGCCGGGTACACCTTCGACCAGCAAATGGCCTTGCGCCAGGATGGCCACCATCACACGTTCCAGAAAACGGTCCTGGCCGACCACCACGC
>JAZKGR010000179.1:0-17246 GCA_040385775.1 Pseudomonadota bacterium
GCCGCAGCACAGCTTCGGCATGCAGGGTGGAAGGCTGGTGCACACCGACAACTTGCCGCATAACAACGCCAAACCCAGCGTGACTTCGCCAGACCTCAGGCAAGACCTGTTTTCTGAACGCTTCGGCGCCTAAAAATCGATGCGGGTGGCCCGAGTGTTTAGCTCTCGACTCTTGCATTCCCCAATTTCAAGGGGTTTTCGATGAATCCAAGATCAACTTTGCACTCACTGCCGCCCTCTTCTTAACGAGCGGTACTGGACTTGTCTTGGCGGCGAAGGACATGCCGGCGGGTTCGGCAGGAAAAACGCTGGATTCACCTGCTCCCGCAAGCGCTCAGTTGACTACCGGAGAGGTGCGCAAAGTCGATACCGAGCTAGGCAAGCTGGCGCACTTGCGGGCGCGAGTTGCGCCAGGGCAAGCGCCGGTAAGGCGGATAGCAGGACCAGCGAACTGGCCAACAAACGTTTAAACATGAATTTCTCGCGTTTTCAAAGGGCGGCGACCACGAAGTCACCCTGCGCAAGAGATGTTTCGATGCCGAGTTAACCCAGTTAGCAAGACAGTAAGCGCGCTCACAAACACTGACGCACTTGTCGACGACGCTACGCAGCCGTCGTCAAGCTGTCGGGCCGGCCGTCGCTTTGGCTTGTCTCGCCCCCAACCTCGGCATGACGCGCACATAAACCAGCTCGGCGATCAGCTCGATCAGCGTCTGCGTGACGATGACCGCCGGCAATATGGGAATGGCCCCTGGAACCGATAGCGCCAGCGGCAAAACGACCAAGGAATTCCGTGTACCTGCGCTGAAGGCAACCGAACGGGCAAGGCACGTCTCCAGTCGAAAGGCGCGGGCGACGAACCAACCAACCATTGGCGCAAGCACGGCAAAGGCAAGATACAACGGAGCGACGCTAAGCGCCACTTTGAATGCCGATCCGAGTTGCGGAACGACAGCGGCGATCACGACGAAAAGCGCCAGCGCTGTTGCGGGCACCGGCAAAACCCCCAATATCGCTGCCGTCTTCGCGCCTGCTGCATTGCGAGAGGCCCAAAGCTGGACGAGAGCAGCAAGCAGTAGCGGCACAGCGATCAGCCACACAAAGGCATGCAAAAACGGCCCCATCTGCACCAGGCGGCTCGCACTCTCACCAAGGAACACCGTCAGGTATGCCGGAAGCAGGAGCATCTGAACAATCAAAAGCACGGGAGTCGCCGCCAGCAACGCTCGCGCGTCCGCCCGGCCAAGGTGGGAGAAGGTGACAACGTAGTCGATGCAGGGCGTGAGCAGCACCAGAAGCACTCCCAGACGAACCAGGGGGTCAGTGGGGCCAAATATCAACAGCAGTGCGGCAAGGAGCGGTATGAAAACGAAGTTCGTAACGAGAAGCGCGCCGAGGAAGCGCACGCTACCGAAAGACCTCTTGAGTTCGGCGATCGGCACTTGGAGAAACGTCACGAACAGCATGAAAGCGAGCGCCGGATTGACAGCCACTTCCAGAACCGTGGTCGCTGGTGATGCCATTATCGCGATGATTGCAGCAACGACTACCGTCACGAAGTAGATGGAAATCTGGCGGCTTTCGAGAGAATCGCGGAGTTGCTGCATGTGGATTTTTGGAAGCAAGCGCGAATGGTCTAGCCGCAGCATCGACCCGACGTAGCCAGCTTGGAATCGGCGACCGAGAGGCCTTTCAGAATCGAACACTTCGGCGCCGGCCCGCCAACACATTGGTCGGTGCAAGCCTGAACGAACTTTGAGAGACTGCGCTCCAGATTCTGCAGCTTCGCTAGTTTAAACCTGACGGTATTCAGGTGCGTCTGCGCGATCTCGCGCGTCTCCGCACAGTCGCGGTCATTGCTGGTAGACAGCGACACCATCGTGCGAGTCTCCTCGATAGAAAACCCGAAATCCCGGCAATGCTTCACCAGTGTGAGCACCTCCTGAACATCAGGAGAGTATACCCGGTGGCCGTTAGGGCGGCACATCGCCTCCGGAATCAACCCAACTTCCTCGTAATACCGGATGGCAGAGACATTGAAACCGGTGCGCTGTGCAAGTGCGCCAATGTTCAATTGCCCTGAGTTCTGTAGGTTATTCATCGATAGTCCTTGCATCTCAAGTTACTTGAGGTTCTGAATTCAGTTTAAGGGAATTGTCCCGAGTTCATCCAAGTTAGCAAAAAATGAAGAAACCTGTGTTGACGGTTTTTGGAGTCGCCGGAGCGTGTGCCGCTTGCTGCGCCATCCCACTGCTGGTTCCCCTTGTTGGTGGGGCTTCGGTGGCCGGCTTGATCGCGATGGCGAGCGGTGATTGGTTGGGTTTGAGCAGCAACGCCGCTGTCATCGCCAGTGCCATCGTGGTGGCCGCTCTGGTGGGCTTCGCAATTTGGCTGGTGCGGCGCCGCAGGAGCAACGCGTTCTGCCAGGTCGAGCCCGCGGTGGTGTCAGCTGGTTGTGCGACTGTCTCCGGCGCCGGTGGTTGCGGTTGTCCCGCACCGAATAGGCCAGCACTTTACAGCGGAGTCCAAAAGTGATCGACTCCGGTCCGCCAGTCCCACGATCGCGCAATCTGGTCCTCGCTGTACTTGAGGAATTTGGCTAAGCGCAGCGGCAACACCCAAGGCGGCGACCTCTTATGGCTGTGCAGTGGGTTATGAGGCTTGGAGGCGGGAATTGAGCCTCGCCCGCAAGGAGGTTCACGGGCCATACTTCAGCTTTTTGCACGTGCTTTACGCTACGACCGCATGGAATGGCCGGTGCTTTCGGTGACCCCGGCACCCTGATCCCTTTCGTTGTCGCGTACATCGGTGGCCGGCGTGGCTCAATGCGGGTGACGGTGATGCGCGTCCGGGAAATGCGCGTGGCTATGAGCAATCGGGGCGTGCCGGTGCGGATGGGTATGGTTCGCACCCACTTCAACCGTAGCTTCGTGCGCATGGTCGTGATGTTCGTCACCGTGCTCATGCTCATGGCTGTGTTCCAGTGGCTCGTGGGTGTGCGAGTGCTGGTGGCTTTCCGTCAGATGAAGCCAAACGCCTCCTGCCATCAACACGCCGGCGATGATCAGCGACAGGGTGACTGGTTCTCCAAGCACCACAATCGCCAGGGCTGCCCCTACGAATGGCGCAACGGAAAAATAGGCCCCCGTGCGCGCTGTTCCCAAATGACGCAAGCCAAGGACAAACAACGCCAGGCTGGCTCCGTAACTCGCAAAACCCAGCAGCGCGGCCGCTAGCACGACAGGAATTTCAGGCCATGCGGCCCCCAGCGAAAGTGCCAGCACAAGGTTGGTCGCACCCGCCGCCAACCCCTTGACCATGGCAATGAACGAGGCGTCGGACAAAGAGACCTTGCGCGTCAGGTTGTTGTCCACGCCCCAGGCTAGGCAGGCACCCACCACTGCCAAGGCCGGCCATAGCTCGCCAAACCGCCTTTCACCGGGCCAGGATAGGAGCACACCGCCGGCAACGATGGCCAGCATTCCCAAAGCAATGCGCCGATCAAAGTTCTCCCGGAATACAAACCATGCAATCAAGGCCGTCAGGACACCTTCCGCATTCAGAAGGAGTGAGGCCCCTGATGCCGGCATACCCGACAGGCCCACCATCAACAAGACAGGTCCGACCATTCCGCCCGCAACCACCGCGCCAGCCAGCCACTTCCACTCCCCACCGGGCAAGCGCACAGGCGCAGATCTGCGTATTTTTCGCAACAGGAACAGTCCAATGCCCGAGCCAAGGTACAGCAAAGCGGCCAGCAGCCAGGGACTGGTCTGCGCCAGCAGCAGTTTGGCCAGCGGCGTGCCCGCGCCGAACAAGGCCGCGGCCATCAAGGTGGCGAGAACGCCGGGCTGTGTCAGTGCTCTCAAAAATTGATCCTTCGGTTAGCCTTCCACCTGTAAACCCCAATTGCTGATTCGAGTGCCGCCTCAATATCCTACAGCTTGGGAACGCTGCCTTCAATCGGAAAAAAATAAACGCAAAGAAGAGAGACCCAGGGGTCTCTCTTCTTTGCTATGCCGATGCGGCTTTAACAACGCGATGCCTAATTTAGTTTTTACCCTCCTTGAGTTCGCACCCAGTTGGAATTGTCTCGCCGCAGGCGATTGGAAACGAGTTAGTTGCTGCGCGACTGTCAATTTCGTGCTTCAGACGGGCTTTTCGCGCAAGACTCAAAACCTCTTCAAGAGTCTTTGGATTCAGCAGCGAGGCGCCAAGGAATATCAAGTTGACCGGCCCGGCATCCTGCCCGTCAAAGCTCCATGTCGCTGACCCTATATCCACGGGAGACTTCTTCCTGACAAGAAAAGTGACCTTCATTTGCAGCTGGCGACCTTTCGCCGTTTTCAGGAATTCCTGTGCCCGGCTCATCTCCCGCGCTTCAAGGTCAGCGATGGCAGCGTAGTAGCGGTCCCTCCAGGAAAGCATGCCATCGATCATCTGCTGATACTCCTCAGCACTCCTCTGGCCGCGCTGTGAAGAAAACTGATTGTGGGCATAGCCCGGATCATTTTGGTTCTCCGTTGCTTCCGCGATCCTGCGCTGTGCCACCCCAACCTCCCGTTGGGCCCTGTCAATGGCCAATTGCTTACGCTCCCTGCCCGTTGCGAGCAATTGGGGTGTGTAGCCACTCGCTCCATAGCCAATGTAGTTTTGGGGTGTGCTGGCCATCGCTTCGTTCAGTTTGGCTTGGGCAGCCTGCAACTGACTGTGACCTTCGCTGAGTTTGGCGTCGTTGTATTTCCGGGCCTGCGCAGCCGCACCCAAGACGGTCTCTTTACGGGATTCCAGGTTTTTGAGCGTTCGCTGCCACCCGTCGTCGAGTGACTTGCTCAACGCCTTGACCTTGTTGGTGTTGTCCCTTTCTGCAAAGTCCACCATTGCCTGGGGCGTGTCGACCGTGCAGGTATAGCGGACCACTGATCGGCCATTTTCCTCCTGGCTTGCCCATTCGGTGGTCTTGCATCCTTTGGCGTTGTCAAAAATCTCCCCGAATGTGTAGTCGCTCTGGGAGATGGACGCTTTCTTGACCTCGGTGATGCTGGAATCGGCGCATGCCATCAAGGTCAGGCAGGTGAAGATGGATGCAAGGATTTTGTGTAGCTGAATTGATTTCATGTGTTTTTCCTATTGAGTTTTGTTGTGCCTGTGAGGCCTCTCCCAACCCGTAATGACGGGCTACAGGAGCCAGGCAAAACGGGTTCGCTTGTTTCGAGCATCTATAAAGATGCTTTTAAATCTCCTTTTTTGACGACAGTGCATGTCTGATCTTCAAAAATGCCTGGATTTAACAGACCGCCAAGCCCAAATTCCGGATTTTAAAGAGCTTCAAACACCGTGGTATCAAATACCTCATATCTGCAGGATAGACGGCATGCCCAAAGCTCCCGCCCTCTCCCTTCGCCTGGTGTTTGCCCGAAATGTCCGCCTGGTCCGCATTGATGCCGGGATGTCCCAGGAACGCCTGGCCGATGAGGCCGAACTGGACCGCACCTTTGTGGGTACGCTGGAGCGCGGCCTGCGCAACATCTCGATCGACAATATCGAGTTGCTGGCTAAGGCCCTTGGAACACCCGCCGGGGAGCTTCTGAACCCCGACCTGCCTCGGGAGCGGGGGCTGGACGTCACGGTGACCCGCGCACCGCGCACCGCCCGGCCCTACCCGGTCAGGAAACGCTGAAGCGACAGTTGCTGCAGCTAGCCCGATTCCTTTGATGCGCGCATCACAATCAGACTGCGCAAACGCACCGCACAGGCTTCCCCCGTCAGGTGCCGGCAATTGAGTGGGAAACCGGGACTTGCCCGCACCGCCTTGCCGGCTGCAGCCTGGAGTTCGACCCTTACATTGTGCGCACAAGCCCAAGGCCGGCTTGCGCTGGAATCGAGCAACAACAGCGCCCGGCTTTGGCTTTTCATCCCAGACGCCAGATCCTTGCGGTCCAGCTCCACGCCTGTCACCATCGCCCACCGGCAGGCCCGGGCTGTTTCGAACTGCAACAGGCTGACCTGCCCTGCCCGCAGCGCGCGGTGGGCGACCATTCCCAGATCGTCACCGCTACCGGACAGGTGTACCTCAGCACGGGCTGTGCAGAGGGCCTCGATGACCGTCATCAAGCTGTCCGGGGTCACCTCGCCTTGCTCTTGACGCTCGCTGGGCTGGTGCCGTTGGATCCAGATTCTCTGAACGGCTCGACCTAGATCCTTGACATCCCTCACGGGAAGCTGGCCAAGAACTGCGATGCATTGAGTCAGGCTGGACAGCGCGCAGGTTTGAGGTGAGTCCGACTGGCAGATCGGCAGGTTCTCGTACACCAGCCTTTCACCGTGGCGGGCCAGATACTGGATCTCGGTATCAAAGCGCAGTCCGGCGGCAAACAAGTGTTCAAGATGAGCCATGGCCACCGCATAGCCCTGTAAGTCGTGGTGTAGCCAGGGCGCCTGGAGGCGGCTCGTTCAACTCGACGTAACGCCAGAAGTTGCGCTCCCGCAGAATCAGTTGCTTGATCAGTGACTCGTCCCGCTCCACCCGGTGAATCTGCAGCGCCTGGCCGCACATCAACACGGCCATGTCAGCAGCAGAGGCCCCCGTGACTGCCAACAGGTGCTGGACGTTGAGCCGCAAGTGTGCCGGCACGCCATCCCGCCACCAAGGCATCTCGTTTTCCCCGACGCTCAGGCATTGAAGAATCTGTGCTCCTGGCGCGTCCATGACTTCCCAGCCCATGTGTGCTTGCATCCAGGGATGGCTGGGATGGCACAGAACGTGGTTTACGCGCCTGAGCCGGCGACCCGTCCGCTTGGTGTAGACCGCTGCTAGCAAGGGCTCCAAGAGAGTCTTCCAGTAGCCGGGATGAGTTTCATCGTGCGGCGCTGGATGGGAAGGTTCGGGCTGTCGCCCTGTCTTCTCACGCCAGAGGTCCATGGCGGACCTGGTGGGATCGCAGCCCACTGCTGCTGCGGCCTCCGACGCGGTGATGCCTGCCTGCCCAGTCACCATCTGCTCAACAAGAGCTGGTTGACTTGTATTGACCAATTCCAAGGCAGGTCTTGCCCGCTCCGACCGTACAGACGCAAATGTAGTGCGCATGTGAACTCCTTTAGGTTGAATTGTTTCTTCTTAAATAAGAAGCCCCCGTCCGATCTGCTCGGGCGGGGCTATGACGTGATGACGAAACCCGGCCAAGGCGGAGGCCTCTGTCGGGCCGGTGCTCAATCCACCAAAGCCAACGCCTGCCCAAGGGCCCTCTCTTTAAGCAGGGCGCCAGCGCCAAACCACGCAGAGTCCAGGCGGTAGTCCTGGCTGCGGGCCCGGCGCTCGTGGTCGACAAACTGCGTCACCGCGTTGAGCAGACCCCAGGCGGTACCTTTTGCGGACGTCAGGTCAGCGCCCCGGCCCTCCCCGGCAAAGAGGCTCTGGACAGTTTTGAGGGCACGTGCCTGACTCAGGCGTTCATTGGCGCTGACAGGCGCATCGGTCTGGCAGATCAGCCTTCGCAGGAACTTCTCAGCTGCGGCGTCATTGACCTTGCAGTCAGTCAGCTCCTTCATGCGGCCCATGAAGCCGTCCCACTGGGAGACGGCAATGCCGAGCTGGGACTTGACCTGGGCCGGATCGAAAGTGGTGCTGTGGGGTACCTTGACGGCGCCCCGGGCGTTGTCCAGGGCGACAGCCAGGGTGTTGGCACACACGACACGCACGGTGGTGTGAGTCGCGACCGTGGCCAGGGTGCCGTCGCAGGATGTGGCCAGAAGGATGTAGCCTTGGACCAGGTCGTTGCCGCGGAGCTTGGTCTCCTTGCCTGTGCGAGCTAGCGCCCAGAACTTGCGCCCTTCCTTGAGGACTCCCGCCGTTTCCAGCTCATAACCGGAGGCTTGGGTGAGATCTCTATAGAACTCCAGGACGGCGCGGGGCTGAACGACCTTGTACCGCTTGGAGACGACGGACAGGGCTTTGTGGTTGTCACTGCGGTAAAGGACTTTCTGGTCTTCAAAGGCCAGCATGTTGCCCTGACCGCCTGATTCAGCGTGCTTTTCAGCAGCAACGAAGCGGACTGGGGTTTCGCAGATTTTCCAGTCCATGCCGGCTTTCTGGGCCCAGACCTCCAGGGGTTGTTTGGCCGGTAAGTGGCTTCCGAGAGCGTGCCAGGGGGTGTCGCCGACATAGGCCATTTTTTCAATTTGGTGTGCCATGCGTTGCTTTCATAAATTTCAAGCGTGACTGGGCCTCTGCGGTCAGGCAGATTCAGAAACGACTGGGGTTGGTGGGGAGAGAGAAGGGAGAAACGGAGGAGCAGAACGACGCGCAACGTCAGGTGGTAAGCCGGTTCAGCTGGGACGCTGAAGGCCCTTCTGACGTTCAGCCAGGAAGCGGCGCGCCGTCCGGGAATTCCTCGTCAAGATCCGGATCATCGTCATGCGACCCCATCGGGTAATGGGGTGTGTTGGGCCATGGCGAATGGTTCAGGCGTCGCTGAGAAGCGACATCGTGGCCATGCGGGAAGCCACAGTGCTTGCAGCGGTCGGACTCCAGGACGTGGTGGTCAATAAGTCCGCCCAGCGAAGAGCCAATTTCGCAGCCGATAGTGCCGCCGATGATGCCGCGCAGGGTTGCCGCGGCAAGGCCGGTCATCACGGAGCCGACCGGGCCTGCGATTGCACCGACGGTCATGCCAAGCCGGGCGGCGCTCAGGATGCCGGCGACGCCGGCAGCGGACCCGGCGATGCCACCGACGGTCCCGCCTACGCGACGAGCCAAGTTGCGGTTGCGCCCGTCCTCATGGTTGCAATTGGGGCAAATGGAGGCCAAAGGCCTGGCCCTGCGGTTGAAGAATTGGAAGTAGCTC
The DNA here is from genome assembly GCA_040385775.1 of Pseudomonadota bacterium. Taxonomy (GTDB): domain Bacteria; phylum Pseudomonadota; class Gammaproteobacteria; order Burkholderiales; family Burkholderiaceae_C; genus Polaromonas. The sequence goes on from JAZKGR010000179.1 coordinate 8,844, forward strand.
ATTGAGGTTTACCTGGAAGTGGGTTGGTGGAGGGGAAAGCGCGTGGAAGGCGGAAATGAGAAGTGAAGATCAGACGGCGGTGTAGCCGCGACGCGCGTCTTTGCGGACGTAGCGGCCGTAACGTACAAGGCCCAGGCCGCAGACGATGCCGCCAAAGAAGGCGATGGCAAAGGCGCCCAGGGTTTCGAGGGCAGAGCTGTTGATGAGCATGATTCCTTGCTTAAAAATAGGGATAGGAATAGGGACAGGACTACTGAATGAATGGCGGCAAGCGGACGGGGAAGAAGTGCGGAGTCAGTGCCGGGGGTAACCCATACCCTGGCTGGCCATCTGGTTGGCCAGGGAGTGTGCTGCCTGACGGCGGCCTTTGATGGTTTTGGTTTGCTCGCCCTGTAGCCAGGCGTGGCAGGTGCCGAGCAGCGCAATGGCTTTGCCCAGCTGGTCGCGCAGCGCTGTTGCCTCCTGCGTCAGCCCAGTGATGGCGGCCTGGACGTCCTCGCCCAGGCCTTCGAGCTTTCCGGCTTCGAAGGCTTGGGTTTTGAGGGCATCCTGGCTGTTGAAGTAATCGAGGTTTTGCTGTTCAAGATCGTCGGCGGTTTCCGCCAGTGCAGCTGTCAGGCCATCGCCGGCAAGGAAGGCGTAACGTTCCAGTTCCTGGTGGCTGAGGTGGGGGGCGTATCTCACATTGGGTCTCCTAGGTAGGGTTGATTGGGTTTCTGGCTGGTGGCGGACGTGACTTGACCTCCGCTTGGGCGCAGATTCAGATGGTTCGTTAAGGGGAAAGGCGAGAACGGGACATGCCGGCCATTGCGGCGTGACGAGGCGAGGTTTGCCAACCACTGGGGCTGGCCGGATTACACGTGGGAAGTAGCCAAACCTTGTGCTATGCGCGCGGAGCGGAGAATCTGCCGCATTAGGTCGCCGAAGCCGTCGGCCTGGGCCCTGCCGGGGAAGTCAGCAATGGTTTCGATGTGCCCAACTTCCAGGTGCAAGGCCACGCTCCAGAAATGCGGATGAGCATTGGCCGGATGTTCATTGGCCTCAAAGCGCTCAATACCGCCCTCGCCTTCCACGCAGGGATACACCTCGACGGCGTCGTAGTGATGCAAGGGTAGCTGGGGGCTGGTGAGGTTGAAGTACTCGTCTGCTGCATTGTCAGTTGCTGGAGGGAGGCGGTACTGCGGCTGGGGCTGCAGAACGGTGGCGCCGCCGGGTAGCCGGTGGTACTCCAAGCCCAGGCCAGAAAGTACGGCCTGGTGTTGACGATCCGAAATGGAGAAGTTGTTGCTGGCCCAGCAGACAGCGCCAATAACGGCTGGGGTTACCAAACCTCTCGGGTTGATGCGCCAACAAAGATCGCGGTCCACCGTCAGGAGGCTTGTGCCTTCGTTGGGTGGGCTGTAGGGTTTGAAATCCATATGTACTCCTTGAAAGTGGTTGGGGTTGATGGCTCCTTTTTTTACGGAAACAGACGGGACGGCATAAAGCCCGGCCTAGCGCTTGGCTAGGTCGAGCTAGATCGAGTTACATAGGAGAAAGGCGCGCGAACTTGGGTATCTGGTACAGCGACAAATTGCAATTAGACCGTCGTGTCAGGCAGACCAGCGGCAGGGGCAATTCGCCGCCAAGATGATCCTTGGCCATCACGTCAAGTCGCCCTGCTATGTGCTGGTTATATGTGCCTGAAAAACCTTGGAATCAGTCTTTCGTCCATGGCATCAAGATCGGGACGCTTCAAGGCTAATCAGCAAGATCCGGGATTGCTTTCCAGCAACTTAGTTCTAAAAGGCAGTCAGGTGCTCACAACAACAGGCACTGCGACTTGCGCGGCAATTTGTTGGGCAACCGGGGTGTAGAGATCCACGTCTGTCTCTCCAGTACGGATAGACACGATGAGACTGTAACGTGCAGGCAGGTTATAGCGTTCTTGGGCTGGGCGTGTACGCCACCAACCCTTAGCCGGGTAGACAGCAATGAAGCCCCGACTTGCTAGTTCAGCAGCGGTACCTCGCCAGATGTCCTGGTGCAATGATCCGCGGTGGCGCTGACGATCTCCCAAGAGCCAGTCTGGGTCTTTGGGGTCAATCGCGTCGTCATCGTCCTCCCGCTCGGCCGCTGCATTGATGCGGGCAACGAAGTCTTCGGTTGTTGCGTCCAGTGAGCGTTGAACATCAAACCTAAGGCGATGAGACGGATAGTAGAACTTAGAAGCAGTGCCACGAGCCGAAGGATTCGGCTCGATGAAGTATGACAAAGTGATACGCAGTTCCACTTTGCTGTCGGGCGGCAGCGCCTGCAATTGCTCCTTCGGCCACGGCAGGGAATGAAGATTCATGTCTTTGCTGACGACACCCTTTTCTTTAACCTTCTGGTAAGGGTGTAGTTGATCCTCAACTACCAAGGTGAGCGAGTTACCCGCGCTCCAAAGCGCTCTATCCAATTGCGGTGCGCCCCAGCCGCAATGCCGAATTATCTTTACGTGGTCCGCTTTGGTTGCAGATCCATGGGCGGGCAAATAAGTGGCACGCATCTGATCTGTCCATTCCGCTGAATGGACAATTAATGCACGGATGGTCTCGGGACGAAAGGCAGGGTAAGCCGCAATCAGTTGCCCAGCCATACGTGCGCCCAACGCAGAAGCAGCGCTTGTCGCATTGGTCGTGGCAAACAAGCGGTCAATCGGCTGATTGTGGGTTGTCAGCAAATGGAGACTGGAGATCCCAATAGCACCCAAAGCATCCTTGCCAGCGTTTCCGCCTTCAAAGACCACCTCAGGTTTCAATGGCCAAGCGCTACTCCAGTCCGCCGACGTGCGCGTATATGGACTAAGCCCACCACTGAGCGCAACAGGGGAAAAACCTTGGGCATCGGCTTCGGTGATCTTCACCTTTTCGGTAAAAGCACCGACCGTGATCGCATTCCAGGCTTGACCGGGGTCTCGGATGCCACTAGTACTCAAACTTGCTGGGTAGGTACTCCAAGAGTGTTGATCTTCAGTATTGCCTGCGCACAGAACAAACAGACGTGGAAATTCACCGTTGCCATCATAGTCAGCAGCAAGGCGGTCCACGGTCGAAGACCAGGCGGACGGACGGCCTCGATCACGGTCATCGCTAGATGTCACCGCGGAGGTAAATACACGTAGACGCATGGGTGCAGCAACTTCGGGCCGGGAAACGGCCTCCGCGAACAGGTAGCCATGATGTCTGGAATCTCCATCGTTAGCGCCCTGTTCGGGGGTCAACTTCACTGATTCCAAACGATGCTGGACCACCACAGGGCCATCTGAGGCCAACGCGTCTGCCAAATCCCCCAGCGCCACAAGTCCAGCCAACCCAGAGCCATGATTCGCCGTGTCGTCAACACCCCACGCAGGTTCAACTGAGTGTAGGTCTGCGGTGGTGAGGAACGGCGCCAGCAGAGGATGTCCTCGATTCACTCCGGAATCCAAGAGGCAGACATGGGGCGTTGCCTCGTGTTCCGGCGCTACAGTTAATCGAGCCAACGTTTCATCAACCCAATTTTGTTGCTCAAGCGGAACCATTCCGTCAAAGAACTCTGCGGTCTCCTTCGCACGGCGAAGTTCTGCCACACAATTGAGCGTCATTACAGAGGTTGAGAGCTGCTGTTGCGACCCGAACATCAGGACAACGGTTCGTTCGGGGAAGTTGATCTGGTGGGCGCTAACTTTGCATTCAGCTAGCCCTGCTAACTTTCGAAAATCCTCGACCACGTTGCTTCGCTGGCCACGAACGGGAAGCCAAACTTCCCACCAAAACTTCTCGGCCATATCCTGAGGAAGCAGGTCGGGCAAATCGGTCCAGAGCCCGCGAAGTTCAGCATTGCGAATGGATGAGATCGCGTTGAGCAACGTACTGTGGTCGATCAGCTTGCCATTTTTGTCTGTCTTGGCATCCAGATACTCGGCAATGTATTTCTCAAAGTGATCAAGCTTACCGTCGGGCACAAAGACGTTGGCAACAGTCGAATTACCATCGGCTCGAACACTCAGTACTTCAATCTGTTTGCCTGGATTGCGACTGCGTTCATTACCGAGACTTTCAAATGCGAGTTCGACATTCGGTATACCAACAAACTGAATTTGCAACCCTAAGCCACTCTGAAGTCCTTGCTCTGTCTGTACCTCCACGGCTTGCTGAGCAGTCGGCTTAAGAGCCTGCAACTGTGCCTGTAGCCCGGCACCGTGCTGGGCTCGGTCAAGCTTGGGCACCTCGGGCGTCCCGCCGCCACCTGCTGACGGAGCCGTAAATGGCTGGGCCTTAGATGATTTTTTCAGTACAAGGTGGGGACGTTTATCTTGGGCTTGTTCCGGCATGATTTGACGTGTGCTTATTGTTATTGGCCCGCTTTGCGCCAATGAGGCGGCGTTCCTCTAACGCACGCCCCAACTCCACCCGTTGCACCTTTGTCTGATCATGCATGATCGCATCCTTGATGGAATCATCCACAGCTCGACAAATTTCAGCGTAGCTAAGTCCCTCCGCTTGCTCGACTAGACCCTCTCTCTTAAAGGGCTTGGGAGCAAACCCCCCTAAACGAAATCTAATCAGATTCAGCGCCTGCGTTGGCGTAGGTAAGTGATACTCCACCACGTCATCGAAGCGCCGGAACAACGCGTTGTCTAAGACTTCGGGATGGTTTGTTGCGGCGATAATCAAACTGTTCGACTGATCATGCTCAATCATCTGCAGAAAACTATTTAACACTCGCCGAATTTCGCCCACATCATTTGCGGCACCGCGCTGCGAGCCGATCGCATCAAACTCGTCGAAAAAATAGACGCCTCTCATGTCTGCGATGGCATCAAACACTTGACGCAGTTTGGCAGCAGTTTCACCCATGAATTTGGTAATCAACGAATCGAGACGTACCAAAAACAGCGGGATGCCCAGTTCACCTGCCAAGGCAGATGCCGTCATGGTTTTACCGGTTCCAGGTGGGCCTACCAGCAAAAGCTTTCGGCGCGGGGACAGTCCGTGCTCTTTAATCCGCGCTAGCATGCGTTGCTCTTTGATGATGCGAGCAAGCTGCTTGACGGCCAAGTCATCCAACACCATTTCACCCAAGCGGTTGGCCGGATGAGTCACGGTCAACAGATTGGCAAGCTCACCGCGCGGCTTGTTCGCTATATTTACACTGCCTGCTATGGGCACAAGCTTGCCGGAGGCGTCTTGACTGACTCGGGTCTTGCCCGAGTCAATCAGGTCGCGAAGCTCTTCCGCAAGCTTTCCATGACCAAGCTTTGCTTCATGCGCGGCCACCTGCATCGCGACGGAATAAAAATGTCCGTCGTCGCGACTGATGTGCGACTTTATAAGCGCCTTAAGTTGTTCCGAGCTAGCCACAGTGCCTATTCTTGTCTTTTTTTTGCTTAAATTTTGAGCAACCCCGAATTCAGATTGTCGTTGGGATGCATGATAGGCCAACAATGAGGGTTCGCATAACGCCTGCGCAATTCGCTCGATCAAGCCGTCGAGCCCGCACCTGCCTAAGAGGCTGCCGAGTTTGACTCGATTTTGGCAGTTGAGCGGTGCAACCTTGCCCAACTGAGCCGAGGGCCAGGACCTGCAACCACCGCAGCCAATGGCAGAAGCATTGGTAGGAAGCAATAAAAAAGCACCCCGAGAGGCGCTTGTTTATTGGCTTACTGGGGGAGAGGGTGGCAGCCGAATCCGGCCAAGCCTCTCCCGCAAGAGCTAACCGGTAAACGCGTTCGAGGTACGCCCAACCAAGTTTGCTTACATGGGCGCTTACAGTGACGCCCCGAATTTCAGACGGAGAGTCTAAATCGTGAATTTTCTATTGGTGCGGCTGGCGGGGATCTAACCCATGACCCTTGGCTTCGGAGGCCTGTTTTGGCCCACTGCAGGGGGATCTTGGCCCCAGCGCACGAGACGCCACGAATTCTCTGCTGGACCCATAACAACGGTGCAGGCAGACAAAATAACGACGGTTGTCGCTCGCTATCATGTAAATGCGTGGACCTACACGCATCTCAAATGCCTACACAGTGCCTACATGAAAAACAAAAAGCAAAAAGGCCAACCTAAAAGGCTGGCCTAAGTGCTTGTTTTATATGGTGGCCTGGGGCGGAATCGAACCACCGACACAAGGATTTTCAATCCTCTGCTCTACCGACTGAGCTACCGGGCCTGAGCCTTAGATTATATATCAGGCTGCGCGCTTGCCACGGGTCAGGTCTACGCCCAGTTGCTTGAGCTTGCGGTACAGGTGGGTGCGCTCCAGACCGGTCTTTTCAGCCACGCGCGTCATGGAGCCACCTTCTTTGGCGAGGTGGAATTCAAAGTAGGCTTTTTCAAATTCATCGCGTGCGTCACGCAGCGGTTTTTCGAGCAGGAAGCTTTGCGTTGCCTGCGGGCCCAGCTCAACGACAGCAGCGGGGATACCGCCGGTCATGGCGACCTCTACGGTCAGGTCCGGCGCATGCAGCAAGGTCGTTGGTGGCGCCAGCGGTTTGCGTCCGGCTGATTTGACCAGCCCCTGCTCCACCGCCTTGAGCAGTTTTTGCAGGGTGATGGGCTTTTCGAGGAAAGCCATGGCGCCGATCTTGGTGGCTTCGACGGCGGTGTCGATGGTGGCGTGGCCGCTCATCATGATCACCGGCATGGTCAACATGCCGCTGGAGGACCACTCCTTGAGCAAGGTGACACCGTCGGTGTCGGGCATCCAGATATCCAGCAGCACCAGGTCCGGGCGGGCGCGACTGCGGGCGGCGCGGGCCTGGGCCGCATTTTCTGCGAGTTCGACCTGATGACCTTCGTCGTTGAGGATTTCCGACAGCAGGTCGCGTATGCCCAATTCGTCGTCAACCACCAGAATATTTGCCATGATGAATCGCTATCCCTAACCAGCAGTTATCGATCCTGCGGCAGCGCTTCCGCTCTGCGCCCGCAAGTGTTGTTAAGTCACAACCGCGAATGATAACGATACTTGGGCGCCCTGCACGACGTCATCGACCACCCGATTTGAAATATCGATGCGGGCGCCGTGCTCGTCGGCAATTTTTTTGACCACCGCCAGGCCCAGACCGGTGCCTTTGACCTTGGTGGTGACGTAAGGCTCAAACGCCCGTTTCAGGATGTGTTCGGGGAAGCCACTGCCGTTATCGCGCACCGTCAGGCGCACGCGGCGCGAACTTGGCGAGTATTCGGTCTTGAGGGTGACCAGCGCGGTACGACCGGCCGGCAAACCCTCCTGGGCATCCTGGGCGTTTTGCAACAAGTTGTGAATAACCTGCCGAATCTGTTGTGAATCCGCCTTGATGTCGGGGCAACCGGGCTCAAGGTCTGTTGTCACCGGCACCACTGCGTTGTCGCTGGCATAGAGCTGGATCACGTCATTGACCAGCGCATTGAGATCCACCGGCTTGAGTTCGGCGGCCGGCAGACGCGCATAGTCCCGGAACTCGTTGACCAGGCGCTTCATGGCATCGACCTGGTCAACGATGGTCTTGACTGATTTGGTCAGCAACATCTGCTCTGGCTCGGCGATCTTGCCGGTGAGCTTCATCTCCAGCCGTTCGGCCGACAGCTGGATCGGTGTCAGCGGATTCTTGATTTCATGGGCGAGGCGCCGTGCCACTTCACCCCAGGCCTGGGCGCGCTGCGCAGACACCATCTCGGACACATCGTCGAATACCAGCAGGCATTCGTTGCCAGGCATCTTGGCGCCGCGGGCAATCAGGGTGATGGCATTGTCCGGTGTGCCAGGCTGCGCGGTATTGAGCTCGAAGGACTGCTGCCAGTGCTCGATGCCATGCAGGGTGTTCTCGCCGAAGTAGGTGTCAAACTGCGCCTGCACGCCCTGCGCAAAAGCCTCCATGCCGGGGACTTCGCTCAGGGGCCGGCCGTGATGGGCCGCCAGTGGCGCGCGCAGGATGCGGGTGGCGCCGGGGTTGCTGGTCTGGATGCGCCCCTGGAGATCCAGCACCATGACGCCCGCAGTGAGGTTGTCGAGGATGGTCTGCAGGTTGGCGCGCGCGGCATCAACCTGGTCCATGCTTTTTTGCACAGCACCCCGTGCGTCGGACAGTTGCTGGGTCATGTCGGCAAAGGAGCGGGTCAGCCCGCCGAGCTCGTCCTTGCCCTGGAGCGCGGCCTTGGGCGTGAGATCGCCCTGGGCCACCTGCTTGACGCCTTCAGCGAGCACCAGCAGCGGACGGGCCAACTGGTTGCCCAGCACCACGGCCAGCAGCACCGCGCCAAACACCGCGAGAAACAGGCTGAGCGTGAGTGTGCCTATGTACATCTTGCGCAGGCCACCTCGGGCCAGCGCGCGCTCCTGGTATTCGCGGTTGGCCTCCTGCACGGCAATGGCGTTGGCCACGAAACTGGCAGGCAGCAACTCGGTCACCTGCAAAAA
>JAZKGR010000180.1:0-21323 GCA_040385775.1 Pseudomonadota bacterium
TTGATGATCATGGGCCAGATCGAGCAGATGAAGATGGTCCAGATGGCAGCCGGGTCGGCGCCCTTGAACACCAGCAGGCCGATCGGCAGCCAGGCCAGCGGCGAGACCGGCCGCAGCAGGCTGATCAGCGGCGAGGCCATGTTGTCGAGGAACTTGAAGCGCCCGATCAGGAAGCCCGCCGGGATGCCGACCAGCGCCGCCAGGCCGAAGCCGACCGCCACGCGCTCGAGCGAGAACAGGATGTTCCAGCCGATGCCCTGGTCGTTCGGCCCCTTGCTGTAGAACGGGTCGGAGAACACCTTCACCGCCTCGGTGAAGGTGGCGGCCGGCGTCGGGAACGTGGTGCTGTTCATCGTCGCCAGCGCCCAGATGCCGACCAGCAGCGCGATGCCCGCCAGCGGCGGCAGCACCTTCATGAAGAACGCGCGCCAGTCGAGGCTGAAGCCCTCGGGTGCGGGCGCCTCGGCGACCGCCGCAGCGGCCACCGGGCGGGGCTTGGCGCCGATCACCGCAGGCGCCGGCTTGGCGCCGGCCTGGGTGTCGAGCGAGGTGTGGAACACGGCACTGACCATGATGACGACTCCTTCAATGGTTTCTGGACGGTCACGCCTTGATCGCGAAACTGTCGGCGTACTTCTTCGGGTCCTTGCCGTCCCAGACCACGCCGTCCATCAGCTTGCTGGTGCGCATCACGTCCTTCGGCACGCTGATCTTCAGCGCGCCGGCCGCCTGCTTGTAGAGCTCGATCTGGTTGACCTGCTTCGCGACCGCGAGGTAATCGGGGTGCTCCTTCAGCAGGCCCCAGCGCTTGTGCTGCGTGAGGAACCACATGCCGTCGGACAGGTACGGGAAGTTGGTCGCGCCGTCGTTGAAGAAGCGCATCGGGTTCGGGTCGTCCCAGGTCTTGCCCATGCCGTTCTGGTAGCGGCCCAGGATGCGCTGGTTGATCGCGTCGACGCTGGTGTTGACGTAGCTTTTTTCGGCAATCGTCTCGGCCATCTTGTTCTTGTTGGACAGGCTGGCATCTATCCATTTGCCTGCTTCGATGATGGCCGCCGTCACGGCGCGTGCGGTGTTCGGGTTCTTTTTGGCGAAGTCGGCCGTGGTGCCCAGCACTTTTTCCGGGTGGTCCTTCCAGATGTCCTGGGTCGTCGTGGCGGTGACGCCGATGCCGTCGATGATGGCTCGGTGGTTCCAGGGCTCACCCACACAAAAGCCGTCCATGTTGCCGATGCGCATGTTGGCCACCATCTGCGGCGGCGGCACGGTGATGACCTTGGCATCCTTCATCGGGTTGATGCCGTTGGCGGCCAGCCAGTAGTACAGCCACATGGCATGCGTGCCGGTCGGGAAAGTCTGCGCAAAGGTGTATTCGCGTTTGTCGGAGCCCATCAGCTTGGCCAGGCCGGCGCCATCCACAGCACCCTTGTCGGCGATTTTTTTGGACAGGGTGATGGCCTGGCCGTTGTGGTTCAGGTTCATCAGCACGGCCATGTCCTTTTTCGGGCCTGCCGTGCCCATGTGCACGCCGTAAATCAGGCCGTAAAGCACGTGGGCGAAGTCCAGTTCGCCATTGACCAGCTTGTCGCGCACGCCGGGCCAGCTGGCTTCCTTGCTGGGGATGATGGTCACCCCGTGTTTTTTGTCAAAACCCATGACCGAGGCCATGACCACACTGGCGCAATCGGTCAGCGGGATGAAGCCGATCTTGACTTCCTTCTTCTCCGGCGCATCGGAGCCGGCCGCCCAGGCACCCGGGTTGCCGAGACCGAAGGTGGCCGCGCCGCCCAGGGCGCCGGCCTGGCGGATGAAGTCACGGCGGGTCGGCTTGGCCGGCGTGAGGGAAGTTTGCGTCATGTGGAACTCCTTTGAGTGACAAAACAGAAGAACAAAAACCTGAAGCTGAAAACGAAAACGGCGTCCATTTCGGACCTGCACAAGCAAGCTGAAATGGACGCCGTTGTCCGGTGGGAAGTCGTTGCTGACTTTTGGAGCGGACCGCCGTTGGCCCGTTCATGCAGGAACTAAAGCAGCAACCGTGCCAGCATGTTGCAGTGCAGCGTAAATGCCCCGCTTCTGCCTGTGAAACAGGTCGTGCGGGCAGGTCGGGGCTGGGGGTTCTGCGACGGCAAGAGGTGCGCCATCATGGTGCGAATGCCCCGGGTCTGTCCAAACCCGGTGCGTTGTGGGGGGCCGTGACCTGGCGGAATCAGGGCGTGCCGGCGGCCAGGTAGTCGGCCATGGCCAGCACGGCCTCGGCCACGTCGGTCAGCCGGCGGTTCTGGCTCATGGCGGTCTGCCGAAGCATCTTGTAGGCCTCTTCTTCGCTGAGTTTGCGGTGCGCCATCAGCAGGCCCTTGGCGCGTTCGACGACTTTTCTTTCATTCAGGGACGCCCGCGCGGTTTCCAGCTCGTCACTCATGACCTGCAGCCGGCTGGCCTGGTCCTGCACCAGCTCAAGGATGGATCGATCCAGATGTGGGCCGTAAGGCATCACGGCCGGGTTCAGGCGTTCGGCTTGGCCCGGTGCCGGTCCTGCCTGGCTGTTCAGGGCGGCCAGGATCATCTGGTGGTCGTGCAGTTCGGCGCGTGCTTGCGCAATTTTCTGGTCGCACAGCAGCAAAAGGTCGGTGGCCAGCTGGTCTTCGACGGTCTTCATGGCGTCGATGCGGCGCGTGCAGCAATCGAACCAGCTCTGGCTCAAATTGGGATCCAGTGCGCCTGCAGCCGCCGAGCAGGCGATGCGGCGCAGCCGTTCCAGCTCGGCCAGGATGGCGGCCGCCTGGCCGTTTTGCCAGAGTTCACGCAGCGCGGGCGTTGAAAAGTCGCTGAACACCTGGAAGCAGCGTTCCTGCTGCTGGATCAGGTGCAGCCACTGCTGCTGGCCCGGGCTGTCGGTCCGGCCCGAGGCGAAGGTGGCGGCGCCAAAAGCGCGCTCCTGGCCGGAAAACTCCTTGCCCTGGATGAAATTGAACATCGCCACCAGCAGGCGCGATATCTCGGGGTTGGTCGCGCTATCGGCAGCTTCAAACACCACGGCCAGCAAGCCGGTGATCAGTTTGACGAAGGCCGCCGTGGCCTCGGCGGCGGTGCTTTCCTGGCTGGCGATGCGCTCACGCAGCGCCGGCAGTGCGTCGAGTTCGTGCAATACAAAGGCGATCCGGCTGAACAACCTGGCGCCGTTGCTCAGGTGGCCGGCATCGGTGTCCAGGTGGTCGAAGCTGGCGCGCAGTTCGGCCTCCACCTGCCGGCATTCCTTCACCTGCACCGGCAACTGGGTGGAAAAGCGCGCGCCGCGGGAGCTCAGGAAAACATTGGAAATGCCGCGTTCCTTTTGCAGCGCATGCACCAGGCGCCCGATCACGTTCACCAGCGCACTCGTGCGTGTGAGCTGCTCAAGGTCGTTGATTTCGCAACGCCGGGCTGCGATCAGAAAGCTCAATCCGGATTTCATCGTGGCATTCAAAAGACAAAGGACGGCGGGACGCCATTGTCGTGCAACATCCATGCCGCTGGCCTACGGGACTGTTGCCCGGCGTGCGATTTACACTGGCTGCATGCTTGTCCTTGGAATTGAATCGAGTTGTGATGAAACCGGCGTAGCGCTGGTCGATGCGTCGGGACAGGGTGTGCCGGTGCTGCTGGCGCACGCGCTGCACAGCCAGATTGACATGCACCAGGCCTATGGCGGTGTGGTGCCCGAACTGGCCAGCCGGGACCACATCCGGCGTGTGTTGCCTCTGATTGAAGAGGTGCTGGACCGGGCGCAGCGTTCATTGGCGCAGGTGGATGTGATTGCCTACACACGGGGTCCCGGCCTGGCCGGTGCGTTGCTCGTGGGCGCTGGCGTTGCTTGCTCGCTGGCGGCGGCCTTGGGCAAGCCGGTGGTGGGGGTGCATCACCTCGAAGGCCACCTGCTCTCGCCGTTTCTGAGCGCCGATCCGCCCGAATTTGCGTTTGTGGCCCTGCTGGTTTCGGGCGGCCATACCCAGCTGATGCGGGTGGACAGGGTAGGCAGTTACGAATTGCTGGGCGAGACGATTGACGATGCGGCCGGTGAGGCCTTCGACAAGTCTGCCAAGTTGCTGGGCCTGCCTTATCCGGGCGGTCCGGCGCTGGCCAAACTGGCGGTGCAGGGCGATGCGCTGGCGTTCAAGCTGCCACGACCGCTGTTGCACAGTGGCGATCTGGATTTTTCCTTCTCGGGCCTGAAAACCGCGGTGCTGACACAGGCCAAAAAGCTCGGTGATGTCATCAGCGAAACGGACAAAGCCAATCTGGCCGCTTCAACGCAGGCGGCGATTGTGGAAGTGCTGGTGAAAAAGTCGCTGAAGGCGCTGGAGCAGACAGGCCTCAAGCGCCTGGTCGTCGCCGGTGGCGTGGGCGCCAACACGCTGCTGCGCGAACAGCTCAATGCGGATTGCGGCAAGCGCGGCATCCGGGTGCACTACCCAGAGCTGCACCTGTGCACCGACAACGGCGCCATGATCGCCCTTGCTGCGGGTATGCGTTTACAGGCGGGCATGGATGCGCCCAACACGGCCTACAGCTTCGACGTCAAGCCGCGCTGGCCGCTGGGTTTGCTGGCCGCTTGATCGTCAAGGGCAGGTTGGCAAGGGCAACACCGCCAGCGCTTGCTGCCAAAGCCGCCGCCAAGGCGCCCAGTCGTGTCCACCCGGGGTGGTGAATACGCGCTGCGGCGGCAAGGCCGCCGCCAGCAGGCGGTGGCTGTCCGAAAACCGGTCTTCCGTGCCATACCCCAAGTAAAGCGCAGGGGAACCAGAGCCGGCCGGAAGTTTCGCCTGGGCCTGCAGCCAGCGCCAGAGCCGTATTTCCATCTGTTCCAGAGGCAATTGGCCGGTGGGCGCCTGCCAGGCCAGCAGGCCGCCGGCCGCCGCAATACCTCGGGTCAGTTCGCGCTCGCCAAGATAGGGTGCCAACGCGACGATGCCAGTGACGCCGCCGGGCATCTGCTCTTCATGGATCAGCGCACCGAAACCGCCAACCGAAATGCCGACCAGCCAGATCGCCCGGTACCCGGCGGCCCGCGCGGGCACCAGTACATCAGCCTCCAGGCGGTCGATAACGCTGCGCTGGTTGTAGTAGGCCATGTGGGCGTCCACCATCACGATGTCGGCGGCAATGCGCCGTTGCCGCACCTCCTGCACAAAACCCTCGCGCACGAACTCGTCAATGCTTGAATAGGCGCCCGGCAGAAACACCAGCAAGGTGTCGGCTTTGGCGCTGCAGGAGGCGAGGTCCCGGTCGGTCGCCAGCGGCACCGTGGCAGGGCGCAAAAAGCCGCAGCCAGACAGCAGCAGTAGCGCTGCACTGAGGGCGGGCAAAACGATGCGGGAAAGAGGGGTCATGCCCCATTTTGCGGGGATCCCGATCGGTCTGCTGGTGTGTTGTGTTCATTACCCCAAAAACAAGACCGCCTCGCGGGCGGCCTTGTCGGGATAAAAATCGGCGGCCGGTGCCGCCTTCGCCATCAGTTGATGGTGAGCTGGGTCACATTGCTGACCGGAATTTTCTTGGCCAGCGTCAGTGTCAACACCCCGTTTTCAAGCTTGGCGGCACTGGCGGCGGTGTCGATCTCCAGCGGAAACCGGTAAGCGGCCTTGACGCTGCGCGGTGCTTCGGCCTTGCTGCTGATGCGGACCACATCGCCTTCGATGCCGATGTCCAGCTGCTCTTTGGTCAGGCCCGGCACATCGAGCTGCAGCGAGTAGGCTTTTTCGCCATCTTCCACCGTGGCGGCCTGTGCGCCGCGCGCGCCGGGCAGCGAGCCCAGCGTATCGTCCAGGAATTTGTCGAGTGCGCCGTTGTTGATCAGTGCCGGATTGTGGCGCTGGAGGCGGGAAGCGGGGCGGGTTGCGAGTGAGTAGAACATGAGAACTCCCAAAGGTTGGCTGGGGAAAAATTCCCCTACACTTCGCGGCTCTCAACCGTGATCGCCGCATGCACAGCAAGTAGGCGTGGCCGGGTGTATTTCAAGGAAATTTTTGAATGTATTTTTTTGCGTCTCCCCTCTTGAAACGTCTTGCGCTGACCCTAGCGGCAGTTTGCCTCTCGCCCGCGGCATTGGCGCAACCGGTGGCCCAGCCACCGGTGCGAGTGGCACTGATTGAAAGCCTGTCCGGCCCGTTTGCCAACACCGGCGAAGCAGTGTTTCGCAACCTGGCATGGGCCGCTGAGCGTGTCAATGCGCGCGGCGGCATCAAGTTGTCCAGTGGCAACCGTGCGCTGGTCTTCGAGCGTTACGACAGCAAAGGCCAGAACGAGGAGGCGCTGTCCGCACTGCGTTCGGCCATGGACGATGGCATCACCCTGGTGGCCCAGGGCAATTCATCGTCAACCGCCGCAGCGTTGATTGATGCGATCAACAAGCACAACGAACGCGAGCCCGGCAAGCGTTTGCTGTTCATGAACTATTCGGCGGTGGACCCGGTGCTGACCAATGAGAAGTGCAGCTACTGGCATTTCCGTTTTGACGCCCATGCCGACATGCGCATGGCGGCCTTGATGGACGTGCTCAAGGACGACAAGGCCCTCAAAAGTATTTACCTGATCGGCCAGGACTACAGCTTTGGTCAGGCGGTGCTGCGTGAGGCGCGCAAGCAACTGGGCCTGCAGCGCCCGGATGTGCAGATCGCCGGTGACGAACTGCATCCGATGGGCCGGGTCAAGGATTTCCTTCCCTACGTGGCCAAGATCAAGGCCAGCGGCGCGCAGGCGGTTCTGACCGGGAACTGGGGCAATGACCTGACCCTGCTGGTCAAGGCCGCCAGGGAAGCGGGCTTCGAGGGCAAGTTCTACACTTTCTACGGCAACGCTCTCGGCGTGCCGGCAGCGCTCGGTGATGCGGGGGTCGGCAAGGTGATCGCAGTCGCCGACTGGTTTCCGAATGCGACCAGCGCCCAATCCGAAGCTTTCTACCAGTCGTTTCGCCAGCGCTTCCCCAAGCCGCAGGACGACTATGTTCATATGCGCATGCAGCTGATGGTGGAGGCGCTGGTACAGAGTATCGAGAAGGCCGGCACTGTCGAATCGGCCGCGGTTGCCGCGCAACTGGAAAAGGCAGCCGTGCTGTTTGCCGGCCACCAGGGGGTGATGCGCGGTGCCGATCACCAGTTCCAGCAGCCCTTGCTGGTCGCCGTGATGGACAAGCAGGGCGCGCCGGGGGTCAAGTTCGATGTTGAAGGCTCGGGTTACGGCTTTCGTGTGATCAAGACCATTGCTGCGACGCGGGCCGAGCAGCCGCACAGCTGCAAGATGGTTCGTCCCTGAGAGGTCTCCATGCGACAAGTTGTTCTCGATCTCGAAGAGTCCCTGATACGCCAGGTCGCCAATGCCGGCATGGGCCGCAGCGATGTGCTCAAGTTCTGGTTTGGTGAGAGTGATGAAGTCACGCCAGCCTTTATCCGTGAAGCCGCTGCGCGTTCGCTGGGCGAGGGCGAAACCTTTTATGCGCACAACCTCGGGCTGGCCGAGTTGCGTGACGCCATCGCCGTCTATTGCAGCCATCTGCGCTGCGAGGGTGCGGCGCCGGTGGGGGCGGACCGGATTGCCGTCACCTCGGGCGGCGTCAATGCGCTGATGCTGGCGGTGCAGGCGGTGGTCGATGCGGGCGACGAGGTGGTGGCCGTCACACCGGTCTGGCCTAACCTGACCGCGCAGCCGGTCATCATGGGTGCGCAGGTGCGCTGCGTCAGTCTCAAGCCTGCCGCCGGCCGGTGGCAGCTTGACATGGATGAGTTGCTGGCGGCTGTGACCGCCCGTACCAAATTGCTGATCGTCAACTCGCCCAACAACCCGACCGGCTGGACCCTGAGCCGCGCCGAGCAGGAGGTCTTGCTGGCGCATTGCCGCAAGACCGGCACCTGGATATTGGCTGACGAGGTGTACGAGCGGCTTTATTACGAGGAATCGCCTAACGGCTGTGCCCCGAGTTTTCTGGATGTGGCCTTGCCGGACGACCGGTTGATGGTCGCGCACAGCTTCTCCAAGAGCTTTCTGATGACCGGCTGGCGGCTCGGCTGGCTGGTGCTGCCGGCGGCCTTCACCACGCATATGGGCAAGCTGATCGAGTTCAACACCTCCTGCGCGCCGGTGTTCATCCAGCGGGCCGGGGTGGTGGCCCTGCAGCGAACGGACGAGGTCACGCCTCAAGTCGTGGCGCACCTGAAAAACTGCCGCGACACCCTGGTACCGCTGCTCCAGGTGGTGCCGGGTGTCGAACTGGCCCCCGCGCCGGGCGGCATGTACGCCTTTTTCCGGCTGGCCGGGCAGGGCGATGCGTTCGAAACCGCCAAACGGCTGGTGGTCGAAGCGGGGCTGGGGCTGGCGCCGGGCGATGCCTTCAGTGCCGACCGGTCGCCGGCGATGCAGGGTTGGCTGCGCTGGTGTTTTGCCAGCCAGGACCTGGCGCGGCTCGGTGAAGGCGTCAGCCGGCTGCGTGGCTGGCTGGCACAGCGGTAAGGGCTGGGCTATAATCCAAGGCTCTGCTCAAAAGCGGGCGCTTCTATTGAGGCACGCGCCGCAGAACACGACGGTACCGGTCAACTCCCACTTCGGGAACACTGCGCCGCTCGCAAGTTACACAAGGAATATTCATGATCGAGAAATCCATCAAGGCCGAGATCGTTCAGGCCAATGCACGCGCAGCCGGCGACACCGGCAGCCCGGAAGTTCAAGTGGCCCTGCTGACCGGCCGCATCAATGAACTGATGCCCCATTTCAAAACCCATGCCAAGGATCACCACGGTCGCCGTGGCCTGCTGCGCATGGTGAGCCGCCGCCGCAAGCTGCTGGACTACCTGAAGTCCAAGGATGCGGCCCGTTATGTTGCGCTGATTGCCAAGCTTGGCCTGCGTAAATAATCGCTGATACGACTGCAAAGCGCCTGAGTTAGTTCACTAGCTCAGGCGCTTTTTACTTCGGAGCAAGGCAAAACGATCACGCGCTGTGTCATTCCACAAGAAAAGACCTGAATTTGCAGGCATTTTGTGGAATGGCATCGTGTTCTGCCAGCCACCACTCCGGGCCTCCTGCACTGCCTCAAGTGCTTGAAAACTAGTGGAGAAAAATATGAGCATTTTCAACAAAGTCACCAAGTCCTTCCAGTGGGGCCAGCACAAGGTCACGATGGAAACCGGCGAAATTGCGCGCCAGTCCGGCGGCGCTGTCATGGTCGACATGGACGGCACCGTGGTGCTGGCCACTGTGGTTGCCAAAGCCGATGCCAAGCCCGGCCAGGATTTCTTTCCGCTGACCGTCGACTACCTCGAGAAAACCTATGCGGCCGGCCGCATTCCCGGGAGCTTCTTCAAGCGTGAAGGTCGCCCCAGCGAGTTCGAAACACTGACATCGCGCCTGATCGACCGCCCGATCCGCCCCTTGTTCCCCGAAGGTTTTTTCAACGAAGTGCAGGTCGTGATTCACGTTCTGTCGCTGAACCCTGAAGTCGAAGGCGACATTCCCGCGCTGATCGCTTCGAGCGCGGCCCTGTCGATTTCCGGCATTCCTTTCAACGGCCCCATCGGCGCCGCACGTGTGGCCTACATCGACGGCCAGTATGTGTTGAACCCCGGCAAGACCCAGCTCAAAGACTCCACCATGGACCTGGTGGTCGCTGGTACCGAAGCCGCCGTGCTGATGGTCGAGTCAGAAGCCAAGCAACTGTCCGAAGAAATCATGCTGGGCGCCGTGGTGTTTGGCCATGAGCAGGGCAACATCGCCATCAACGCGATTCACGAACTCGTTCGTGACGCCGGCAAACCAGTCTGGGCCTGGCAGGCGCCTGCCAAGGACGAGCCACTGATCGCCAAAGTCAACGCGCTGGCCGCCGCCAAGCTGGAGGCCGCTTACCAGATCCGCGCCAAACAGGCCCGCACCCAGGCTTGCCGCGTGGTGACTTCCGAAGTCATGGCGGCCCTGAAAGCCGACGGCGCAGCGTTTGACAGCGTGGCTGTTGAAGGCATGCTGTTCGACATCGAAGCCAAAATCGTCCGCAGCCAGATTCTCTCTGGTGAGCCACGTATCGACGGCCGCGACACACGCACCGTGCGCGCGATTGAAATCCGCAACAGCGTGCTGCCGCGCACCCACGGTTCGGCCCTGTTCACACGCGGCGAGACCCAGGCACTGGTCGTGACCACGCTGGGCACCGAGCGCGACGCGCAGCGTATCGACGCACTGTCGGGCGACTACGAAGACCGCTTCATGCTGCACTACAACATGCCTCCGTTCGCCACCGGCGAAACCGGCCGTGTCGGTAGCCCGAAACGCCGCGAAATCGGTCACGGCCGCCTCGCCAAGCGCGCGCTGATCGCTGTGCTGCCAACGAAAGAAGAATTCCCGTACACCATGCGTGTCGTGTCTGAAATCACTGAGTCCAATGGTTCCTCGTCGATGGCTTCGGTCTGCGGCGGTTGCCTGTCGCTGATGGACGCCGGTGTGCCGATGAAAGCCCACGTGGCGGGTATCGCCATGGGCCTGATCAAGGAAGACAACCGCTTTGCCGTGCTGACCGACATCCTGGGCGACGAAGATCACCTGGGCGACATGGACTTCAAGGTCGCCGGCACCACCGCCGGCATCACCGCGCTGCAAATGGACATCAAGATCCAGGGCATCACGAAAGAAATTATGCAGGTCGCGCTGGCCCAGGCCAAGGAAGCCCGCATGCACATCCTCGGCAAGATGCAGGAAGCCATGGGCGAAGCCAAGGCCGAGGTCTCTGACTTCGCGCCGCGCCTGTATGTCATGAAGATCAACCCCGAGAAGATCCGTGACGTGATCGGCAAGGGCGGCGCCGTCATCCGCGCGCTGACCGAAGAAACCGGCACGCAGATCAACATCGAGGAAGACGGCACCATCACCATCGCTTCGAACGACAGCGCCAAGGCTGACGAAGCCAAGCGCCGCATCGCCGAGATCACCGCTGAAGTCGAAATCGGCAAGGTCTACGAAGGCGCCATCACCAAGATCCTCGATTTCGGTGCATTGGTCAACCTGATGCCCGGCAAGGACGGCTTGCTGCACATCAGCCAGATCGCCCACGAGCGTGTCGAGCGCGTCACCGACTACCTGAGCGAAGGCCAGATCGTCAAGGTCAAGGTCCTGGAGACCGACGAAAAGGGCCGCGTCAAGCTGTCCATGAAGGTGCTGCTGGACCGCCCTGCGCAAGGGCAGGACCAAGGCTGATTTGCTATTGATTTTGTAGCTGCTTGCTCCCGCCATTCGGGGGCTGCAGCCACAAAACACCCAGAAAATTGTCAATGAAAGCAGTTGAAATATCCTCCTATGGCACGCCGGACGTGTTGCGCCTGGGCGAGCGTCCTGATCCGGTCGCCGGCTTGGGTGAGGTGCTGATCCGTGTGGCGGCCTCCGGTGTGAACCGGCCAGACGTGCTGCAGCGAACCGGCAACTACCCGGTACCGCCGGGCGCTTCCGATATTCCAGGACTGGAAGTTGCCGGCGTCATCGTCTCTGGCGACGCCGCAGCGATGGCGCAGGCGAGCCTAAAGGTCGGTGACCGTGTCTGCGCGCTGGTGGCTGGCGGCGGTTATGCCGAGTTGTGCGTCGCGCCGGTTGGCCAGTGCCTGCCGGTGCCCGAAGGCTTCAGCGACATCGAAGCGGCTTCCCTGCCGGAAACTTTTTTCACGGTCTGGAGCAATGTATTTGACCGCGCTCGCCTGCAGAAGGGCGAGACGCTGCTGATCCAGGGCGGCTCCAGCGGCATTGGCGTAACGGCGATCCAGATCGCCAAGGCCATGGGCGCGACCGTGATCGTGACAGCCGGGAGCGACGACAAGTGCGCCGCCTGCCTGAAGCTGGGGGCCGACCACGCCATCAATTACAAGACGGCTGATTTCGCTGAAGAGGTCAAGACGCTGACCGCCGGCAAAGGCGTGAATGTGATCCTGGACATGGTGGCCGGCAGTTATGTGGCGCGCGAGATCGGCTGCCTGGCCGAGGATGGCCGCCTGGTGTTTATCGCGGTGCAGGGCGGCACCAAAGCTGAATTCAACGCTGGCCTGGTGCTGCGCAAGCGCCTGACCATCACCGGTTCCACGCTGCGTCCGCGCTCCATCGAATTCAAGACGGCGATTGCCCAGGCGCTCAAGGGCAAAGTCTGGCCGTTTCTGGCCAGCGGTGCGATCAAACCGGTGATCCACAGCACGTTTGTGGCGGCCGATGCGGCCCAGGCGCATGTGCTGATGGAGTCCAACCAGCACATCGGCAAAATCGTGTTGACCTGGCAGGCGGTCTGACCATGAAAAAACTGATCGCCGGAAACTGGAAAATGAATGGCAGCCTGGTTGCCAATGAGGCTTTGTTGCGCGAGATCGCGGTCGCTCTGCCCACGCAGCCAGCATGCGCGATCGCGGTGTGTGTGCCCGCGCCTTACCTGGCGCAGGTTCATGCACTGGTCGCAGACACGCCGGCTCTCGCGCTGGGCGCGCAGGACGTCTCCAGCCAGGCATCCGGTGCGTTCACCGGCGAAGTCAGTGCAGCCATGCTGCGGGAGTTCGGCTGCCGTTATGTGATTGTGGGTCACTCCGAGCGCCGTCAATACCACGGCGAGACCGATGTTTTGGTGGCCGACAAGGCCAAAGCCGCGCTGGCCGCCGGTATCACGCCGATTGTGTGTGTCGGTGAAACCCTGGCCGAGCGCGAAGCCGGCCAGACCGAGCAGGTGGTCAAGCGTCAACTGGCGGCTGTGATCCACACCAATGGCCATTGCATCAGCGAGATCGTTGTTGCTTACGAGCCGGTTTGGGCCATTGGCACCGGCAAGACGGCCACGCCTGAAGAGGCGCAGGCCGTCCACGCCGTGTTGCGGACACAGCTCAAAGCGGCGAGTGACCAGGCAGCGCGAGTGAAGATTTTGTACGGTGGCAGCATGAATGCCGCCAACGCCGCGTCCTTGCTGGGGCAGCCCGACATTGACGGCGGCCTGATTGGCGGTGCGTCGCTCAAGGCCCAAGATTTTTTGAAGATTATTGCTGCAGCCCCCGTCTGACGGTAAGAGTGCGCTATTAAATTAGGAGTTGATATGAATGTTTTGTTAACCGCTGTCCTGGCCGCCCAGATGTTGTCTGCCTTGGCCATGATTGGCTTGATCCTGGTTCAGCACGGCAAGGGTGCTGACATGGGCGCCGCGTTCGGCAGCGGCGGCTCCGGCAGCCTGTTCGGTGCCACCGGCAGCGCCAATTTTCTGTCGCGCACAACCGCGGTGCTGGCTGCGGTGTTTTTTGTCTGCACGCTGGCCTTGGCCTATTTCGGCAATGCCCGTCCGCAGACCGGCTCCAGCGTGCTGGAAGGCTCTACGCTGACAGCCCCTGCACCCGCGACACCGGCTTCCGGCGCGGCGCAGATTCCGGGGACGACAACACCGCCACCCGTGCCGGCCACCACTTCGGCGCCACCTGCGGCGGGTGTTCCTGACTCAGGTCAAATTCCGACGAAATAGAGTCTGGAACACGCCGCTTTCCACAGGGAGCGGCGCAATTTCAGGGTAAACTCTGAGACTGCCCGGAAAGCCAAAACCGCAAGGTTCCTCATGCCATCCGGGCAGTTAAAAACCGCGGACGTGGTGAAATTGGTAGACACGCTATCTTGAGGGGGTAGTGGCGAAAGCTGTGCGAGTTCGAGTCTCGCCGTCCGCACCACTTACAGGCAATGATCAGCACGGCGCGGGCCAGGCTGATCACCTTGAACAGCAAACTGGCACAAGGCAAAGCAGCTTCCAGAAGTTGAATTGACGATGAACCTCGACCAATACCTTCCCGTCCTGTTGTTTGTTCTGGTCGGCGTTGCTGTCGGCGTGGTGCCCCAGGTGCTGGGCCGGCTGCTCGGTCCCAACAAGCCCGACAGCGAAAAAAATTCCCCTTACGAGTGCGGCTTCGAAGCCTTCGAAGATGCCCGCATGAAATTCGATGTGCGCTACTACCTCGTCGCCATTCTGTTCATTCTTTTCGACCTCGAAATTGCCTTCCTGTTCCCCTGGGCCGTGGCGCTCAAGGAAATCGGGGCGGTGGGTTTCTGGTCGATGATGATTTTTCTGGGCATTCTGGTCGTGGGCTTTGTCTACGAGTGGAAAAAGGGCGCCCTGGACTGGGAATAAAAAAATTCCGAGGGTTTGTCGCGACAGGTTCGCAGCGCTCCACGAATAAGGCACGGCTATGTCACTTGAAGGTGTTTTCAACGAAGGCTTCATGACCACGAGTTACGACTCGGTGGTCAACTGGGCCAAAACCGGATCGCTCTGGCCCATGACTTTTGGTCTGGCCTGCTGCGCGGTCGAGATGATGCACGCCGGTGCCGCGCGTTACGACATTGACCGTTTCGGCATGTTGTTCCGTCCCAGCCCGCGCCAGTCCGACCTGATGATTGTGGCCGGCACCCTGTGCAACAAGATGGGCCCGGCCCTGCGCAAGGTGTACGACCAGATGTCCGAGCCGCGCTGGGTGCTGTCCATGGGATCCTGCGCCAACGGTGGTGGCTACTACCACTACAGTTATTCGGTCGTGCGCGGCTGCGATCGCATTGTGCCGGTGGACGTCTATGTGCCTGGCTGCCCGCCGACGGCCGAGGCCTTGATGTACGGCATCATCCAGTTGCAGCAGAAAATCCGCCGCACCAACACCATAGCGAGGGCTTGATGGGTCCCTTGCATCCTGCTACTGCCGAGCAGCTCGCAGCCACTGTCACTGCTGCCCTGGCTGAAAAAGCCAAACGTGTCACTGTTGCCTTTGGCGAAGTCACAGTCGTCGTGGCCGCCTCCGATTACGCCGCTGCCGCCCTGATCCTGCGCGATGCCAAAGGCTGCCAGTTCGAGCAGCTGATTGACCTGTGCGGCCTGGACTATTCCGAGTATGCCGACGGCCGCTACGATGGCCGGCGTTTTTGCGTCGCCACCCATTTGCTGTCGATCAGCCTGAATCAGCGCGTGCGCCTCAAGGTGTTTTGCGATGACGACGATTTCCCGGTTGTAGCCTCGCTCAACGATGTGTGGAATGCGGCGAACTGGTTCGAGCGCGAAGCCTTTGACCTGTTCGGCATCATTTTTGAAGGCCACAACGATCTGCGCCGCATCCTGACCGACTACGGTTTTATCGGCCATCCTTTCCGCAAGGATTTCCCGACCACGGGCCACGTCGAGATGCGTTACGACCCCGAGCAGAAACGTGTGATCTATCAGCCGGTCACCATCGAGCCGCGCGAAATCACGCCGCGCGTGATCCGCGAAGACAACTACGGAGGACTCCAGTAAGGAGTCCGCAAGAGGCAGACATGGCTGAAATCAAAAACTACACGCTCAACTTCGGGCCTCAGCATCCGGCTGCCCACGGTGTGCTGCGCCTGGTGCTCGAGCTCGACGGTGAGGTGATCCAGCGTGCCGATCCGCATATCGGCTTGCTGCACCGCGCCACCGAAAAGCTTGCCGAGAGCAAAACCTACATCCAGTCCTTGCCCTACATGGACCGGCTCGACTATGTGTCGATGATGTCCAACGAGCATGCGTACTGCCTGGCCATCGAAAAACTGATCGGTGTTGATGTGCCGGTGCGTGCCCAGTACATCCGCGTGATGTTCTCGGAAATCACGCGCCTGCTCAACCATCTGCTGTGGCTGGGTGCGCACGGTTTCGACTGCGGCGCGATGAACATCCTGATTTATTGCTTCCGCGAGCGTGAGGCCCTGTTTGACATGTACGAGGCGGTGTCCGGCGCGCGCATGCATGCAGCCTACTTTCGTCCAGGTGGTGTGTACCGCGACCTGCCGGAAACCATGTCGCAGTACAAGGTCAGCAAGATCAAGAATGCCAAGGCCATCGAAGCGCTCAATGAAAACCGCCAGGGTTCCTTGCTGGACTTCATTGAGGACTTCACAGCCAAATTCCCGAAACTGGTCGACGAATACGAAACCCTGCTGACCGACAATCGCATCTGGAAGCAGCGCACTGTCGGCGTCGGGGTGGTGTCGCCCGAGCGCGCCCTCAACCTCGGCTTCACCGGCCCCATGCTGCGCGGCTCGGGCTTCGCCTGGGATTTGCGCAAGCAGCAGCCCTACGACGTCTACAGTCAGATGGACTTCGATGTCCCCGTCGGCAAAACCGGCGACTGCTATGACCGTTACCTGGTGCGCGTTGAAGAGATGCGCCAGTCCAACCGCATCATCAAGCAATGCGTGGACTGGCTGCGCGCGAACCCCGGCCCGGTGATCACCAGCAACCACAAGGTTGCCGCACCTGACCGCGAGTCCATGAAGTCCAACATGGAAGAGCTGATTCACCACTTCAAGCTGTTCACCGAAGGCTTCCATGTGCCTGAGGGTGAGGCCTACGCTGCGGTGGAGCACCCCAAAGGCGAATTCGGCATTTACATCGTCAGTGATGGCGCGAACAAGCCCTATCGCCTGAAGATCCGCCCGCCGGGCTTTCCACACCTTGCCGCCATGGATGAAATGTCACGCGGCCACATGATTGCCGACGCCGTTGCCGTGATCGGCACCATGGACATTGTGTTCGGCGAGATCGACCGCTAAAACCGCATGAGTTCCACCATGACCCCAGCACCCGCAACCACCCAGACGCTGTCGGCGCAGGCGTTCGAGCGCTTTGCGCGAGAAGTCGCCAAATACCCGGTTGACGGCAAGCAGTCGGCCGTGATGGCCTGCCTGACCATCGTTCAGGAAGAACTGGGTTTTGTCAGTGCCGATAGCGAAAAAATCGTGGCTGATTACCTGGGCATGGCGCCAATTGCCGTGCATGAGGTCACCACCTTCTACAACATGTACAACCAGCGGCCGGTGGGCAAATACAAGCTCAACGTCTGCACCAATCTGCCTTGCCAGTTGCGAGATGGCGCCAAGGCGCTCAAGCACCTTGAGCACAAACTCGGTATTTCCATGGGTGAGAGCACGGCCGACGGCCTGTTCACCTTGCAGCAGTCCGAGTGCCTGGGCGCTTGCGCCGACTCTCCGGTGATGCTGGTCAACGACCTGACCATGTGCAGCTTCATGAGCAATGACAAGCTGGACCAGCTGATCGACGGCCTCAAATCTGCCGAGGCGAAACAAACATGACGCTTTCCGCCCACTCCATCAATCCCGCTGCGCAGAACGTGCTGTCGCAGTTTGCTGCCACCGGCGTGCAGACCTGTTTTCACGGCCGCCACATCAATCCGCAGATCCTGGCCGATCTCGACGGCAACAACTGGCGCCTGAAAGACTACGAAGCGCGCGGCGGCTACCAGGCGCTGCGCAAGATCCTCGCGCAGGGTGATGGCCAGGGCATGACGCCGGATCAGGTGATTGCCGAAGTCAAGGCGGGCGCCCTGCGCGGCCGCGGCGGCGCCGGTTTTCCGACCGGGCTGAAGTGGAGTTTCATGCCGCGCCAGTTCCCGGGGCAGAAGTACCTGGTCTGCAATTCTGACGAAGGCGAGCCGGGTACCTGCAAAGACCGCGACATCATGCAGTACAACCCGCACAGCGTGATCGAGGGCATGGCGATTGCCGCCTACGCCATGGGCATCAGCGTCGGCTACAACTACATCCACGGCGAAATTTTCGCGACCTACCAGCGTTTTGAAGAGGCGCTGGAAGAAGCCCGTGCGGCTGGCCTGCTCGGCGACAAAATCCTTGGCAGCACCTTCAGCTTCCAGCTGCATGCCTCGCATGGCTTCGGCGCCTACATCTGCGGCGAGGAAACCGCCTTGCTGGAGTCGCTGGAGGGCAAAAAAGGCCAGCCGCGTTTCAAGCCGCCTTTCCCGGCGAGTTTTGGCCTGTACGGCAAACCGACCACCATCAACAACACCGAGACCTTTGCGGCCGTGCCCTGGATCATCCGCAACGGCGGCCAGGCCTACCTCGAATGCGGTAAGCCCAACAACGGCGGCACCAAGATCTATTCGGTGTCCGGCGATGTCGAGCTGCCCGGCAATTACGAAGTGCCCATGGGCACACCTTTCAGCAAGCTGCTGGAGCTGGCCGGCGGCGTGCGCAAGGGCCGCACACTCAAGGCCGTGATTCCTGGCGGGTCCTCCGCACCGGTGCTGCCGGCTTCCATCATGATGGAATGCACCATGGACTACGACTCGATCGCCAAGGCAGGCTCCATGCTGGGCTCGGGCGCGGTGATCGTGATGGACGACAGCCGCTGCATGGTCGAGTCGCTGAAGCGCCTGTCCTACTTCTACATGCATGAGTCCTGCGGCCAGTGCACGCCGTGCCGTGAGGGTACGGGCTGGCTGTGGCGCATGGTGGACCGCATCCACAAGGGGCAAGGCCGCCAGACGGACCTGGACCTGCTCAACTCTGTGGCCGACAACATCCAGGGCCGCACCATCTGTGCGCTCGGTGATGCTGCGGCCATGCCGGTGCGCGCCATGATCAAGCATTTCCGCCACGAGTTTGAGGCCATGATCAAGCCGCAAATACCTCCCGCTTCCCCCGCCGCGGTTCAGGCTTCCCTGCAAGCCTGATTGCGGAAAGAAATACATATGGTTGAAATAGAACTCGACGGCCAGAAAGTGGAAGTGCTCGAAGGCAGCACGGTGATGCACGCAGCCGAAAAGGCTGGCACCTACATTCCGCATTTCTGTTATCACAAGAAACTCAGCATCGCTGCCAATTGCCGCATGTGCCTGGTCGACGTCGAGAAGGCGCCCAAGCCCATGCCGGCCTGCGCCACGCCCGTGACGCAGGGCATGATCGTGCACACCAAGAGCGACAAAGCCATCAAGGCCCAGAAGGGCGTGATGGAGTTTTTGCTGATCAACCACCCGCTCGATTGCCCGATCTGCGACCAGGGCGGCGAATGCCAGCTGCAGGACCTGGCCGTTGGTTACGGCGGCAGCGGCTCGCGCTACGAAGAAGAAAAACGCGTGGTGTTCCACAAGGATGTTGGTCCACTGATCTCCATGCAGGAGATGAGCCGCTGCATCCACTGCACGCGCTGCGTGCGTTTTGGCCAGGAAGTGGCCGGCGTGATGGAGCTCGGCATGTCGCACCGCGGCGAACACGCGGAGATCGAGACTTTTGTCGGCATGTCGGTGGACTCCGAGCTGTCGGGCAACATGATCGACATCTGCCCGGTCGGCGCGCTGACCAGCAAGCCTTTCCGCTACAGCGCCCGGACCTGGGAGTTGTCACGTCGCAAGTCGGTAAGCCCGCACGACTCCACCGGCGCCAACCTGATCGTCCAGGTCAAGAACAACCAGGTCATGCGTGTCGTGCCGCTGGAAAACGAAGATGTCAACGAGTGCTGGATTGCTGACCGCGACCGCTTCTCTTACGAAGCGCTGGGCAGCGACGAGCGCCTGAAAACGCCCATGATCAAGCAGGGCGGCGAGTGGAAAGCTGTTGACTGGCAGACCGCGCTCGAATATGTGGCCAACGGCTTGAAGCAGATCAAAGCCGATCATGGCGCGGCAAGCATTGGCACGCTGGCCAGCCCGCACAGCACGCTTGAAGAGTTGTACCTGGCGGCGTCGCTGATGCGCGGCCTGGGTAGCGGCAACATTGACTACCGCCTGCGCAACGCCGAATTCGGCCCGCAAGCCGGCGTGCGCTGGCTGGGCACCTCGATCGCTTCCCTGTCGCAATTGCAGCGTGTGCTGGTGGTGGGCGCCAACCTGCGCAAGGACCATCCGCTGTTTGCACAGCGGATTCGCCAGTCTGTCCGCAAGGGTTGTGCCTTGAGTGCTATTAATTCCATAGCGGAACTGGCCTCTGCCGATGCCTGGGCCATGCCTGTGGCCAACAGCGTGCTGGCCGAGCCGGCCGGCTGGGCGCAGGCGCTGGCCGATGTCGCCGCTGCGATTGCTGTTGAAAAGAGTGTGACCGCTCCCGCTGCGGGCCAGGCCACGGACGCCGCCAAAGCCATCGCCAAGTCCTTGATGGGGGGTGAACGCAAGGCCATCCTGCTGGGCAATGCCGCCGCTCATCACGCCAATGCAAGCAGCCTGCTGGCGCTTGCCAACTGGATCGCCGCGCAAACTGGCGCCAGCGTGGGTTACCTGACGGAAGCCGCCAACACCGTGGGCGCGCAACTCGCGGGTGCCTTGCCGTCTGGCGAAGGCATGGACGCCGGGCAAATGCTGGCGGGCAAGCTCAAGGCGGTGTTGCTGCTCAATACCGAGCCTGAATTTGATTCGGCAGCCGGTGTGGCAGCCAAGGCGTCTCTGAACGCCGCGCAAATGGTCGTGACCCTGAGCCCTTTCAAGGCCAACATGGACTTCAGCGACGTGTTGCTGCCGATCTCGCCGTTCACCGAAACACCGGGTACCTTCGTGAACGCCGAAGGTCGCGTGCAGAGCTTCCATGCCGTGGTCAAGCCCCTGGGCGAAACGCGTCCTGCCTGGAAGGTGTTGCGCGTCATGGCCAACCTGCTTGAGTTGCCTGGTTTTGATTTCGAGGCTTCGCAGGAGGTGCTCAAGCAGATCGAGGGTGCACAGTCGGCGCAGGTGCCGGCTGAGCGCCTGGACAACAGCAGCACGTCGGCTATCCAGCTGACTGCAGGGCAGGGTGCCCCGGTGGTGGCCAGCATTTACCAGCTCGACAGCCTGGTGCGGCGCGCAACGTCGCTGCAACTGACCGCCGATGCACGGCGCATCGCTGCTGAAGGAGTCGCCGCATGATTGACACGATCTTCAACGCCGGCCAGGGACTGATGGGCGGCATCTGGCCCGGTACGGTGTGGCCGGTCATCTGGACGCTGATCAAGATCATCTGTGTGGTGGCGCCGCTCATGGGCTGCGTGGCCTACCTGACCCTGTGGGAACGCAAGGCCATTGGTTTTACCCAGATCCGTCTGGGCCCCAACCGCATTGGTCCCTTTGGCCTGCTGCAGCCGATTGCCGATGCGCTCAAGCTGCTGACCAAGGAAATCATCATCCCGACGGCGGCCAGCAAAGGCCTGTTTGTGCTGGGCCCCATCATGACCATCATGCCGGCGCTGGTGGCCTGGGTGGTTATTCCCTTCGGCCCCGATGTGGCGCTGGCCAACATCAATGCCGGCCTGCTGTTCCTGATGGCTGTCACCTCGCTGGAGGTTTATGGCGTGATCATCGCGGGCTGGGCCTCCAACTCCAAGTACGCCTTCCTGGGCGCGATGCGCGCGTCGGCCCAGATGGTCAGTTATGAGATCGCCATGGGTTTCTGCCTGGTCGTGGTCCTGATGGTCTCGGCCAGCCTGAACATGACCGACATCGTGATGAGCCAGGCCAAAGGCATGGGCGTGGGTTACGGCATGAATTTCCTGTCCTGGAACTGGTTGCCGCTGCTGCCGATTTTTGTCGTGTATTTCATCT
>JAZKGR010000181.1:0-6773 GCA_040385775.1 Pseudomonadota bacterium
GCGAGTCCGGCTGGGACCTGGTCGAGCTGATCGACAGCCTGCAGCCCCGGCCGGCACTGGTGGTGTTTTCTGCCAGCGAAGTGTTGCCCGACGCCGGCACCCGGCCCGATGCGGTGCTGGTCAAGGCCTCGACCTCCAACACCGACTTGCTGCAGACGATTCAGCGCGTGCTGAAGATGCCTGTGGGGACGGCTGCCGCAGGCTCTTCGACCGAGACGCTCTGATATTGATAGCGCGTTGCGCGCACTGCGTGCGGGCAAAACGCCTGTTTAGCTCAAGGTTTGTAACTACTCAGATTCCCACACCGTTCGGGCTGAGCTCGTCGAAGCCATGCTGCTCATCACCCAGCCCTTCGACAGGCTCAGGGCGAACGGGGGTGAGTAGTTAGCAAGGTTTTCGCAGCCGTGCCGGCGACAGCATGGCTTCGCTCAGGGCGAAGCTGGCGATGCGTTCCGGCAACGGCAGGCCGCGCGCGAGTGCGGCGCAGGCCTCACCCATGGCGGCCGAGGTCTGGATGCCGTAGCCGCCTTGCGCCGCGACCCAGAAGAAACCCGGTGCTTCGGCGTCGAAGCCGCCCACCAGATCACCGTCGGCCACAAAGGAGCGCAGCCCGGCCCAGGTGCGCGTCGGGCGGCGGATGCTCAGGGTGGTCATCTCCTCGATGCGGTGAATCGCCATGGCGATGTCCAGCTCCTCGGGCTGAATGTCTTGCGGCGCCACCGGGTCGGCATTGGCCGGTGAGCCCAGCAACATGCCCGCGTCCGGCTTGAAGTACCAGCCTTCGGCTATGCTGGCCGTCAGAGGCCAGGCGGCGCTGTGGATGCCCTCGGGCGGCGCGAAGATAAACGCCGAGCGGCGGCGCGGCTCCAGGCCGATGGGCCCGACGCCGGCCAGGGCCGCCACCACATCGGCCCAGGCACCCGCCGCGTTGATGACCACCGCCGACTCATACGTTTGTCCGCCCGCCTGCACTTGCCAGACGCCGCCGGTGCGCGCCAGCGCCGTCACTTCGGCGTTGCACACCACGCTGCCGCCGGCGCGCCGCAGCCCGCGCAGAAACCCCTGATGAATCGCGTCCACATCCATGTCGGCGGCGTCGGGCTCCAGCACCGCGCCCAGCACCTTCTCCGGACGCAGCACCGGCACCAGCGCGCAGGCTTCAGCGCTGCTGAGCAAACGCGCATGCGGCGTGACGCTGCGGAACACCTCCCACTGTTCGTCCAGCAGCGCATCTTCGCCCTGCGTGGCGACCATCATGGCGCCGCGCGGCGAGATCAGCGGGTGTTCGCTAAAGCCTTCGGGCGGGTTGTCAAAAAAGGCCCGGCTCGCCATCGTCAGCGCGCGCACCTGCGGCGTGCCATAACTTTCCATGAACAGCGCCGCCGAGCGCCCGGTCGAGTGGTAACCCGGCTGCGACTCCCGCTCCAGCAAAATCACCCGCCCATGCGGCGCCAGCCAGTAGCCCACCGACGCAGCGGCGATGCCGCCACCGATGATCAGAAAGTCGGCGTGTTCAGACATGGCAGTCCTTCATAGTAGCTGTGCCCAGTTCAAACGCTCCTGTTTTGATAGCTGCTTGCTCCCGCTGGACGGGGGCTGGAGGCCGATTTTATGCATAAACCGCGTCAGATGACGGCTCAGTCCCGGTAGCTCGCGTCTATCCGGTCCAGCTTGCGCAGCAGCGCCGGCCACATGAAAGCGCCGCCTATGCCACCGGCGCGCACATAGGCGCCCGAGCTGTCGTCGGCGGTCCAGATCTCGGGGCCGAAATGAATCAGCTCGCCGCCGCCGGCCTGCGCGCTGAGCTGGATCTGGCAGGTGCTTTCAAAGCGGTACATGCTGGCGAAAGCGTCGGCAACCGTCTTGCCCACCACCAGCAGGCCATGGTTGCGCAGCACCAGGTGCGTGGCCGCGCCCAGGTCTTTCTGCAGGCGCGGCTTCTCGTCGTTGCGAAAGGCCACACCTTCGTAGTCGTGGTAACCGAGCGAAGCCAGGATGAAAGCCGACTGCTGCGAAATCGGCAAGATGCCGCCCTTCTGCGCGCTGACCGCCACGCCGGCCCGCGTGTGCGTGTGCATGACGCAACCCGCGTCGTGCCGCGCCTCATGCACCGCGCTGTGAATCACAAACCCCGCCGGGTTCACCGGGTACGGCGAATCAATCACCTTGTTGCACTGCGCGTCGATCTTGACCAGCGACGAAGCCGTGATCTCGTCAAACATCAGGCCATAAGGGTTGATCAGAAAGTGATGCTCTGGCCCCGGCACCCGCGCACTGATGTGCGTGAAGACCAGGTCGCTCCAGCCATACAGCGCCACCAGCCGGTAAGCCGCGGCCAGGTCCACGCGCAGTTGCCACTCTTCAGCGCTGACGACTTCTTTAAGGGAGGCGATGTTCATGGAATACCTTGGGGGAGAGGACAAGGCTTGACTTTAAACCGGCACGGCGCTGGCGGGGTCACCCGGCTTGTTACTCTGATTTTGATAGCTGCCGGCTCCCGCTGGACGGGGGCTGGAGCCCGATTTGATGCATGAAAACTCGGCCAGCCCGGATTATTCTTCCTTGAGCCGGCGGCGCTCGACCGCGCGCTTTTTGCGCTGCCGGTCCAGAAACCAGGCCAGGAAAGGCAGCAAGACCATGGAGCCCGGAATCGCCCAAATGAACAAATAGGGGCTGACCGAGGAGGCCGAACGCACCGCAGCCTTCAGCTGCACCTTGTCGTCCGGCGTCCAGGTGCCGCCCTTGCGCTGCTTCATCAGCAGCGGCCACGCGCCCTTGATGTGCGCCAGTTCTTCACGGAAGCGGTGCTTCTCGCGGTGGTTGCTGGCCACGATGGAGACGAACCAGACCGGCGCCCGGGTCATCTTGGTCTGGAAGTGTGCGGTGCTGTTCGGGTCGAAGACCTGCTGCGTCTCGACCACCGTGACTTCGCCAACTTTCACCACGGTGACATCCACCGTCGTCACCGTGGTGCCTGGCTCGTCCGGAAGGACGATGTCGGGAACAGTGGTGGCGACGGGCCGCATCTGGGTCATGACGCAATTATCGGACCGGGGCTTGGCGCGGCTTGTGGGAGAAGGGCTTGACAGCGAGGCGGGAAGGGTTGTCGGCACCGGATTTGCAGGCTACCGCTTCAGTGTCAGCCATCCATTACCATCAGCCAATCCCAACCCGCCCATCCGGGCACCCACGGAGACAAACCCAATGTTCAGTCATGTGATGGTCGGCGTTAACGACCTCGAAGCCTCAAAGAAGTTTTATGACGCGGTGCTCGGCACCCTGGGCATAGCCCCCGGCGTCGCCAACAAGAATCGGTACTTCTACCGCAGCAAGACGGGCACTTTCGCCATCAGCACCGCCATCAATGGCGAAGCGGCTTGCCATGGCAACGGCAGCACCATCGGCTTCAAGATGGAGTCGCCCGAGCAGACGGACGCGTGGCATGCGGCGGGCATCGCCAATGGCGGCACCACCTGTGAAGATCCGCCGGGCTTTCGCGATGGCGCTGTGGGCAAGCTCTACCTGGCCTACCTGCGCGACCCGGACGGCAATAAGCTGTGTGGGTTGCACCGGCCTGCGGCCTGAGCGGACTGCACCCTCAGCCGGCGGCCAGGGCGTTGTCCAGCCGCTCCTGAAAATTGCAGTCCGGGTACAAGACCGTCATCGCCTGGAAACCCTCTTTCAGGCGCTTGCGCCAGCCAGGTCCGCGTGCGTTCACATCCAGCCACATGGCGGCCACTTCGGCGGCGTCGTGCACCAGTAAATAGTCCAGCAAGGCCGCAGCCTGTGCGACATCCTTGCGCGCCTTGGTTCTCTGGACTTGTGGCCGCTCACCGTACACCAGCAGCTTGTGCAGGGCATATCGCTGCGGCCGCGGGAGATTGACAACGATGGGGCCGTTGCGGGCAATGAGCGTGCTTCGCACCGGGTCCTGCAGCGACAGCTCCATGAAGCGCAAAGGTTGCATGGTCAGGTTTAGCCGCTCCACGTTGACCGGTGCATCGCCGGCCCTGCCGCGTGAGGTCAGGAAGTCGAGGTCGAAATCCGGTTCGTCGGCTTTTTTAAACGAGGTCTGTTTCTGGTTGGGGACAAATCCCATTTCCAGCGAGTCAATGGTTGCTGTGGTGTCCAGCTTCAGGTTCTCAGGCAACGCCAGCGAGACATTGCGACCGGCATGGGCAAAGTCGAGGTCCAGCGTGGCGGTGCCCGCACTCCAGCGCACACCAAAGATGTTTTGGTAGGCCAGGAACGCATGCGTCCCGACAAGAATGGCACCGGCAGAAAACAGGCCGCTGTCTGCCAGGCGCTCGATCACGCGTGCATGTTTGGCTGGAATGTCCGCACAGCCCAGCTCAATCGCCGCTCGGGTGATGCGCACCATCTGCTGTTTGGCAAGTTTTGCCGCCGGGTCGGCGTGGCGCTCGATCAAGGCGCGGGTGGCGTCGTCGTCGGGGCCCACATAAGACTGGCGCAACTCGCCGTCCGGCATCTTGACCTGGTAGTACCAGTAGGCGCGGCCAGACACATTTTTTTTGGCAAACCCGCCCGGCAGATCAGCAATGCTGCGCTTCAAGTCCGCCTGACGCGCGGCATCGTCCACCCCTGCAAATGCAGTCTGGGCAGCAGCGGAGAACTCTTGATAGAGTGACATATACTACCTTTGCGATTTTGGTAGTATAGTACACAAACCCGCATGCCCCCAGCCCTTCACCCGCCCCACGCCGTCTCGCGCCTGCGCAGCGCGCGCCTGGCGCGCAGCTCCAAACCTTTTCTGGCACGTGGCGGCCCGCGCGGTGAGCGCTGCACCGGTTGCCGCTTGTTGCCCAGCCACTGCCTCTGCGCCTTGCGCCCGCTGCTGCCTGTGCGTGCGGGTGTGTGCCTGCTGATGGCCGACATCGAAGCGCTCAAACCCAGCAACACCGGCTGGCTGGTGGCCGATGTGGTCACCGACACCTTTGCGTTTGGCTGGGCGCGCACCGAGGTCGATCCGGCGCTGATTACGCTCTTGGCCGATCCGCAGTGGCAGCCTTACCTGGTGTTTCCGGGTGAATTTGTCGATAGCGCGCGGGTGGTGACGGAAGTGCGGCCTGCTGACTCCGAGGACAAGCGCCCGCTGTTTGTGTTGCTCGACGCGACCTGGCCCGAGGCGCGCAAGATGTTTCGCAAAAGCCCCTACCTCGACAAGCTGCCGGTGCTGAGCCTGCAGAGCGAGCAGCTCTCCAGCTACAAGCTGCGCCGCTCGCAGCGCGATGAACATTTCTGCACCTCGGAAGTGGCGGCGCTGTGCTTGGCGCTGGCAGGTGAGGCGCACGCGGCCGAGACGCTGACCGCTTACCTCGACGTGTTCACCGACCACTACCTGAAGGCCAAGCAGCAGCAGCCCGTCGATGCGGACGACGCGGCGCATCAGCGGCTGCGGGCGCTGAGCGCGGGCTGAGGGAGGAATGCGGAGGCATGGATTGCGGGTCTGGCCCGCAATGACAGGGGCGGGCTTTACTCCCGGACGCGACAGAGGTCTTGTCATCCCGGACTTGATCCGGGATCCATGTTGGCGACTCCAAACGCTCCTGTTTTGATAGCTGCTAGCCCCCGTCACACGGGGGCCGGAGCCCGATTTGGCTTGCAATTGGGACATCAGGACAACTCCGGCCCGCCGGTATGACGCGCGGCATGGATTGCGGGGCCAGCCCGCAATGACAAGCAGGCATCCAAGGCGCGACAATAGCGGGATCACGCCAGCCTTGGCAGGCCCGCGTCACCCCACTTCAAGAGCCCCACCATGACCGACGACACCTCACAAGCAAACGAGCGCCAGAACGAACTCAAGAAAATGGCGCTGTGCGACTCCTGCGCCGGCATCCAGCGCAACTGGCGCAAGGCGCCGGGTCACCCGGAGCTTGTGCAGGGCAACAACCGGCAAGAGCGGCGCGGCGGCGCGCTGGTCACCGTCACCAAGTACCGGTGCGACCGCTGCGGCACCGCGTGGGAGTACGAGAACGACAAGGCCAACCTCAAGGCCGGCTGGTCGGTAGTGGGGCGCTGAGCCAGGAGCCTGGCGCTACTTATCCCGGCACGGCTTTGCTGCCCTTGCTGCCTTCGGTGCCTGTGCCGATCTGGCGCTTGCAGTCAGCCCGGAGTTGCTGCAACCTGGCTTTCTCGGCATTGAAGACGGTGTTGTCCAATGTGCTGACCGCTTTCATGCCTGAAAGCCCGGCCACATAAGAGGCTTTTTCAAGCGCGTTTTTGCAGGCGCGATAACTGTCCCAGGGATCGGGCCCGGTACTCACGGTGGGCCACTGGCGTCGCTGCCCATCCAGCGCGGCCTGGGTCAACCGCAAACGCTGCGCGTACTTCATGGCCTCGGGTTCGATGGCGCCGATCACGTATTCATTGAGCACCGCTTGCGAGCGGACCGCCAGGGCCAGTGCGTTTTGCGTTTGAACCGGTGTCGCTGTCTGCGCGACGCTCAGGGTGGCCGTCATGAGCAGCACAAGGGTGAAGAAGAAGCGCATGCGCTGACCATACAGCAGTTGGGGTGGGGTGGGACTGTCGTCCCGGACTTGATCCGAAATCCATCTCTGGCTGCTTCGATGTTTGGTGGTTGGTGCGCGTCTGTTGGCCGGGGGTTGCCCGGCGGCAAGTAACTTTCTTTTGCTTCGCCAAAAGAAAGTCACCAAAGAAAAGGCGACCCTACTGTCTGCGTCCCTTCGCTTCGCTGCGGGCAACCTGCGGTGCTCGGTCCAGCCGGGGTCGAGCTCGAACTCGCCTTCGGC
>JAZKGR010000182.1:0-6655 GCA_040385775.1 Pseudomonadota bacterium
GAGACCCCGTTTTCGGCGAGCACCGCAGGTTGCCCGCAGCGAAGCGAAGGGACCCGGACCATCGGGTCGCCTTTTCTTTTGCTTACTTTTCTTTTGGCGACGCAAAAGAAAAGTGAGTTGCCGCCGGGCAACCCCCGGCTTGTTGGCCAGCCCCGAACAAACGAAGCAAAGACGGCTTCGACATGCTCAGCCCGAGCGGTGGCGGTCCTCGAACATGGATCCCGGATCAAGTCCGGGATGACAGCCGGTCGCTACGAATTCAATAGCTGACAACGCATACAGGACGAGGATTGTAGCCAGAAATTGCTTAAAGAAAAGCGTGTTTCTCTAACCAGGTGGAACCGCTTATTGCACGTGGCATTCCCGCCGCAGCAAGGCCAGCGCATCGTTGAGCGAATGAACCGCATCACTCTCCAGCGTGGCCTGCGCCTCGTCGACAAAGGCTTCCCACAAGCTGGAATACGCATCCTGGTGCTGCGCCGGCGCGTGGTCCACGATGTACTGGTGGGCCAGTGCCGGATGGAAGCCGGACTTGCGGATCTTGCGCAGCAGCGCTGTGGCGCTTTTTTCGCTCAGCAATGTTTTGGGCGCGGAGCCGGCGGCAATACACAGGAACAGGGTCAGCAGCGAACCGTCGTCGGCATTGCCGCCGGTCACCTTGTTCCAGGCCGCCGACGCGGAGCGCTCATGATGGTCAACCTCGGCCAAAGCATCTTCCACCCAGAAGTAACGCCCCATGAAGGCCGGGCTGCGGTCGAACAGGGCGCGTGCCGGCAAGGCAGCGTCGAGAATTTTGGGCGCATCGGCCAGCACCGACTGACGCACTGCCTCCACGGCCGAACGCAGGTGGGCCGGAAGCTTCTTCGGAACGACGACCGGCAGCGCGGCCTGGGCCGATCCATGCTTTTTGCGCAGCGCGGCAATCATTTTTTCAAATGCGACCCAGTCCGGCATCTCGATGCGCCCGGCCGCCAACACCAGCAAGGCGCTGCGGATCACGGCTTCGGCATCCTTGCCGGCTTCTTCGAGCTCGTCCGCGTCCATGCCGAGTTCGGCGGCCAGCCACAGGGCCGCGTCCACCAGCTGCGCCACCTGGCTGCGCCGGGCGAATTCGGCCTGGTAGTCGGCCAGGCTGCGCAGCGACCATTTGGCCAGCAGCGGAATGTGTTCGTCCTTGAAGCCGCCGCGCTCGTTCATGCCGAAATGGCTATTCTGCGGCATGGCGATCAGGGCCTTGAGCATGTCCGAGCCGCCCTTGGAGCGCGACAGCAGCGAAAAGTCGCGCAGTGACTCGGCCGCCTGCTGGACATCGCCGCCGCAGCTGCTTTCGAGGTACAGGCTGACCAGGTTGACCATGCGGTCTCGGGCTTTTTCAAGCTCCGGGCGCAAAAATTCATTGCCGAAGTAACGCGCGATCTGCACCAGGCCCTTGGGACCTTCGACGCGCATGGCCTCGATCTTTTCAGGGCTGATGATGCCGTGCTGGATACCGTGCTGCAAGGCCTTCTCGAAAAAAGGACGGGCGTCGTAAAGCGAGACGGCAGAAGGCGAAGACATGGGCGGGTGCAGCTTCAGATCGCCGATTCCTCGTCGGACTCGCGGGCCGTCGGTGTGGCCTTGCCGCGGTCGGTGTCGCCGGTCTCGACCTTGCCGTCGTCCAGCATGTCTTCTTCGTCCTCTTCGTCGGGGGCGGCTTGGTGCGCACTGCCCTTGGCACGCAACACCATCAGCATCTCAATGAACAGGTCGGGCAGTTCGTAACGAAGAATCCAGGCCAGCTGCATCCAGTCGCGGTCGGCGATTTCATCCTGCTGCACACGCGGTCGCTCGTAAGCCGAAGCCAGCAGGGCGGACTGCGACAACATCTTGCCGTACTCGTCGGCCGGATCAAAACTGCCGCTGCGTGCAAAACCCTCGACCCGGCTCCACTGGTCGGAAAAATAATCGGCCAGGGCCTCGGCGCCACCATCGAGGTCGCCGATGGCGGTGAGGAATTCCACCGGGTCCGCATCCTCGCGGAAGATCACCGCATTGACCATGCCGCGCAGGTGGGTGCGGGTCAGGTCCTTGTAGAGTTTTTCGATCACCACGGCGCGTGCGAATTGCGCGGGCGATACCAGCAGGCCGACCACCGACTCTTTCGAATTGTCGTATTCGCGGATCACGGCCAGCACGTCCTTGGGCGGCAATTGTTCGAGCACCACCATCAGCGCGCCATCGCCTTCGGTATCGGCCAGCTCGACCAGTGCCGACTCGGCGCCGACGATATCGCCGGCCGCGATCAGGCTTTGGGTTTTTTCAATCAGGGCGAGATATTGGCTCATGGTGATTTCACTTTCGGGTGCATGTGCTTGATTCAGTCTTTCTGGTCGAAGCCCTGCTGGACCAGCCAGTCGGCGCCTGCCTCCTGGCGCGCGCGGGCGTCGCTGCCCTGGCCGCCCTCGCCATCGTCCTCAAACATCACCAGCTCGTCGTCGCCATCCTGCACGCCGTCTTCGTCCTCATCACCGTCGTCGTCGCTGACGATGATGCCAACGGCGACCGGCAGGCTGGCCATGTATTCGAGGCCGGCCGTCAGCGCCAGGAACTTGTCCCCGCCCGGCGCCTGCAGAACAGCATCGGCCAGCTCTCGGGCCCAGGACTTCAGTTCGAAGCCGGCCCCCAGGCTGGCCCATGACGGCAACTCATGCTCCTCGTGTGTGAGCAGTTGCTCCATCACGGCTTTTTCGGTAAAGCCAAACCCCTGGTGAAAAACCACCGCCACCATCTCCGGGCTGATGTCCATCATCTGGACCAGAAAGGCGATCTGCTCGCGTTTGCCGGCCAGGCGCTGCTGCAGCACGTCGAGGCCTTCGGAGTCGAAACGCAGGTCATCCAGTTCGGACTGGTAGGCCGAGCGCAGGTCGAGGAAATAGGGGGAGATGCTCAAGGTGTCTTTCGGTCAGCAGCGCTTGCCAAGGGGTTCAGATAGTCGGTCCAGATGACACGCGCCGTGTCTATCGGGCTGTCGAGCAGGTTGCGCCGGCGGTTGTCGTCATAGGCCTCGCGCTTCCCGGCGTCCGACAGCACCTCGTAGGCCTGCTGCACTGCCCGGAAGCGCTCAGCCGCCTGGGGGTGGTCATTTTTGTCCGGGTGCCAGAAAGAAGCCTGCTGGCGAAAGGCTTTTTTGACGTCGGCCAGCGTTGCTGCGCTGTTCAGGCCGAGGGCGGTGTAATGGTCGGTCATGCGAGAGGGGCTGGTCCTGGACCGCAGGCAGGAAGCTGCTGGGCATGTTGAAAAACCTGGGCGCCGGGGACGCGTGGCGTCCCAAGGGGCTGAAGGATTATGCACTTGCCCCTGTTTTAAGGGCCAGGGGCCGCAAATTGACCTTGCGGCAGGCCGGCCCGGCTTATTCCCAGGCCGACAAACGACCCGAAACCAGGCGGAAACGCCGGCCGCAGCGCGCCGCCAGACTTTCGTCGTGCGTGACCATCACAAAGGCCGTTCCATGCTCGCGTGCCAGTTGCAGCATCAGCTCAAACACCCCATCGGCGGTGGAGCGGTCCAGGTTGCCGGTCGGCTCGTCGGCCAGCACGCAGGCCGGGCGCGTCACCAGCGCGCGGGCGATCGCCACACGCTGGCGCTCGCCGCCCGAGAGTTCGGCGGGGCGGTGGTGGCTGCGGTCCTTCAGGCCGACGCTGGCCAGCATGGCCTGGGCGGTTTCCGCCGCCTGCTCGCGGTCCTGGCGGCGTATCCACAGCGGCATGGCCACGTTGTCGAGCGCGCTGAACTCCGGCAGCAGGTGGTGGAACTGGTAGACAAAACCCAGATGCTGGTTACGCAGCTCGCCCTGCTCTGCCGGCGACAGCGCCGACATCTCTTGCCCCTTGAGCTCGACACTGCCGCTGGTGGGCGCGTCCAGCCCGCCCATCAGGTGCAGCAAGGTCGATTTGCCAGAGCCGGAAGCACCGACGATGGCCAGGGTTTCGCCGGCGAACACCTGCAGGTCTACGCCGTGCAGCACGGTCAGGTCGATCGGACCTTCGTGGAAACGTTTGGTCAGGCCCTGGGCCTTCAGAACAACTTCACTCATACCTTAACGCCTCTGCGGGGTTGACGCGGCTGGCGCGCCAGCTCGGATAAATGGTGGCCAGGAAAGACAGCACCAGCGCAATCACGGCAATCGGCATGATGTCGGCGTACTGCGGGTCGCTGGGCATGCGGCTGATCAAATAAATGTCCTTGGGCAGGAAGCTGGCATTGAGCGCCCGCTCCAGCGCCGGAACAATCACGTCGATGTTGAGCGCAATACCCAGGCCCAGCAGCAGCCCCGACAGCGTGCCGATGACACCGACCATGGCGCCCTGAACCATGAACACGCCCATGATGCTTTTCGGGCTGGCGCCCAGGGTGCGCAGGATGGCGATGTCGGCGCGTTTGTCGGTCACCGTCATCACCAGGGTGCTGACCAGATTGAAGGCGGCGACGGCGACGATCAGCGTCAGGATGATGAACATCATGCGTTTTTCGAGCTGCACCGCGGCAAACCAGGTGCGGTTCTGGCGCGTCCAGTCGCGGATCAGCAAATCGCCGCTGAGGCTGCGCGACAGCTCGGCGGCGACTTCGCGCGCCTGGTGCAGGTCCTTGAGCTTGATGCGTATGCCGGTCGGGCCTTCGAGGCGGAAGATTTTGGCGGCATCGTCCTGGTGCAGCATCACCAGCGCCGAGTCGTACTCGAAGTGGCCCGAGTCGAAGGTGCCGACCACCGTCATCTGCTTGAGGCGCGGTACCACGCCGGCCGGCGTCACCTGGCCGCTGGGGGCAATCAGGGTCACGTTGTCGCCCTCGCGCACGCCTAGCGCACGCGCCAGCTCGCCGCCCAGCACCACGCCAAATTGTCCGGGCACCAGCCGGGCCAGCGTGCTGACCGAGGCGGCGGCGAGATCGGTGACCTCGCCCTCCAGCGCCGGGTCGATGCCGCGCACCAGCGTGCCCTTCATGTCTTCGCCGCGCGCCAGCAGGGCCTGTGCGGCGATGAAACTGGCGGCACCGACCACGCTCGGGTTCTGTTTGATTTCCGCCAGGGTGGTCGCCACGTCGGGCAGCGCCGCACCGTTGGGCGCAAACACCTCGATGTGAGAAATCACGCCCAGCATGCGGTCGCGCACTTCCTTCTGGAAACCGTTCATCACGCTGAGCACAATGATCAGCGCCGCCACACCGAGCGCGATGCCCAGCATGGAGACACCCGAGATGAAGGAAATAAAACCGTTGCGCCGCGTGGCGCGGCCTGCGCGGGTGTAGCGCCAGCCCAGAATCAGTTCGTAGGGGATTTGCATGGTGCCAATTGTGGCATCAGGCCCGCAAGCCCTCTTGACCGTCCCGGCAATCCCGGACAATAGGCCCATGCCGGACAAACTTCATCTGATCATTGCCGGGGCCGTGATGCCCCAGGACGCCGGCGAAGCTGCGCCGCCCCTGCCGCCACTGACCCCGAATCTGCGCGCGCTGCTGGCAGCGATGGCGCCGGACAACCGCATCAGCTGCGGAGAGGACGACCCGTCCACCCCTTTTGAGCTGGCACTGGCCCAGGCCAATGGGCTGCCTGGCGATCCCGGCCAGATTCCCTGGGCCGCCTTCGAGACCGGCACCCTGGAAACACCCTGCGCCTTCATCAAACTGTGCCACTGGCAGGTCGGCGCCGACCATGTGCGGCTGTCGCCGCCTGAAGACCTGGCGCTCGACGAAGAAACCTCCCGCACGCTGCTGGCCGCCATGGCGCCCTACTTTCTCGAAGACGGCATCACGCTGGCGCCCGATGGCCGGCTGCCCGGCACCTGGCTGGCCACTGGCGAGGTGTTTCGCGGCCTGCGCAGCGTCTCCATGGACACCCTGATGGGCCGGCACCTGACGCGCTCGTTGCTGGACGGCGCCGGAACGCCGGCCGCCACCCTGCGCCGGCTGCAAAACGAGATGCAAATGCTGCTCTACACCCACCCCGCCAATGAAGCGCGGCAGCAGCGGGGCCTGGCGCCGGTCAACTCCTTCTGGGTCACTGGCGCCGGTGTGCTGGAGCAAACGCTCCCCACCGCACCCGAGGTGCGGGTGGAATCGCGCCTGTACGCGCCGGCCTTGCGCCGCGATGCGGCCGCACATGCGCAGGCCTGGCAGCTGGTGGACGCCGATTCTTGCGCCGCGCTGCTGGCCGTCCTGCGAGCCG
The DNA here is from genome assembly GCA_040385775.1 of Pseudomonadota bacterium. GTDB lineage: Bacteria > Pseudomonadota > Gammaproteobacteria > Burkholderiales > Burkholderiaceae_C > Polaromonas. The sequence continues at coordinate 6,200 of JAZKGR010000182.1, forward strand.
GCGGGGACGCGCGATTGACGCTGTGCGGCGGCCGGGCAGCACAAAGTTTTGTTCCTGCCAGCGCCGGCCTCTGGCCCCGAATCAAGCATGTTTTAGGCCTCCAGCCCATATGGGACGGGCGCGAGCAGCTATGAAAATCATAGTACGTGAAGCCCCGCCGCGCAGCGTCTGGGCGCTGGAGCAGGCTGGCATCCACCCCCTGTTGGCACAGCTTTACGCCGCGCGCGGCGTGCTGACCGCCGACGAACTCGACGACACCCTGGGCCGGCTGCTGCCGCCGTCGGCCATGAAAGGCACGCAAGAGGCGGCGCTGCTGCTGGCCGATGCCCTGGCCGCGAATCAAAAGATCTGTGTGGTGGCCGACTACGACTGCGATGGCGCCACCGCCTGCGCCGTGGCGCTGCGCGGCCTGCGCCTGCTGGGCGCAAAGCAGGTCAGCTACATCGTGCCGGACCG
>JAZKGR010000183.1:0-13342 GCA_040385775.1 Pseudomonadota bacterium
TGGCCAACCTGCGCGCGCTGATCGGCAGCGACCCGCAGCGCGCCCAGGTCATGCTCGACCACATGATTGCCTACCTGCGCGCCACGCTGGGCGCATCGCTGGCGCCCACGCACACGCTGCAGGCGGAGTTCGACCGCGTGCGCGACTACCTGGCGCTGATGGCGATCCGCATGGGCCCGCGCCTGACGTACGCGCTGGACCTGCCTGAAGAACTGGCCCACTGCGCCGTGCCCACGCTGCTGCTGCAGCCCCTGGTGGAAAACTGCATCAAGCATGGGCTGGAGCCCAAGATCGCAGGCGGGCACATCGCCGTCAGCGCGCGCCGCGAGGGCGACTGGCTGGTGCTCGACGTCGTCGACAACGGCGTCGGGCTGGCTGGCACCCCCGACGGCACCGGCTTCGGCGTGGCCCAGGTGCGCGAGCGACTGGCCAGCAGCTACGGCGCCTCGGGCGCTATTGAATTGGTAGCTGACAGCTCAGGCGGGACGAGGGCTACAGCCCGATTTCTCTTGAAAACATGAGCGATCTTCCCGCAACAGCCCTGATCGCCGAAGACGAGCCCTTGCTGGCAGAGGCGCTGCGGGCCGAGCTGGCGCGCGCCTGGCCCGGCCTGCGCATCCTGGCCAGCGTGGGCGACGGCGCTTCCGCCGTGGCGCAGGCGCTGGCGCTGCGGCCCGACGTGCTGTTTTTCGACATCCGCATGCCCGGCCTGGGTGGGCTGGAGGCTGCCGCCGAGCTGGCCGACGAATGGCCGGCCGACGCCGCCTTTCCTGCGCTGGTGTTTGTCACCGCCTATGACCAGTACGCGGTGCAGGCCTTTGAAGCCCAGGCGGTCGACTACCTGCTCAAACCCGTGCAGCCGGCCCGCCTGCAAAAAACAGTGTCAAAAGTGCAATCAGCCCTTGCCGGTCGTGGGCAAGCAGCTATGAATTCAGGAGCAAACGGCAGCGCCACACTCGACCAGGCGCTGGGCCAGTTGCGCCACCTGCTGGCCGCCGGCCAGGCGCCGGCCGCCAGCCCACTCAAGCTGATCCAGGTCAGCGTGGGCAGCAGCATCCGCATGGTGCCGATCGGTGAAGTGCTTTATTTCGAGGCCGCCGACAAGTACATCCGTGTGCTGACCGCCAGCCACGAGTACCTGATCCGCACCTCGCTCAAGGAGCTGCTGCCCCAGCTTGACCCACAGCTTTTCTGGCAGATCCACCGCGGCACCGTGGTGCAGGCCCAGGCCATCGACAGCGTGCAACGCGACGACGCCGGCAAGCTGTCGCTGAGCCTGCGCGGCCGGCTCGACAAGCTGGCGGTCAGCCGGCTGTACAGTCAGCAGTTCCGGGCGATGTAGCGCCCTGCCCTGATTGCCTGTATGACCTCTTACGCCACCCCTGCATCCGTCCTCGATTTCTGGCTCGGTGACAACTTTGCCTCCGGCTGGCCCAGCCAGGACATGGGCAAGCAATGGTTCGGCGGCACGCCCGAGCTGGACCGTCAGATCGCCGACCGTTTCGGCTCCCAGGTGGCGCTGGCGCTGGCCGGCGGCCTGGCCGAGTGGGAAGCCGACCCGCTGGACCGGCTGGCACTGGTCATCCTGCTTGACCAGTTTCCGCGCAACATCCACCGCGGCAAGGCCCAGGCCTTTGCCGGCGACGAGCGCGCCCAGCAACTGGTGTCTGAAGCGCTCGCGCAGGGCATGGAGGGCAAGCTGCCCTGGGTCGGTCGCATGTTTTTGTACATGCCGCTGATGCACGCAGAGGACCTGCCCTTGCAGGAAGAAGGCGTGCGCCGTTTTCGTGAACTGGCCGACGAAGTGCCCGAAGACCTGCGCGTCACCCTGACCAGCAGCCTGCGTTTTGCCGAGCAGCACCGCGACATCATCGCGCGCCTGGGCCGCTTTCCCTACCGCAACAATGCGCTAGGCCGCACCAACACGGCGCTGGAATTCGAATTCCTCAAAAGCGGCCCGCGCTTCGGCCAGTAGGCCCATCAGCAGCAGCCTCAGCCGCCACGGTCCGTGGTCGCAACTTTTTACATTTTTCTGCCCTGGCTTGAATCCAGCGCCTGTCTGACTGCGTAAGTTTTTCAGGCACCCTGCATTTGCCACGTCAAAACGGTCGTGCAGAGGGGCTGACAACAAACTGGCTTGCGACCCTGACCAAGCCAGCTCACTTCTCACACTCAACCAGGAGCTACCAAATGATGATCCGTACCGCAATCGCCGCAGCCGCTGTCTCGATGATCGCCGCCTGTGGAAGCATGTCGTCGCCCATGTCGTCCATGAAAGCACCCTACTCGCAAGCGTCGTTGCCCGCGTCGGTGCAAGTGCCCGCCGGCAACCGGGTTGCCATGGAAACCGTGGGTGTGGGCGAAATTACCTACGTCTGCAGCGCCAAGAAAGACATGGCCGGCCAGTACGAATGGGTCTTCGCCGGTCCCGACGCCAAACTCAATGACCGCGGCGGCAAGCAGGTCGGCAAGTACTACGGCCCACCCGCCACCTGGGAAGCCATGGACGGCTCCAAGCTGACCGCGACCCAGATCGCCGTCGCCCCCAACACCATGATGGCCGGCAGCATCCCGCTGCAACTCGTCAAGGGCAACCCCGCCATGGGCTCCGGCATGATGCAAGGTGTTACCTACATCCAGCGCGTGGACACCCGCGGCGGCGTCGCCCCGGCCATGCCTTGCGCTGCCGGCAACCTCAATGCCAAGCAAATCGTCAAGTACCAGGCCGACTACATCTTCTACAAGGCCATGTAAGGCCAACCGATTGTCTCCGGGAGCTCGCCTTTGAACCCGTTTCTGATGGTGAGCGGCCAGCTCTGAAGTTAGGCGGAGCTGGCTTTAGCCCACAGGTCGATTGCGGCTTGTGGGCTTTTTTGCGCTCCTGATACGGTGCCCCGGCTCCCTGGGTACGAAACGCGCACTTGACTTGCAGCGCGCCGGTACAACGTCCTACACATGCTTACACGGCCTGCGGCTCTACTGGTCCTCAGTAAAAACAAACCGGGGAAACCAGATGAAAAGCACCAACACCAAATACCGCACCGCCGGCAAAAGCCTGCTCTGCACCACCCTGATGGCCGGTGGCACCGCGCTGATCATGGCCGCCTGCTCCAGCGCCCCGCCGCTGCCCAAGGTGTACAGCCAGGACCGCCTGCCCCAGCCCGTGATGGTGCCTGCCGGCCACGTGGTCGCCTATGAAACCCGCGCCACCGGTATCCTCAACTACGAATGCAAACCCACTGCCACCGGCCCTTACGGTTGGGTGCTGGTCAGCCCGCAAGCCAACCTGCTGGACCGGACCGGCAAGGACACCGTGGCCTATTCGGGCCCACCGGCGACCTTCAAGCACATCGATGGCTCCAGCGTGATTGCCACCCAGATCTCGGTGTCGCCCAACGGCGAGTACACGATTCCGCTGCAACTCTCGACAGCGCAATCCACAGGCACCGGCGCACTGCAAAACATCAGCTATGTCCAGCGCGTCAACACCAAGGGCGGCGTTGAAAGAACCAAGCCTTGCGCGGCGCTCAACACCGGCGAAAAGCTGACCCTCCCGTACCAGGCCGACTACATCTTCTGGCGTCAGGGCTGAAGCGCTAGGGGATAACCCAGGGGCTGCGGGCAGCGCAAGGAAGCGCGCCTGCTTTCTTTGTGGTCCGTCTCCTACACCGCTCCAGCGCTGTAAAGCGTTTACTGAAGGCAAGAGCAGAGCAGAAATTGAAAAGAGGTGATTGCCATGAAAAGCACACACAGCACAATTCGCGCATTGGCCATAGGCCTCGGCCTCACCCTGCTGGTCGTCACCGGCACTGCCGCCATGATGGCCGCCTTCTCCTCACCCCCCGCTGCCACCGAAATCTACCGCCGTGTTGCCATTAACCCGGTTTCCCGGCCTGCCCCCCTGATGGCTACCGGCCACGACAGCGTGCTTTACGAGCGCGTGGTGCTGGCCGATGGTCAGGTTCAGTGGGTGCTGATCGACGAGCCGCTGACCAGTCTGTCCACCCTGGCAAGAAGTACTGAGTCCGCCGGTCCCGTGGCAAATAACACCAACGAGAACATTTACGCCGGTGCATCCAGGACCGTCAGCTACACCCTGGTCGTCAAACCCTCGGGCCTGAGCAAGCCGGTGACCCATTGCAACCGTACTGCTTATGGCACGTACGACATTGCCTGCAACACGATGATTTGATGGCGCTGAAGTAATCATTCATCGTGATGCGCCAGTTTTCCGCCACGCCGCTTGAAACGGTGTGTCCGGCGTCAGGGCTGTTCAGCAGCCCCGACAACAAGTCCGCAGGTTCAAGCCTGCGGACTTTCTTTATGGGCCTGCTTGTCTTGGCATCGGGCCTCATCCGCCTGCGCAGTGGACAAGAGGCTGGGCTTCATCACCGGGAAATCTTTTGAACACACACACTGTCACGCGATCCTCCCCCCGCCGCCTGGGCGCCCTGGCGCTGGCAGTGGCCGCCGCCGGGCTGGTGGCCGGCTGTTCTGCGCCGCGGCCGCTGGCCGAGTACCTGACACAGCAACCCACTTTGCCATCCGACATCCGCGTGCCCGCCGGCCACCAAGCCGTGCTCGAAGCCCGCGGCATCGGCGAATTGCAATACGAATGCCAGGCCGTCAACCGCGCCCCCTTCGAGTACGCCTGGTTGCCCAGGGACCGCAGCATCGAACTCCGGGACAGCTCGAACAACAGCATCACGCTCGCGCGTAGCGCACGCAACTGGTCGCACCGCGACGGCTCCGAGCTGGCCGTCAGGGAGTTTGTTGAAATCAACAACGGCGGCCCCAACCTGCCGCTGCAGCGCGCGCGCGTCGAACCCGCTACCCAGCCCGGCGCGCTTCACAACATCAGCTACATCCAGCGCATCAGAACCCTGGGTGGCTTGCCCTCAATGCGCAATTGCAGCGCGGCTGAACTCGGCATGCGCGTCTCCGTGCCTTACGAGGCCGACTACGTGTTCTGGCGCGCCCTGGCCTCTTGACCAGAGCCCGGCCATAAAAAAAGCCCCCAGGCGCATAGCCTGGGGGCTTTTTGACGAATGGCGCCGTTTGGCAGCGCCCCGGCGTCAGTCTTTAACGATGGTGACCATTTCCATGGCCGCGGTGACCGTTGCCATGTCCACGGTGGTGACCGTGGCCGTGGTGGCGGTAATGATGCCCGCCGCGGTAGTACACCGGAGGCGGCGCCACGTAAATCGGCGCCTGCACATACACCGGGCGTGGACGGTAGACCGGTTGCGGCTGGACATACACCGGCTGCTGCTGGTAGCCGTAGACAGGCTGGCCATAAACCGGTGAGGTGTAGACCGGGTAAGCGTTGCTCACGCCGACAACCACGCCCGGCACAGACACGCCGACCGAGAAGTTGACGTCGCTGCGGGCATGCGCGCCGGTGGAAAAGCCCAGCGCTGCCACAGACAGCACGGCGGCGGCGCCGGCCATCAGCAGGGTCCGGCTGGACGAAACAGAACGGGTGATTGACTTGAACATTTCATTTCTCCTGGTTAGGGCGTTTGCTGCCCATGTAGGTATTAAACGCAGCAACCCGTAAACCGCCTACCCACTGCACAGTGAAGAGCGTTGCCAAAAGTAACGCCAGGGCCGTCTTTACACACGGCTACCCTCCACTGGCCTGCCAGCGGTTTCTCTGATTCACCCCCTAGAATCAAGCGCATGACCCCCCCTGCAGACAAAGAATCCCCCAAAACCAGCAATTTTTTGCGCCAGATCATCGAAAAAGACCTGGCCGAGGGCACTTACGCCAGCCGGCAATGGGGCGGCAGCCCCGGCGATGCCGCCCACCACGCGGCCGGCCAGCCCGATCCGGCCAAAGTGCGCCTGCGCTTCCCGCCCGAGCCCAATGGCTACCTGCATGTCGGCCACGCCAAAAGCATTTGCCTGAATTTCGGCCTGGCGCGCGACTACGGCGGCGTATGCCACCTGCGTTTTGACGACACCAACCCGGAAAAAGAAGACACCGAGTACGTCGACGCCATCAAGGACGCGGTCCAGTGGCTGGGCTTCGACTGGCACAACGGCGGCGAGAACAACCTCTACCAGGCCAGCGACTACTTCGACTTCATGTACCGCGCCGCCGAGTATTTGATCGAGTCCGGCAACGCTTATGTCGACGAACAAAGCGCCGACGAGATGCGCATCAACCGCGGTGACTTCGTCAAACCCGGCACCAACAGCCCTTTCCGTAGCCGCACGCCGGCCGAGAACCTGGCGCGCTTCCGCGAAATGCGCGACGGCCAACTCGCCGACGGCGCCGCCGTGCTGCGCGCCAAGATCGACATGGCTTCGCCCAACATCAACATGCGTGACCCGGCGATCTACCGCATACGCCGCGCCCACCACCACAACACCGGCGACAAGTGGTGCATCTACCCGATGTACACCTATGCGCATCCGATCGAGGACGCGCTGGAGCAGATCACCCACAGCATCTGCACGCTGGAGTTTGAAGACCAGCGCCCGTTTTACGACTGGCTGCTCGACAAGCTGGCCGAAGGCGGCCTGATCGCCAGCCCGCACCCGCGCCAGTACGAATTTGCGCGCCTCAATTTGACCTATGTGCTCACCAGCAAACGCAAGCTGGCCCAGCTCGTCAATGAAAAGCGCGTCAGCGGCTGGGACGACCCGCGCATGCCCACCATCGTCGGCCTGCGCCGGCGCGGCTACACGCCCGAGGCGATTCATTTGTTTGCCGAACGCATAGGCGTGACCAAAAGCGACAGCTGGATCGACTACAGCACGCTCGAAGGCGCACTGCGCGACACCCTGGACCCGGTCGCCCCGCGCGCCATGGCTGTGCTGGACCCGGTCAAGCTGGTGCTGACGAATTGGGATGAAGTCATGGGCGCAGGCAAGCTCGACGACTGCAGCGCCCCGGTGCACCCGCACCACCCCGAGCAGGGCAAGCGCAACTTCAAGATCGGCAAGGAAGTCTGGATTGAACGCACCGACTACGAAGAAACACCGCCCAAGGGCTTCTTCCGCCTGTTCCCCGGTAACAAGGTGCGCCTGAAATACGGCCATGTGATCGAGTGCGTGGGCGCGACCAAGGATGCGAATGGCATCATCACCGAAGTCCAGGCCAAACTGATCCCCGACACCAAGAGTGGCACGCCGGGCTCCGACGCCATCAAGGTCAAGGGCGTGATCACCTGGGTCGGCGTGAATGACGCGGTTGAAGCCGAAGTGCGCCTCTACGACCGCCTGTTCACCGAAGCGCACCCTGAAGCGGACGGAAAAGATTTTCTGGAGAACCTGAACCCGAACAGCCTGTCGGTGGTGACGGCGTATGTGGAGCCTTCACTGGCCGCTGTGGAAGCCGGTCAGCGCTTCCAGTTCGAGCGGCATGGGTACTTTGTCACTGACTTGAAGGATCACGCAGCGGGCAAAGCGGTGTTCAATCGTGTGACGGGGATGAAGGATTCGTGGGCTAAGTGAGTTCCACCGCTTCGTCGGCAATGCTTCTACGTCGCCAATACGGCCATGGCTTGTTCTGCCCTGCTCAAGATTTAGCTCGCTCAATAGGGGACACAGTTTATGGCACCAGTAATATCAGATCCCATACCGACGGAGAATAACTCTCCCCTCGCGCTCCTGCAACCACAAGTAACGGCGCTAGGAGCCATCTATGCTCAGTGCGTCGCGGATCAAGAAACGTCGCTCGCTTTGGTTAAAGCAGTAAATGCTATATCGGCCATTGAGCGCATCGTTCTTCCTCTAGACAAAAGCATTGAATTTCCGGTCTACGCTCAGTCGATGAAAGAGCTCCAGCTCGCATTGCTGTCCGCGGCAACAGGTAACTACCGCCAAGCGTTTACCTCGCTTCGACTCTTCTTTGAACTCTTCCTATCTGGAATTGAATTTTCAGCCAGTATCCGATTGTTTTTGGGGTGGAAGTTAGGAAGAGAAAATATTGTTTGGAATCGTCTAGTTGACAAAGAGCAGGGAATATTCTCGAAAAGTTTTTGCGGACTATTTTTTGAGGATCTGGTGGAGGAAACACTGCAATACAGAACGATGGCTTGCACCGTCTTCAGCGAGTGCTCGCAATATGTCCACGGAAATCCAAGTTCGACCGCTAAACTTCCCCAATCGCTTATGTTCCAGAGGGAAACTGTGCTCGAGTGGGCGTTGAAGCTTGACACGATGCATCTCGTCGTTTCCTTCGCCTATGCCTCAAGATATCTAATGGAACTTGACGATGCACAGAAAGAAATAGTGAAGCACGATCTCCTTGATCAACTGGGAACCATCGAGTCCGTCCGCCTCGTTCTTGGCGGCGCAGCAGGAGGCTAACATGAGCGATTTTTACATCCGCACAGAAGACATATCAAACGAGGATTTGCTAGGTTTATTTGTTGAGACGGACAGAGACAGACAAATAATCAACGCGTTAAAAAGTCAGGTCCCCACTGTTCTAGTCGGAAGTCGGGGGGTTGGAAAAAGCTTTTTGTTGAAAGTTGCCGCGGCTGAACAGAAAAGAGATTTGGCAACGACCGGCGCTTTCCCTGTTTATGTCTCGTTTACAAAAAGCTCGTTGGTTCAATTTTCTAAGCCTGAGCAATTTCAATGGTGGATGCTTGCCAAATTGTGCAATTCAGTATTCCGCGCATTGGCCAAGGAAGGCTTGTTGATAAAGGCCCCTAAGCAACTGTCAATTCTTGCTGGTGGTAATGCCGCGGGGTCCTCCAGCCGATCGCAATTGGAGGAAGTGGAAGAAGCGTTCGAACTTTCGTGGCGCAACCCAGATCAGCAGATAGATGTGAGTGCGGTGCCAGATGTCGACTCATTCAGAGAGGCAATTGAAGACGTCTGTGGTGAGCTCAAGCTCAGTCGGATATCCCTCTTTATTGATGAGGCTGCACACGTTTTCTTACCCCAACAGCAGCGTTCTTTTTTTACCCTGTTCCGGGATTTGCGCACGTCATTCCTAACATGCAATGCAGCCATTTATCCAGGGGTCACGTCATACGGGGAAACTTTTCAAAAAGCTCACGACGCTAATTTCATCTCGGTAGAACGTGACCCACTAAGTTCGGACTACGGGCGCAATATGCGTGAAATCGTGGAACGGCAAGCTGATAGCAATACCCAAAGAGAAATCGCAAAAAATGGGCAGTTATTTGCGGTGCTTGCGTACGCCGCGTCAGGCAACCCTCGGCTTCTTCTAAAAACAATAATTAATGCAAAAACAATTAACAGCACTGCAATAAATGAGGTTGTCCGCACGTTCTATAGACAAGAGATTTGGGCGGAGCACTCTCTTCTTGCCGAAAAATATCCTGGGCATAAGCATTTAATTGATTGGGGAAGACGATTCGTTGAAGATGTTGTTCTTTCTGATCTTCAGAAAAAAAACAGCCAATCTCTTGTCACCGATAAAAGCACGAGTTGCTTTTTTTGGGTTCATCGTGACGCGCCGATGGCTGTAAAACATGCCCTCCAGATCCTCGCCTACACCGGAGTAGTCAGCGAGCATTCTTTGGGCATTAAGGCTACGCGCGCTGAGGTTGGAACACGCTATTCAGTAAATTTAGGTTGCCTATTTGCGCTGGAATCATTACCGTCGCAAACGGCTTTTGCCATCTCCCAAGCCCTTTCTGTCAAGCGCATGACTGAGTTTGGCTCGAACCATTCAAGCTATTTGGATCTAGGAACAAACGACGGTACGTTAGAAAATTCAGCAGTCAATAGAGAAGCGCTGATGCAGCAATTAGGCAAGGATATTTCCGTTCTTGACATCTCAGGCTGGCAAAAATCTAAACTGCGTGAGCTTGAACTTAATACGGTAGGCAATGTACTTAAGGCGACGGAGCAGGATTTAAAAAAGGCAGAATATGTTGGTAACGTCCGAGCTCGACAGATGCGAAATGCCGCCGAAGCGGCAGTGTTTGAGTATCTTTCCGGATAGGAATCGAGTGCTGAATGTCCCCTACTAGCCTCCTTTTCCCATATTCGGTTTACGTGCTGGCTGCAAAGATTCTCTTTTTTCCGATCGCTGCCCACGCCCAACCTCTCGAAGAAGTCCCCTTCATCACCTCGCCCGACAACGTCACGCTCGAGATGTTGAGCAGTGCCGGCGTCAAGCGTGGCGACCATGTGATTGACCTCGGCTCGGGTGACGGCCGCATCGTGATCCTGGCGGCGAAGAAGTTCGAGGCGACCGGCCTGGGCGTGGAGATCGACCCGTCGCTGGTCGAAAAAAGCAAGGTCAATGCACGCAGCGCCGGTGTTGCGGACAAGGTCGAGTTCCGGGTGCAGGACTTGTTCACCACCGACCTGGCGCCGGCCACGGTGATCACCATGTACTTGCTGCCGGAGGTCAACCTGAAGTTGCGCCCTGCCCTGCTGGCGCTCAAGCCGGGCACACGCATCGTCTCGCACGACTGGGACATGGGCGACTGGAAGCCGGACCGCACGACCGTTGTCCCCGTACCCAACAAGGCGGTGGGCCGCGAGAAGTCGAGCAAGATCCATTTGTGGACGGTGCCCGCACAGGTCGCGGGCCTGTGGTGCGCGAGCGGGCTGTTGCGCGGAGCCAGCATCACACTGACCCAGTCTTACCAGACCTTTGCCGGCACGCTGGCCTGGCGTGACCGCACGCGTGAGCTGGCCGGCAGCATCATCGGCACCGAGTTGCGCACGCCCGCAGGAAGCAGCGGCGAGATCGTGCTGCAGGCCGCTGGCGACGAGCTGCGCATCGCCTCGGCGCAGGGCAATATGGCGCTGGCGCAAGGTGCGTCGTTCAGGCGTGCTTCCGGCTCCACCTGCAGCTAAAGACCCTGCCCGCATCGCGGAGAAAACGCGCTTTTGGCTGACACGCGAAACGCCGGGCTTCATGCTTAATGGAAGGGAGCAAACCATAAGCCGCAGCCGAGCCGCTGTCCAACCATCCAGGAGACTTCCATGCCCAAATTCGCAACTATCGTCGGCGACGTGACCTTCACCCCTGGCGACGGCGCGCCCATCGTGATTCCGCCGGGCCGTGTTGAGGTGGGCATGGAGCCCGACAGCGCGACCCTGAGCTGGGACGCCGGCGACGGCGTGGCGGGGCTGGCGGCGATTCCCAAGACCCAGTTTGATGACTACGTGCGCGACGGCAAAATCGTCTGGGAAAAACAATAACCGCATCCGTGTTCTCTTCAGCAACCGTTCTGAACACCGCCATCCCTGAGATTTCGCGCCGCACGGCGCTGCTGGGCGCACTGGGCCTGCTGGCCCTGCCCGGCACAGGGTTTGCCCAAAAACCTCCCGATTCCAGTGTCTGGCCGCGCGCTTCGCAGGTGCCCGGCGGCGTGGCGCGGCTGTCCTTGGGCCCGTCGGCGCAGCGGCCGGTAGCGCACCAGGGCGACATTCCCTTGCTGGTGGTCGGCGACATGATCGCGTGGACGGCCATCGTCGGCATCCCGCTGGCTGCCACGCCGGGCGAAGCCAGCATCAGCGTACGCACGCCTGAAGACGGCTTGCGCCAGCTCACGTACACCATCGCCCCCAAACGCTACAGCGAACAACAACTCAAGGTCTCACCGCGCACGGTGGACCTGTCGCCCGAGGACCTGGCGCGTTACGAGCGAGAACGCGCACACCAGGAAACGGTTATGGCGACCTTCAGCCAGCCGCTGCCGGCCACCCTGCGCATGCGGGTGCCGGTACCGGGGCGCAAGTCGAGCTCTTTTGGGCTTCGGCGCGTCTTCAACGGCCAGGCGCGCAATCCGCACAGCGGCATGGACATCGCAGCAGCCACCGGCACGCCGGTGGTGGCGCCGCTGCCGGGCCGGGTGATCGACACCGGCGACTACTTTTTTAACGGCGGCACGGTCTGGCTGGACCACGGCGGCGGCCTGCTCAGCATGTACTGCCACCTGAGCGCGATGGACGCGCAAGTGGGTGAGGTGCTGCCTGCGGGCGCGCGCCTGGGCGCGGTGGGCGCGACCGGCCGCGTGACCGGCCCGCACCTGCACTGGGGCGTGATGCTGAACCGCGCCATGGTCGACCCGGCGCTGTTTCTGGCCTGATGACAAGCCAAATCGGCCTCCAGCCCCCGTCTGGCGGGAGCAGGCAGCTATCAAAATCGGAGCAATACCCCAGCATTGACTCACGACCTGAATAAAGGGACGAAAACCCCGATTCAGGTATGATCACACCCATTATGGGTATTAACCATCCTCATGCGGACACCGGGCGAATCGCCGACGCATTGTTTCCCAAGGGGCGGCAACGTGTGCTGGCGGTTCTGTTTGGCAACCCTGACCGCAGTTTTTATGCAAATGAAGTGATTGCCCTGGCGCAGTCGGGTACCGGCTCCGTACAGCGAGAGCTGGCTGCCCTGTCTGAAGCAGGTTTGTTGAACGTCACCAGACAAGGCAACCAGAAGCACTACCAGGCCAATACGGCAGCGCCGGTGTTTGCCGAATTGCGCGGGCTGGTCATGAAGACCTCCGGGCTGGCCGACGTGTTGCGCGCCGCACTGGCGCCACTGGCGCCGCAGATGGTGGCGGCCTTTGTCTACGGATCGGTCGCCAAACAGAGTGACACCGCACAAAGCGACATCGACGTGATGGTGGTCAGCGCGGGCCTGAGTTACGCCGACGTGTTTGGTGCGCTGGAGGGCGCGACCGTTTCGCTGGGACGCAAAGTCAACCCGACGCTGTACACACCCACCGAGCTGGCCAAGCGCATAACGCAGGACAACGCATTTGTCACCCGCGTCCTTCAGCAGCCAAAAATATGGTTGATTGGCAACGAGGAGCAACTCCATGTCTGAGCTGGACAATCTCTGCGGCCCCGGCAAGCCGCTCAAAGCCGAACCACCTGACCCGAACGAGATCGCCGGATTGCAGCGTACCGGCGTGGCGCGTCTGGCCGACTCCCGCAATGCAGCGCTGGCGCTCGAAAGCCAATTTGACCTTGCGTACAACGCGGCGCACGCCCTGTGCCTTGCCGCATTGCGGCGCAAAGGTTATCGCCCTGCCAACCGCTACATCGTGTTCCAGGTGCTCCCCCACACGCTGGGATTGGGTCCCGAGGTATGGCGGGTTCTGGACAAATGCCACAACACGCGCAACCTCGGCGAGTACGAAGGCCTGCTCGACGTGGATGAACGCCTGGTCACTGATCTGATTGCCGCAACGCAGGCCGTGGCAGACGCGCTGGGGCGTTGACGCCGTCGCGAACTTCGCCCTGCCCGTTCTGGGCAGGCGCCTCTAAGAAAGTTGGCTGGCTAGGTTGTAGCCACTAGTAGAAACCCTGAAGATGGAGCATCTTCCAACCCACCCCAAGGAAACCTCATGACTGCCAAAAACCTGTCCACCGTGGC
>JAZKGR010000184.1:0-9431 GCA_040385775.1 Pseudomonadota bacterium
TGAACCTCGACGCCTACTTCATGGAGTACGACGACATCCGCAGCGGCGACTTCAAGCCGCTGCGCTTCCTGCCCAAAGGCAAAACAGTGGTGCTGGGCCTGGTCACCACCAAGTTCGGCACGCTGGAAGACAAGGGCGAGCTGAAAAACCGCATCGAGCAGGCCGCCAAATACGCGCCGCTGGAGCAACTGGCGCTGTCACCGCAGTGCGGTTTCAGCAGCACCGTGCACGGCAACGACATCGCCGTCGAAGCCCAGCGCACCAAGCTGCGCCTGGTGATCGAGACTGCGCAGGAGGTCTGGGGTTCGGCCTGATTGGTTGACGCCATTCACAAAAAAAAGCCGCCCTCGCAGGCGGCTTTTTTTGAGGTCGCAAATTGCGATCTCAAGTTTTCAGCCCCCAGGAGGACCAAAGCTTGAAAACGCCGTGAAAGTTGTCATCCCGGACTCGATCCGGGATCCATGACGGAAAACTACCAAACCTCCAGACGCAAACGATGCGTCGCCTGTGAAGGTAGCTGCGCAAAAGCTTTATCGCGACTGACCAAGGTGGCGTCCACCGTGACCGCGTGAGCGGCGATCATCATGTCAAAGTCGCTGAGGTTGATGCCTTGGGCTTCAAGGCCGGCGCAAAATTCGCCGTAGCATGTGGCCACGGCTTCGTCCCAAGGCAAGACATCCACGCGCAGCAACACTTGGGTCATGGCGTTCCGCAACCGCGCTGGCTGTCCTTTGCGATGCAGCCCATACTCCAGCTCTGCCAGAGTGATGCTGGACATCACCACCTGCCCCACCGGCAAGGCCGTCAGCCGTGCCAGCAACCCCGCATCGCGGCCCTGCATGACATGACTCACTACGTTGGTGTCCAGCATGTAGCGCTGGCTCATTCCTCCACGCCCTCAAAGGGGTCGCGCCGTGAACGGCTTTGACGACGCTCTATAAGAAGGTCATCGTCCTTGTTGAACGCCACAGCGTCGAGCAGGCCTTGCCAGTCTGTCGGCTTGCGCGACAACACCACATCACCCGTGAGTGGGTCGCGGCGAATAAAGACTTCCGCGACATCGAAGCGAAACTCCAACGGCAAGCGCACAGCCTGGCTGCGGCCGGTGGCAAAGATTTTGGCAGTTTGGTTCATGTTGGACATCCCATCCGAATGGTATCCATCATGATACATACCGTCATCGTGACTGTCAACAGATCCCAGCGCCTGGGCCATACCCACCAGCAAGTCAAGGTTGGGATTAGCCACGCGCAGGCCTTTTCTGGGGTTTCGGCGCAGACGGGTCAATCAGTGCCTGCAGCCGCTCAACGGCCATGCCGCGCTCACGTGCTCGCCCTACGCGCAGGGCGTCAAACAGGGCCAGCATTTCATACAAGCTGGCGTCACGCATGGCTGCAAAGGGCACGCTGGGATGCAAGGGCTCAATGCCAATGCCGCGCACTGTGCCGTTGGGATGCGGCCAAACATAATCCTCAGACCCCGGCGCGAACACGCCTGCAAAGGCCGGCGCGCTGTGGCTGGTAGGCACGCCAATCGTCAAAGGCGTCTTGTCGGCTGCAAAAGCATACTTGGCGCCATGCAGCGCAAACTCGGCCAACTGGCGGGCATGGGGACGCACCGGGTTGTCGGCAGGAGCGTCTTCACGGCTGGCCCGCTTGCGCCTCGCGACGCGATAGATGGCGGCTGGCTCATGCGCCGCCAGCGCGGCCACCTCTGGCGCAAGCGCTGCATGGTTTTGCACCAGCAGCCCCGCCTGCAAGCCGCGTCTGATGCAGGCGTGCGCCTCAGACGCACTTAAACCCAGCTCTTGGGCCAACTGCGCATACGTCCAGCGCTGATCACCCCAAGCCACGAGCTTCAGGGCCACCACTAAGTCTTGAGGTTTTAGCTGCATTAATTCTATATTCTTGAATTGCGAATAAAGAATATAACCATTTTCACCGCCCGTGGCAACTGTCGGCGGCGGTTCTTATGAAAAGTGCTTCCAGCTGCCGCCAAACTTGGCCAACGCCCTATTGGATAGCGATTTCCCCGCGTCAGCCGACCAGCACCGCTGGTTCCAACGCGGGCTGTTCCATTTGTTCGTCTGTCGCAATCATTCGACGAAACAAAGGAACAACGCAATGCGGAATCCCGTCGAAAGGGTTTTACAGCGCCCGCACGATACTCAGGCCATGCCGATGAACACCCTGCTCCCACGCTTCGCCGCGCACCTGCGCAACAACTGGAAAAGCTATCTGCTGAACCTGGCCGTGCTGGCGGCCATCGTGATTGCGGTGCAGGCCTGGCAGACGCGGCATGTGCCGGCCGGGCCGGCGCCAGACCTGGCCATCAGCGTGCTGCAGCCTGACGGCACGACGCGCAGCACCACGCTGGCCCAGTGGCGGCAGGCCCACCCCGGTCAGCCGGTCGCCCTGCACTTCTGGGCCGAGTGGTGCCCGATCTGCCGCGCCGAAGAAGGCAGCGTCACCGCGCTGGCGCAGGACTGGCCAGTGTTGACGGTGGCCATGCAGTCCGGCCCCGCCGACAAGGTCAGGCAGGTGCTGCAGCAACGCCAGCTGCCCTGGCCAACCGCCGTCGATACGCGTGGCGAGCTGACACGCGCCTTCGGCTTTCAGTCGGTGCCGTCTTTTGTGGTGATCGACGGCCAAGGCCAACTGCGCAACGCCAGCGCCGGCTACACCACCGAACTGGGCATGCGCTTGCGGCTGTGGTGGGTCCAGCTTTTCTGATGTCAAATTGGCCTCCAGCCCCTGGCGGGCGGGGACCTGCAGCTATGAATTAAATAGCGTCAGGACTGCCGCCAGGTTTGATGTCACGTTTAGTGATTTCAAGTTCCAGGTACCCCGTCGCCGCATCGGGCACCCGCGAAAACGCCTAGTCCGGCAGCAGCGCCAGCAGCACTTCCGCCGTGGTCCGCACGATGCAGCCCGGCGCCACATGGCCGCCAAAGACTTCGCCGCTCGCCGTAGACAGCGCCATGTGCAGGTGCGAGCTGCTGTGTGCGCCGTCAAACGCGATGCTGCCGGCCAGGCTCAGAATTTCGATGTCGCCGGTGAAGCGCCGCGGCTGCTCGGCGCCCGCAAACCGCAGGCCGGCGGTCGACAGCCTGCCGATGCCCGAGAGCACAAAGGCCGCCCGACAGTCCGCACCGCGCACCGCCGCCTCGATGGCAGCGCGTATGTCGTCGCCGGGGTTCAGGCGGATCGGGAGGGTTTGCATGGTTTTATGAATCAAATCGGCCTCTAGCCCTTGTCCATCGGGGGCGAGCAGCTATCAAAACAGGAGTGCTGGGTTCTTCACATCTTCTCACCGGGCAGCTTGCTGGCCTGCTTGATCCAGGCGACAAACTGGGTTTCGTCAACGCCGGGCTCCTCGCGGATGTCGTGGTAACGCGTGTCCGCCACTTTCGACGGGCCAGCCGGCACCGGCGACAGCGATTGCCCGCGAAAGAACGTCACCCGCACGTAATGGGTGAAGCAGTGAACGCTGAGGAACCAGCCCCCCTGCCCCGGCGCGCCATAAAACGGCGAGTTCCATTTGACCGCCTTGCGCACGCCGGGCACGGTGGCAGCTATGAGTTTGTCCAGGCGTCGCCCGACGGCTTGCTTCCAGCCCGGCATGGCCGCGAGGTAGGCCTGCACCGGTGCGTCGCCCTCGCCTTTGGGAATTTGCGGGTTGCCGCCGGAGAGCAGCACCGGCTTGCCGGTCTTCGCGGCAGGTTCGGGTTTTGATTTGCTCATCAGAGAGTTATCCGAGAGTGAAGGCCTCATGCACCGCCGACTGCACAGCACCGTGGCCCTCCAATTCGGCCCAGTTGCAAATTAGTGCCGTGCCCACCCAATATCCTATGCGTGGGTGCATGCTGCAAGCCAGCAAACAAGCCGCTCTCAAATACCTAATGGCAGTTCACGAGCGTCAAACCCCATGGATTGCATCTCGCGGCGGAAATGCGTCATGGCCAGCGGAAAGGCCTGCGCGACCAATACGTACTGATAAGCCTCTTGATCAAACAAGGGAAAGATTTTTTCCTCGGTAGCCTCCGGTGGATAGTCGAACTTTGCCTCGTAGCTGCCGCTGAACTCCGCCTTCTGATCTTTCGCATCAGCCTTGGACGCGTGGGCAACAAGATCAATTTTTACAACGGCCTGCAAAGAGACAGCAGGCACTTGCTTCGTCGCCAGGCCGACCTCGATGGTTTGGGTCAGTTGGATATTCCAAGGCTCTTTACCACTTGAAGCAGCCTTGTTTTCCCCGTGAAAGCTGGTTGCCCGAAGAGACATCAGCTTGGGGCGCAGGCTGGCTACTTCCATTTTTTCGAATCCGTAGAGTGGGTTGATTCAGTGGAAAAAGTAAACGATTTTTTGGCGGACTTCTGGAAACTGACACCGCGAAAATCTGCCATAGCGACGATGTTGGTGGTTTGCACACGCACCCCAGCAAGATCCGCAACTTCGGCAGCCTTGGGCGGTTTCAGTTCGGCGAGTAAACCTTTTTCGTCAGCAAGTTCCCAAAACGCGGCCTCACTACGGCGAATCAGACGTAATAGCGAGTCCATGGACTCAGATTGAGAAACATCGTCGTTCTCGTACTTGCTGAACGCAACCGGCCCGCCACCAAACAGTTTGGCAGCCTGGTCTTGTGTCAGTTTGTATTTTTTGCGCAGCGCAACAATCTCAGCGCCGGTCAACAGACCATCCACCGACTTGCGAAACGCCATGATGGCCCGCTTGTTCTTCTTGCCTTCTGCCGCACCGGCAAAATCCGAATGGCAGGTGTCGCACACTTGGTAGTGCATGGGCAGCATTGCTGCTTTGCCCTTGTATTCGCTCTCAACTTGGTCCACGTGATCGGTCACGTGACCTTCGCCGCAAATCGGGCAGAGCTCTTTGTCATTCATGTTCAATTCCATATTAGGCGTGACAAGAGAATGTCAACACCAGCGTGCCAAGCTTGTTAATTGCAAACTTAAGAAAATACTCCATCAGCATTTCCTTCTGAGCCGTGGGCACCCACTCATTTCTACATACAGAGTAAGCATCACAAGCCGCCCATGCGCCTTTGCCGTTGTCACACCGCTCTGAATCAATGTAGTCCGACTTGCGGAGTAGCTGAATAAGACCAGCTACCTGCTCTACATCACCACCAAAAAATTTACCCACATCTGCAACGCAATCCCGGGTAAATAACTTCACACCGGTTTCATCATGGGCCAGCGCCTGAATACGCCCGAGGTCATACAGAGGCCCACCCGGAATCTTTTCACCCCCGCCTTTGGACGGCGATGTGGAAATGTACTCCGAAATGACGTAAAAATTTACCATTGTGGTAATTTTAGAGCTGTTTTAGGGGTTATTGCTTAAAGGAACCTGTATACTTAACCATGTCAATCGCTTTATCCATCCGGTCGATCGCAACCCTGATGTTGGCTTTCGGCACAAAGCAGTTCACGGTTGCATTGACCAAGGCCTGCTTGGCTTCGATCTCAGCCACGATTCAGCTACCGGCTGGCCGCCTTCATCGCGTCCACCACCCTCATCGTCTCCAAGCTCACCGTCGTCACGCGCGCGAGCAAATCGATGACTTTTTCCTTGTAGTCGGCAAAACGGTAGGTATCGAACTTCTCGCGGATGGTGGGGTCCCTGGGCTTCTTTTCCTTGTATTGATCCAGCACCCAGACGATGGCGTTGCGATTACCTAGCTTGTAGGTCCAAGCTTCGGGTGGGATGCCGCGCAGCGTAGTTTCGCTGTCGAGCGCGATGCTGCCTGCGGCTGGATCGGCGCGCAAGATGGCTTTGGGGGATAGGCCTGCGGCACGGACCTTCTCGTCAGGCAAGTCGATGCGCGTAAGCGGGAATGGCTCGATCTCCTCATACCCGATATGCAGCTTCATCAGCATCTCGCCCCAGGCGACCCATTGCCAGAAGCCAGCATAGAACGGAATACGCGGGAATTCGCGTTTGAGGTTCTGCGCATACTTCTCTCGATAGAGTGGATCATGCAGCACGGCGTAGCAATAATTGAAGATGGCTTCCTTGGAAATTTTGCGTATGCCCTTGCCTTTGCCGATTTCGGCCTCGTACTCAGTGGCGAATTGTTTGAGCGCCCAGTCGGTGACGTTATCGATCCGATTGCCCGACACATCGAAACGATACTGCGGCAAACCAGTTGCTTTCTCCAAGGTATCGTGATGGAACAGGCCTTGCCACGCAAGACATTGAAACGGCTTCATGCTGGGATGGCCCGATATCAAAACCAGCGGATTTTGAAGATTGCCATGTAGCAGAGCACCGAGTTGATATAGGTCCTCGTTCAGATCGTTCGAGAAGTAGGTCCAGTTGGCGGCATAAGGGCGATATAACGCCCTTTTCGCCAAGTCGCGCGCGAAATGCACTTCAGTTCCACGCACAAGTAGATTTTTCAGCTTACGCGTCCACTTGATGTCATATTGCACCTGATCTGCAACGTTCGCTGCGTTCACCTTGCCTTTGAGTCGCACGCGTTCATCTTCATACCGCGCGACGAGGTGGGTGACCTTGGACGACAGCGCATTCTGATCAAAATCGCAAACCCATTCGTCACGGTTTGTTTTCACCCCAAGAGAAAAGAGCTTAAAAATCGCTCGCTCTTTAGCGGCCACCCCTGCCGTCTTTGTCGACTTGCTCGCCAACGGCAGCAGTGTGTCGAAGTCGTTATTCGTCAGATTCACCCAGTTGTTCGTCTTGTCGGGCTGAACTTCGTCAAAGTCGAGCGCGCGCATCGGATGGCTGGCTAGGAAGTCCAGTTTCTCCTCGGCTGTTTCCATCTCTGGACGACGCACGTAATGCACGCGTGCTGGTCGCTTATCCTTGGCAGCACTCACCCGCTTGACCATGAAGCTGATGGCGACGCCGGTTTGAATGCCGAACACGTTGTGTTTGGTGCCGCTAAGCCTAGGGTTGGCGCGCACGTCGCCACCCAGATCCACCACGTAGATGTCTGCAAACTCTTGCGCTACCGTCTTGCGAAAGCCGTCGAAGGTACGGCTCTCAATAAAGCTGCGGTTGGTCACAAACGCCAGCACGCCGTTCTCGTTCAAGCGATCACTAGCCCAGCGGAAGAAGCGCGCATACATGTCATAGAGCTTGGTTTTCTGCGCCGTGCTCTCGGCAATGTAAGTCTGCTTGATACGCGCGTCGATCTGTGGGTATTCGCGGTTCTTGTTGTTGTCGTTCTCATTCGCCTGGTTGGCGTTGTAAGGGGGGTTACCGATGACGACACTGATCTTGCGGCCGTTCTGCCGCTTGATGCGAACCACATTCTCCTCACTCACACTACCAAACAATTCGGCGTTCACGCCTTTGGCTGCGGTATGCAGGCCCACGTTATCCAAGGTATCGACAAAGCAAAGATTGACGAATTCTTCGTACTTCCCCGTAATGGCGGCGTAAGTCGATTCGATGTTCAGGTTGGCCACGTAGTAAGGCAGGATGGCCACCTCATTAGCGTGCAGTTCGTTGAGGTATTTGTGTCTTAGCTTGGCGGGCTGACCGCGAAAGTGTTCCAGCAGCTCAGAGATAAATGTGCCTGTTCCGGTGGCCGGGTCGAGAATTTCGACATCTTTATCGATCAGATTTTTGTTGAAGTGTTTTTCACACAACCAGTCCGCGCCATCGATCATGAAGCGCACGATTTCGTTGGGCGTATAGACCACGCCCAGTCGGTCGGCGGCTTTGGCGTTGTAGACCTTGTAGAAGTTTTCGTAAATGACCTTCAGGAAGGTCTGCTTCTCGCCGTGGTTGCTGATTTGCGCGGCGGCGGCGCGTATCGCAGCGTAGTAAGTTTCCAATCCCTTGAGGGTTTGTTTCTTTAACGCGCCCGTGAAGAACGCTCCCTCCAGTGCGTAAAGTTCACGCGCCACGTTGTTGTGCTGGTGAAAGTCAGAATCATCAAAGACTTTGGCGAAAATTTCTTCGGTCAGGATGTGCTGGATCAACATCTCGCGCACGTCCGCCTCACCAAGTGCGGGGTTGATTGCCTCCTGCGCATGGATAAGGAATTTGTCTTCCGCCGCGCGAAAACCCGGATTGCGGTCATGCTCGCTCTCGATCATCTGGCGCAGGGCCTGCAGCACCGCAGGAAGATCGGCCTTGAACTGCTCTACCGCAGCACGAAAGCCCGCAATTTCAGGGCGCTCGAAGCTGAAGAATAGTTTCAGCAACCTGGAAAGCTCCTGCGTGTCAGTCATCTCGCAACGCAAGACCTCGTTGCGGTTTTGCCAGAGTACGGCCACCGCATCGTCGCTAAAAATGATGTTGTCCTGCGGATAGCCCTTCTTGAACTTCTTACTGACCTCCTCATTCAGATCGTCGTCAGCATCCTTGGCTTCCCAGTAGCCCAATGGCATGCGGAGTTCGTGCAGCAAGGCGCCGTCTACCGTGATATTGGTTTTTGTCGCAGTCTTTAGCGGGTATTCGGCGAGGAAAATCAGGTTGTGCTGCTTGCCCCAGGCTTTGAGCAAGTCTTTGAACGCCTCACGGACGATGGTTTCGCGGCCGCTGCCGCTGGCCCTCTTGATGACGTCGAGCTGCTTGAGGTAGTCATTGATGAGGTGTTGACTCATAGCGTCCCTGATGTTGTAAGCGCATTCTAGGTGGACTATCCCTCACGAGGGCCAGGCGCCACATGCACCCTTGTCGGAGATGTCAAAAGCCGACTGCGCAAAAAATCTTAAAGAAAATCGGCCTCCAACCCTTACACAGCGGGCGCTATCCGCTATTCAAGTTATAGCTACCCAACAGATTCACTCTGTTAAGGGAACCGTTTCAACGCCACCCCAAACCCCCGCCCCACCCCATCCCTTTCCATCATCGCCCGGTACCACCGCAACACATTCGGAAAATCCGCCAGGGCTATCTTGTGCCGCTCATGCCGCCAGACCCAGCCGACGATGGCGAAGTCGGCTATTGAGATTTCTTCGCCTGCAAAGAAGGCGTGGTCGGCCAGGCGGCGGTCCATCACGCCGTAGAGGCGTGTTGTCTCGGCCATGAAACGCTCCAGGCCGTAGCGGCGGTCGGCTTCGTCTTTCAGTGCGATGAAGTGGTGCACCTGGCCGGGCATGGGGCCGAAGCCGCCCATCTGGAACATCAGCCACTCCACGACTGCCACGCGGGCGCGCGGGTCCTTGGGCAGGAAGGTGCCGGTCTTTTCCGCCAGGTAGATGAGGATGGCGCCGGACTCGAAGACGCTGATCGGTTCACCGCCCGGGCCGTCGGGGTCGATGATGGCGGGGATCTTGTTGTTGGGGCTGATCTTCAGGAAGTCGGGCGCGGTCTGCTCGCCCTTGGTGATGTCCACCACATGCACGTCATAAGGCAGGCCCATTTCTTCGAGGGCGACACTGATCTTGCGGCCGTTGGGGGTGTCGAAGGCGTAGAGCTGGATGGGCATGG
>JAZKGR010000185.1:0-16480 GCA_040385775.1 Pseudomonadota bacterium
CTCGCCATGTTGTTCGACTGCAGCCGCACCATCGTGCGCGAAGCCCTGACCCGGCTGGCGGCGCGCGGCATCGTCACCGTGAGTGCGCGTCGCGGCTGGTATGTGATCGAGCCCTCGCAGGAAGAAGCCCGCGAGGCCTTCGAGGCCCGCCGCGTGATCGAGATGGGCCTGATCCGCTGCACCACCGACGTCAGCAAAACCGCGATCAAACAACTGAAAAACCACCTGACGCGTGAAAAAGCCGCCGTCAAAGGCAGCGACGTGGGCCTGCGCAGCTTTCTGCTCGGCGACTTTCACGTCTGCCTGGCCGAATGCCTGGGCAACAGCCTGCTGGCCGACACCCTGCGCGATTTCACGGCGCGCACCACGCTGATTGCCATGCTGTACCAGTCTTCTCACGACGCGGCTGAATCCTGCGAGGAGCATGTGCGCATCGTGCAGGCCCTGGAGAAAGGCGACTTGGTGCTGGCAGAGCAACTGATGCAAAGCCACATCGGCACGGTGCAGGCTGCGCTCAGGCTGCAAACCGCCACCGGCGACCCGCTGGCGCAACTGCGCAGCGCCCTGAGCCCGCTTTCACCGGCCCCACCCAAAACGGCACAGGAGTTGCCTTCAAGTGTTCGCAAACGCGGCCGGCAGGCCGCCCCTTCCAGTGACGATTCTTCAACTTATCTAGGAGCCCTGTTATGACACCGAGCAAACGCCTTTTCTCCCTTGGCCTGACGACCATCGCCCTGCTGGCCGCCAGCGGCGTCCATGCGCAAACCGCGCTGGACGGCATCATGAAAAGCAAGACCATCAAGATCGCCGTGCCCACCGACTTCCCGCCCTACGGCATGGTCGGCGTGGACCTGGCACCGCAAGGTCTGGACGTGGACATGGCCAACTACATCGGCAAACAAATGGGCGTCAAGGTCGAGCTGGTGCCGGTGACCAGCGCCAACCGCATCGCCTACCTGCAGACCAAGAAGGCCGACCTGGTGATCTCGACCCTGGGCAAAAACCCGGACCGCGAAAAAGTCATCGACTTCACCGCTGCCTACTCGCCCTTCTTCCAGGCCGTGTTTGGCCCCAAAACCGTCAGCGTCAAATCCTTTGCCGACCTGGCCGGCAAAAGCATCAGCGTGACCCGCGCAGCCCTGGAGGACCAGGAGCTCAGCAAGGTCGCACCGGCCGGCGCCGACATCAAGCGTTTCGAGGACAACAACACCACGGTCTCGGCCTATACGGCAGGCCAGGTGCAGCTGATCGCGACCGGCGTTTCGGTGGCCGGCAACATGATGACCAAGAACCCGCAACTCAATACCGAATACAAGCTGCTGCTCAAGGACAGCCCGAACTTCATCGGCGTCGCCAAAGGCGAGGACAAGCTGCGCCTGAAGGTCAACGAGGTGATCGCCGCCGCCAAAAAAAGCGGTGACATCGACAAGATGTCGGTCAAGTGGCTGGGACGCCCTGCAGGGACCCTGCCGGAATAATTTGCACACCCCGTTGGGGTTCGCTGCGCGCAACCCCCTCCCCCCTTGCTGGGGGCGCCGCCTGCGGCCCGGCAAAGCCGGTTCCGCGGCGGCCTTGGTAGAAGACAGAACGTGGCAGTCCATCTTTCAAAAGGAAGCTGACCGATGAACATTGATCTGGATTTTGGGGCCGTGCTGTCGCAATGGCCGCTGCTGGCCATCGGTGTCGCGTGGACGGTCGGCCTGACGGTGATCTCCTCGCTGATCGGCGTGACGCTCGGTGTGGCGTTTGCATGGGCGCGCGCCAGCGGCCCGGTCTGGCTGCGCTGGGTGGTTGGCACCTATGTGGAGCTGATCCGCAACACGCCTTTCATCGTCCAGCTGTTCTTCATCTTTTTCGGCCTGCCGGCCATGGGTATCAAGCTGTCGCCGGAGCTGGCTTCGGTGATCGCCATGGTCATCAACTTGTCGGCCTATGCCACCGAAATCATCCGCGCGGGCGTTGAGGCCACACCGCGCGGCCAGATCGAGGCGGCAGAGAGCCTGGCCTTCAACCGCGTGCAGATCTACACCCGCGTCGTGCTACCGCCGGCGCTCAAAAAAGTCTGGCCGGCACTTGTCAGCCAGATCATCATCGTGATGCTGGGGTCAGCGGTCTGCGGCCAGATCTCGACGCAGGAACTGTCTTACGCGGCCAACCTGATCCAGGGCCGCAACTTCCGCGCGTTTGAGGCCTTCATCATCGCCACGGCGATTTACCTGTTGCTGTCCATCGGTGTGCGCAAGCTGCTGAACTGGGCGGGACCGAAGTTCCTGTTCGGAAGGTGAGCAGCCATGATTGAATTTTCCATCTGGGACATCTTCCGCAACCTGCTGCTGGCAGGCCGCTGGACCGTTGCGCTGTCGCTCACCGCCTTCATAGGCGGCGGCATCGTCGGCCTGCTGTTGCTGATCGGCCGGCTCTGGTCGACCCGTGCAGCGCCGGGCGCGCAGAAAGCCGCTCGAATCACCAGCCGTGCGCTGGACGGCTACATCCTGCTGTTCCAGGGCACACCGCTGCTGATGCAACTGTTTTTGGCCTACTTCGGCCTGGCGCTGTTCGGCATCAACGTGCCGGCCTGGGTTGCGGCGGCCGTGGCGCTCACGCTGTACACCAGCGCCTACCTGGCCGAGATCTGGCGCGGCTGTGTCGACGCCATCCCCAAAGGCCAATGGGAAGCGGCGCAAAGCCTGGCCCTGAACTTCGGCGAGCAACTGCGCCAGATCGTGCTGCCGCAGGCGGTACGTATCGCGGTGCCGCCCACGGTCGGTTTCCTGGTGCAGGTGGTCAAGGGCACGGCACTGGCATCGGTCATCGGCTTCATCGAACTGACCAAGGCCGGCACCATGATCACCAACGCCACCTTCAAGCCTTTCCTGGTGTACAGCTGCGTGGCCCTGATGTATTTCGCCCTGTGTTTTCCGGTGTCGCTGTATGCGCGCAGGCTTGAAAGGAAACTGAGAAATGGACGCTGACATGACCACAACCCTTCCCGAAACCGCAGAGGTTTCAGCCACTAACCCGGGTGCCGTGAAAACACTGGTGGAAATCAACCAGCTGCGCAAGAGTTTTGGCAGCAACGAAGTGCTCAAGGGCATAGACCTCGACGTCAAGGCCGGCGAGGTGATTGCCATCATCGGCAAAAGCGGCTCCGGCAAAAGCACGCTGCTGCGCTGCATCAACGGGCTGGAGGTGTTCCAGAGCGGTACCCTGCGCGTGGACGGCAAACACCTGCTGCACGACAACGCACAGGTCATGCGCGAGCTGCGCCAGCGTGTCGGCATGATCTTCCAGAGCTTCAACCTGTTCCCGCACCTGACCGTCGGCAAAAACATCATGCTGGCGCCCACGCTCGTCAAGAAGACCTCAGGCGCGGAGGCCGAAGCCCATGCCCGCAAGCTGCTGCAACGCGTTGGCCTGGCAGAAAAATTCGACGCCTTGCCGGACCAGCTCTCCGGCGGCCAGCAGCAGCGTGTGGCGATTGCGCGTGCGCTGGCCATGCAGCCCTCGGTGTTGCTGTGCGACGAAATCACCTCGGCGTTGGACCCCGAGCTGGTTGGCGAGGTGCTGCAGGTGGTGGAAAGTCTGGCCGCCGAAGGCATGACGCTGCTGATGGTCACCCACGAAATGAACTTCGCCCGCAAGGTCTGTGATCGCGTGGTGTTCATGCACCAGGGCCGCGTGCATGAAACCGGCGCACCGGACCGGGTGTTTTCCGACCCGAAAACGCCTGAGCTCAAGCAATTCCTGGGAATGATTCAGTAGCCCTTTCGCCAGGCGGTTTCCCGGCCTGGTTTATGTGCGACAACGCACACACGGGGCCATGAGCCTCTGCTACTATCTGCTTCATATACCTCCTCCTTGCCACCAGCCTGTTCGCGTTTCAGTGCTGATTCTTGGCAAACCGTGAGCCTGCCGCAGTGGTGCGCTGTTTCCAGCGTGACCACGGGTGTGTGGACATTCGCGCAGGGGGATGGGCATGGCGGAAGCCGGTATTTCGGACAGTATTGGTGAAAAACACGCGGGTTCCGACGGCGTCACCGAATTCAGGCGCCAGGAAACCCTGCTCAAGGCCGGCGCCCTGCAGGACGCTATCTTCAACAGCGCCAACTTCTCCAGCATCGCCACCGATGAAAAGGGTGTCATCCAGATTTTCAACGTCGGCGCCGAACGCATGCTCGGTTATGCCGCCTCCGATGTCGTCAATCAGGTCACGCCGGCCGACATCTCGGATCCCAAGGAGTTGATTGCAAGGGCGGAAGCCCTGAGCCTCGAACTCGGCACACCGATCACGCCGGGTTTTGAGGCGCTGGTATTCAAGGCCTCGCGCGGCATCGAGGACATCGACCAGCTCACCTACATCCGCAAGGATGGCAGCCGCTTCCCGGCGGTGGTGTCGGTCACGGCGCTGCGCGACGACCAGGAGGCCATCATCGGTTACCTGCTGATCGGCACCGACAACACCGCGCGCAAGCAGGCTGAGGAAGCCCTGCGCGAGGCCGGCGCACTGCAAAACGCGATTTTCAACAGCGCCAACTTCTCCAGCATCGCCACTGATGAAAAAGGCGTGATCCAGATTTTCAACGTGGGGGCCGAGCGGATGCTCGGGTATGCCGCCACCGACGTTCTCAACAAGATCACACCGGCCGACATTTCCGATCCGCAGGAAGTGATTGCGCGCGCCAAAAGCCTGAGCCTGGAACTCGGCACATCGATCACGCCCGGCTTCGAGGCGCTGGTGTTCAAGGCCTCGCGCGGCATCGAGGACATCTATGAGCTGACCTACATCCGCAAGGACGGCAGCCGCTTCCCGGCGATCGTCTCGGTGACGGCGCTGCGCGATGCGCAGGAGGGCATCATCGGCTACCTGCTGATCGGCACCGACAACACGGCGCGCAAGGAGGTCGAGGCGGCCCAGGCGCTGCTTGACCAGCGGCTGCGCGACCAGCAGTTCTACACGCGATCACTGATCGAATCCAACATCGACGCGCTGATGATGACCGACCCGCAGGGCTTCATCTCGGATGTCAACCAGCAGATGATGACGCTGACCGGCCGCACGCGCGACGAACTGATAGGCGCGCACTGCAAAAAGTTCTTCACCGACCCGGCGCGGGCCGAGGCGGCGATCAAGCGCGTGCTCACCGAAAACAAGGTCAGCAACTACGAACTCACGGTGCGCGCCCAGAACGGCGAGGAAACCGTGGTGTCCTACAACGCCGCCACCTTCCAGGATCGGGACCGCAAACTTCAGGGCGTGTTTGCCGCAGCGCGCGACGTCACCGAGCGCAAACGCTTCGAGCGCACGCTGCAAGAGAAAAATCTCGAACTTGAACATGCGAGCAGCATGAAGTCGGAGTTTCTCGCCACCATGTCTCATGAGCTGCGCACGCCGCTGAACGCCATCATCGGGTTTTCCGAAGCGCTCAAGGACGGGCTCATGGGCCCCATGAGCGACACCCAGCAGGAATACATCGGCGACATTTTCACCAGCGGCCAGCACCTGCTGTCCCTGATCAACGACATCCTGGATCTGTCCAAGGTCGAAGCCGGCATGATGACGCTGGAGCTCGAAGCGGTGGATCTCGACGGCCTGCTGTCGGGCAGCCTGTCCATCGTCAAGGAAAAAGCGCTGGCGCAGCGCATCTCACTTGAGCTTGATACCGCCGACGACCTGGGCTTGCCGATGCTGGACATGCGCAAGACCAAACAGATTGTCTACAACCTGCTGGCCAATGCCGTCAAGTTCAGCGCCAGTGGCGCGCGTGTCACGCTCAGCGCGCGGCGTGTGCCGCGCAACATGGTCGGCATGTTGTCGGGCGCCTGGCCGGTACACAGCTTCCCGCTGGTCGACAGCGAGTTCACCGAGTTCCTGGAGATCTCGGTCAGCGACAGCGGTATCGGGATTTCCCGGTCCAACATGGCCAAGCTGTTCCAGGCCTTCAGCCAGATCGACAGCAGCCTGGCCCGAAAATTCGAAGGCACGGGCCTGGGCCTGGCCATGGTCAAGCAGCTCGCCGAATTACACGGTGGCACGGTGGCCGTGACCAGCGCCGAAGGCGAGGGCGCGCGTTTTGCGGTCTGGCTTCCCCTGCGCAAGAATGACCTGGTCGATGCGGTCCAGGTGGCTCTACCCGCCAGCAGCGCGGCACCCGACCTGGCGACCCAGCGATTGGCGCTGGTGGTGGAGGATAACGATCAGGCCGCCGACCTGGTGCGCCTGCTGCTCGAAGCCGAGGGGTTTACCGTGCTGCGCGCCGCCAGCGCCGAGGAGGCGCTGTTGCTGGCGCCGCAGCACACGCTGAGCCTCATCACGCTGGATATCCAGTTGCCGGGCATCGACGGCTGGGAATTCCTCGCCCGCATGCGTGACAGCGCCAGCCTGGCCCATGTGCCGGTGGTGATCATCTCGGGTCTGGCTGACAGCAACATGGGCCTGACACGCGGTGCTGCCGCGGTGCTGCAAAAACCGATCAGCCGGGCACAACTGAAGATGTCGCTCGCCAACCTGGGCCTGCACCCGGTCGCCGAGCAGACCTGGACCGTGCTGGTGGTGGATGATGACCCCAAGGCGGTGGAGGTGATTGCCGCCTTCCTGCCGGCTCCGGCCTACGCGGTGGTGCGCGCCTATGGCGGCGCCGAGGCCATCACGCTGGCCCAGCGCCTGCGGCCAGACCTGATTTTTCTCGACCTGATGATGCCCGAAGTCAGCGGCTTCGACGTGGTCGAGGCGCTGCAACGCAACAGCGAAACCGCGCGCATACCGATTCTCGTGGTCACGGCCAAGCAGATCACGGCCAGCGACCGCAGCACACTCAACAAAAACCACGGCAAGGTCGTCCACATCGTCGAGAAAGCCGACCTGAACCAGGCGCATTTCATCGACGAAGTCAGGCGCGCGCTGCCGCAACTCTAGAAGGGACAGTGATGGCGAAGATACTGGTCATCGAGGACAACCCGGCGAACATGAAGCTGGCCTGCCTGTTGCTGCGCAATGCCGGCCATGAGGTGCTCTGCGCCGTCGATGCCGAAACCGGCCTCACCACTGCGCGGGGCGACCACCCCGACCTGATCCTGATGGACATCCAGTTACCCGGCATGGACGGCCTGGCGGCCACGGCCCTGCTCAAGCAGGACCCGGCCACCGCCGGCATTCCCGTGATCGCGCTGACCGCCATGGCCATGAAGGCGGACCAGGAAAAAAGCCAGATCGCGGGCTGCGACGCCTACATCGCCAAGCCGCTGCGTTACCAGGAACTGTATGCGGCGATCGACGCGCTGCTGGCGGTCAAAGGGGTCCGGCGAGCCGGGCAAACCGATCCTGGCCGTGTGTAGCCATGAGCCGCCCGCCCGCCACCATCCTGATCGTTGACGACGAGCCGAAAAACTGCAAACTTCTCGAAGCCCTGCTTCAGCCCGAGGGCTACCGAACGATGTGCGCCGGCACTGGCGCCCAGGCCATGGTTTTGGTGGCCAAGCAGGCGCCCGACCTGATTCTTCTCGACGTCATGATGCCCGAGATGGACGGCTACCAGGTGGCCGCCCTGCTCAAGGCCGACCCGGTGTCGTCGAACATTCCCATCATCATGGTGACGGCGCTCGACGACCGCGACGCCCGGATCGCCGGGCTGAAAGCCGGTGCCGAAGATTTTCTGAGCAAACCCGTGGACCGCGCCGAACTCTGGCTGCGCGTGCGCAACCTGCTGCGCCTGAAGGATTACGGTGACTTCCTGCGCAACCACAACCTGATGCTGGAGCAAGAGGTGATGGCGCGCACCGCCGACCTGCGGCAATCGACCCAGCTGCAACTGAGCGAAGCGGCCCGGCAGGTGGCCATCCTCAATGCACTGCCGGCGCATATCGCCCTGCTCGACCGCAAGGGCCAGATCATCTCGGTCAACGACGCCTGGCGAAACTTCGGCGACGCCAATGTCCTGCTGAGCCCCGACTACGGTCTGGGCCACGACTACCTGCTGGTCTGCGACGACGCCCAGGGTGGCAGCGCCGGCGACGCGCGGCAGGCCGCACAGGGCATACGCGCCGTGCTCAGGGGCAGCCTGCCCACCTTCTCTTTCGAATACCCCTGCCACTCCCCGTTGCAGCGGCGCTGGTTCCTGATGACGGTCACACCCTTGTCCAGCGACAGCCTGAGTGGCGTGATCGTGATGCACCTGGATGTCAGCGTGCGCAAGCAGGCGCAGGAAGACATCCAGTTGCTCAACGAAGGCCTGGAAGAACGCGTGCAGCTGCGTACCGACCAGTTGCAGCTCGCCAACCAGGAACTGGAAGCGTTTTCATACTCCGCCTCGCACGATCTGCGCACGCCGCTGAGCGCCATCGACGGTTACAGCAGCCTGCTCGCCAAGGACATAGGCGCCGGCGCCAGCGAACGCAGCAAGCATTATTTGTCGCGTATCCGCGCGGGCGTGACGCAGATGGGCGAGTTGATCGACGCCCTGCTGTCGCTGGCCCAGGTCTCGCGCAGCCACATCGCCTGGGAGTCCGTGGACCTGAGCGCCATGGCCCGTGCCGTGCTGGACGGCCACTGCGAGCGCGAGCCGAACCGGACGGTGGCGATCAGCATCACGCCAGACATGCACGTCACGGGCGACCACCGTTTGCTGCAGCAGGTGATAGACAACCTGCTGGGCAATGCATGGAAGTTCAGCGGCCAGACGGCGCAAACCCGCATCCATGTCAGTTGCAGCACCGGCGCTGCGGGCGAGGCGGTCTACACGGTGCAGGACAACGGGGCCGGCTTTGACATGGCCTACGCGGACAAGCTGTTCGGCGCCTTCCAGCGCCTGCACACCGCCACCGAGTTTGCCGGCACCGGCATCGGCCTGGCGACCGTGCACCGCATCATCACGCGGCACGGCGGGCGCATCTGGGCCGAGTCCGTGCCCGGCGAAGGCGCCAGCTTTCACTTCACGCTGGGCAAGCCGCAGGATTGAGCGCAGTGCTTCCCCGAGCGGCGCGCACGCGATTCGCGCCACGCGGGCACAATCGCTGCAAGCCCACTGTTTCCCGCGCCATACACGCACCTTACGACGCTCTCATTTTGATAGCTAGCGACCCATGCACGGCGTGGGCCAGAGCACGATTTGATTCATTATTTTTCTGACTGACCCGCCCGCCATGCCGCCCGTTCTTTACCTCTTCGCGCTATGCAACCTCGTCATCGGCAGCGGCGCATTTGTGCTGGGCGGGATACTGGTGCCGCTGGCCGGCTCGCTGGGCATCAGCGTGGCGGCAGCCGGGCAGGCCATGACCGCCTACGCCGTGGCCACCGCCGTACTGGCGCCGCTGCTGATCGTGGCCACCGCACGCTGGTCGCGTAAAAGCGTGATTCAACTCGCCCTGGCCATCTTCGCCGCCGGCTGCCTGGTTTGCGCGCTGGCCAACAATCTGACGGCGCTGCTGCTGGGCCGCGCGCTGATGGGCGCCGGCGCCATGTTCAGCGCAGCCGCCTCGGCACTCGCCGTCAGCATGGTAGCGCCGGCGCAGCGGGGGCGCGCGTTGTCCATCACCTTCCTGGGCATGAGCATCAGCTATGCCGTCGGTGTGCCGGTCGGCGCCTGGCTGGGTTTTGAATACGGCTGGCGCGTGCCGGTCTGGCTCTCGGTGGTCGCCAGCCTGGCGATGCTGGCTGCGGCAAGCTGGCTGGTCCCGGCGAAGCTGGCCGGCGGCGGTGCCAGTTTTGCCGGCTTCGGTGCGGCGGCGCGCCAGGGCGTGGTGCTGCGGGCCTGGCTGCGCACGCTGCTGTACTTCATCGCCATCTTCAGTGTCTTTGCCTA
This sequence comes from Pseudomonadota bacterium, assembly GCA_040385775.1. Lineage (GTDB taxonomy): Bacteria > Pseudomonadota > Gammaproteobacteria > Burkholderiales > Burkholderiaceae_C > Polaromonas. The sequence continues at coordinate 9,795 of JAZKGR010000185.1, forward strand.
TATCGGTCCGGTGCTGCAGGCGCTCAACCCGATGAGCTCCACCGCCTTGTCCATCACGCTGGCGGTGTTTGGCCTGGCCGGCGTCGCCGGCACACTGTCGGGCGGCTGGGCCAACGACCGCTTTGGACCGATGCGGACCATGCGGGTGCAACTGCTGGTGCTGATGACGAGCATGGCCGTGCTGCCCTTGACCGCTGGCCACGCCCTCGCCACCCAGGCCACCCTGATCGTCTGGGGCGTGGCCGGTTTCGGCCTGATGGCCCCGCAACAAAGCCATCTGGCCAGCCTGTCGCCCACACAGGCGCCACTGCTGTTGAGCCTGAACGGCTCCATGCTGTACGCGGGCACGGCGCTGGGCGCGGTTTTCAGCGGCGCCCTGCTCAAGCATGTGGAGCTCGCGCGTCTGGGCTGGGTCGGCGTGCCTTTTTGCCTGCTGGCCCTGATGACCCTGGTCTTTGAGCCCGCGCAGGCACGGCCGCGCGCTGCCGCAGCATCCTGATGGTCATGCGCCCTGCCCACCACCAACTTGCGGCACTGGCCGGCGCGCTGCAACAACTGCGCGGCGACACGCTGTCCGTGGCGGCTTTTTCACATCTGGCTCACAAGCAAGCCGATTTGCTGGCCGCTTTGCCGCCAAAATTTTCCAGCGTGCTGCAGCAACTGCTGGACCGGCTGGAGTCGGCTGTGCTGTTCAGCGAAGAAAGCTGCTCCTTCAGCCAGAAAGACCTGCTGGACAGCCTGCAGCAATGGCTGGACCATGCGCAGCGCCAACTGGACAAAGGAGATACCGCATGAACAATACATCCGCTCCTGTGGCGCTGATCTACATCGGCGACCCGATGTGCTCCTGGTGTTACGGCTTTGGCGTGCCGCTGGCGCAACTGCTGGCACGCCATCCGGCGCTGCCGGTGCAGCTCGTGCTTGGCGGCCTGCGCGCCTACAACACGCAGGTGATGGACGATTCACTGAAAGGCAAACTGCGCGGGGCCTGGGCCGGCGTGGCAGAACGCTCCGGCCAACCCTTCTCAGGCGTGTTGTTCGAGCGTGAAGACTTCATCTACGACACCGAACCGGCCTGCCGCGCCGTGGTCACCGTGCGCGAACATGCGCCGCAGCTTGCGCTGGCCATGTACCACGCGATCCAGCAGGCGTTTTACGCCGACGGCCGCGACACGACCAAGGCCGCCGTGCTTGGCGAGATCTGGGACGAGGTGCACGGCCGCACCAAGGAAGCCTGGGGCCACATCGACTTCCTGCGCGATTTTGAAAGCGAAGCCATGCGCCAGCGCACGCGCGATGATTTTGCGCAGGCCCAGGCCTGGGGCGTGCGCGGCTTTCCGACCCTTCTCGCCGTGGTGGACGGGCAGGCGCAAGTCCTGACCAACGGGTATGCCGAGGCCGAAGCGTTGCAACAAAGACTGGCGTCGCTTCTCAAAAGCTAGACGTGGCGTTTTCTGGCCTTGGCCGGACCAGCTGCTGCGGGCGCCTGCGCGTCAGCCAGCTCATGCAGCGCCTCGATGATGTGGTAATGCGTGTCGCTGCCGTCGCAGCGATTGCGCAAGGCCTTCAGGTCTTTCTCCAGCGCCTTCAGTTCGGCCAGCCGCGCACGCACATGGCCGAGGTGGCCGTCCAGCGCCTCACGCGCCAACGCGCAGTCGGCTCTTTTGTTCAGATCCAGCCCCAGCAGCGTGCGCACCTCGTCCAGCGACATGTCCATGGCCCGGCACAGGCGGATAAAACGCAGCTGGTGCAGATCACCCTCGCTGTACAGCCGATAGCTGTTGTCGCCGCGTCCCTGCGGGCTGAGCAGCTTTTCCTTTTCATAAAATCGGATATTGGCGGCGCTGACGCCGCTGCGCTTTGCGGCCTCGCCAATCTGGTAACCCCGCGGTGCGGATGGACTTGAATGCGGCATCGCTTGACCTTGAAGTGACTTGAGGGTTTCCAATCATGCCATCCGATCGAAAAACAAGGAAAACTTCATGTCCGCCCATTGCCACCACGACCATGCCGAAAGCAGCGCGGCTGCCGACAGCCCACGTTACCGCCGCATTCTGTGGATCGCACTGATCGTCAACTTCGCCATGTTCGGCATCGAGATCGGCGCCGGCTTCCAGTCCGGCTCGGTCTCGCTGCTGGCCGACGCCATCGACTTTTTCGGTGATGCGGCCAACTACGCGGTGACCCTCGCGGTGTTGTCCATGGGCCTGGTCTGGCGTGCCCGCGCCGCGCTGCTCAAGGCCGCCAGCATGCTGGGTTTCGGCGTGTTTGTGCTGGGCCGTGCGGCATGGGTCGCGTTTCACGGCGGCACGCCCGAAGCACTGACCATGGGCAGCATCGGCCTGCTGGCGCTGATCGCCAATGTGGGCGTGGCAGCACTGCTGTATGCGTACCGCGAGGGCGACGCCAACATGCGCAGCGTCTGGTTGTGCTCGCGCAACGACGCCATCGGCAACCTTGCAGTGATGCTGGCCGCGCTCGGTGTATTTGGCACCGGAAGCGCCTGGCCTGACCTCGCCGTGGCTGCTGTGATGGCCGGCCTGGCGATCAGCGGCGGCTATTCGGTGTTCAAGCAGGCGCGGCAGGAATTGCGTTGGGACGCGCACGCATGAGCAGCAGTTCGCCAAGTCTGGGGCATTCCCTGCGTGGCGCGGGGACTTTCCCGGCTGTTAGCATGATGTCCGTGAAACGTCTTGTTTGCCACTTCCTGATTGTCTGGCTGGCGCTGCTGTCCGGGGGCGCCCACGCCCATGCGGCGGCCGATGCCGCGCAGGAGATGGGCCACATCGCCGCCCACGCGGTCGATGCGAAACTCGCCGCTTCCGATGGCGCTGACGCCAGCACGACGACACATGAGCACGGCCACTCCGAGACCTGTAGCCTGAGCCACTGCGGCCATGGCCACGCGACCGGCATGCTGGCCAGTTCCGATCTGCGCTTCAGCGACGCCGTTGCCGGCGCACCGCTGCCGGCGCTGCAAGCCTGGGCCAGCCGCGAGCAACCCCACAGCATCGACCGCCCCAAGTGGCGCTTCACCACGCCTGCCGTGGTGAACCTTTGAGCTGACGGGCACTTAAACCCCCTCCTGCGCGCCCGCGCCAAGGTTCGCCGAAGTTTTTTCACTTCGGAGAACACTCTTGTATTCCTTTTCCTGGTTTCGCCTGGCACGATCTGGCGCTGTCACGCTGCTCCTGGGGGCTGCAATCGCAGCCAGCGCGAGCGCGCAAACGCCGCCGTTGCCACCCCCTGCCGCATCCGTCGCAGCGCCCAGCCGTCCCAGCCTGCGCGAGGCGCTAGACGCCGCCTGGACATTGAGCCCGGACGCACGCAGCGCCGACAGTCGCCGCGCTGAAGTTCAGGCGCGCGAACGCGCCGCCTCGTCATGGATCAACGGTTCACCCAGCGCGCTGTTGGCGCAACGCAGCGACCGTTTCAGCAACAACGGTGGTTTTCGTGAATACGAAGCCGAGCTGGAGCTGCCCATCTGGAGCCCCGGTGTGCGCGGCGCCGCCCAGCGCGAACTGGCGGCGCAGCGCCAGGCTTTCGAGCCCCGGCAAGAGGCAGCGCGGCTGAAACTGGCCGCCGCCGTACGGGAAGCGGCCGCCGGCCTCGCGCTGGCGCGCAGCGAAAGCGAGCTGGCAACACGCAAACACAGCGAGGCACAAACACTGGCGCAGGATGTGGAGCGCCGTGTGAAAGCCGGCGACAGCGCGCGTGTGGACGGTTTGCTGGCCCAGTCGCTGGTTCAACAGACCGCCAGCACGCGGGAGCAGGCAGACATGGCACTGACCCGCCTGCAAAACCAGTGGCTGGCGCTGACCGGGCTGGCCGCCGCGCCATCGCTCGATGAAGTCCTTCCGGGGGCCAACGCGGCGATCACCCCGGACCACCCGGCCCTCCAGACGGCCCAGGCGCAGGTCCAGTCAGCGCAAGCGAAACTGGAACTGAGCGAAGCTGACCGGCGCGACCCGATGGCCATTGGTGTCGGCGTCACGCGTGAACGCGCGACCTTCGGCGCGGCCGGGGAAACCAGCTTGCGGCTGGCGCTGAAGATTCCCTTCGGCACCGACAGCCGCAACGCGCCACGCATCGCGGCCGCACGCGCCGAGCTCGATGCCGCGCAGGCCGAACTCGATGCCACCCAGCGCCAATTGCAGGGTGAGCTGGCATCGGCGGTGGCCGAGCTCGACGCTGCCCGCCGCACGCAGGCCGGCATGGCCGAACGCGCACGGCTGGGCACCGAGGTGCAAGCCCTGTTGGTCAAGGCTTACCGCCTCGGCGAGTCCGACCTGCCGACCCGTTTGCGCGCCGACAGTGAAAAGTTTGAAGCCGATCTTTCCCTGGCGCGCGCCCGTGTGGGCCTGCAGCGCGCCATTTCCCAATTGAGACAAGCCCTTGGACTGCTCCCATGAACCATTTTTACAAGCCAGATAGGCCTCCAGCCCATAAAGGGCAAGGGCTGGTAGCTATATTTTTAATAGCATTTGCGCTCGCCGCCCCGGTCTGGGCTGCGGGAGACTACAGCCACGACGCGCCGGCACCAGCCAGCGGCGCCACATCGCCACGCATCAGCAGCCACTCCGATCTGTTCGAGCTGGTCGGCGTGGTGGAAAACAGCGAAATGACCATTTACCTGGACCGCTACGCCAGCAACGAACCGGTCACCGATGCAAAGATCGAGGTCGAAGCCGGCGCAGCCAAAGGCATGGCCACAGCGCAAGCCGACGGCAGCTACAGCTTCAGGCATGAGTTGCTGGGCCAGCCCGGCGCACTGTCTGTCAGCTTTGTTGTTGCGGCAGGCAAAGACACCGACCTGCTAGCCGGCGACCTCGTCATTCCAGACCCGCACGCTGAAGACGATCATGCCGGCGCGACGCGACCCTGGCTGCGCTGGGCAGCGTATGCGGGCGCTGCGCTGCTGCTGGCTGCGCTGGCTGCTGCCGCATGGCGAAACCGCCGCCGCAAAAGCCTGGCCGCCATGTTGATGGCCGCCTGCGCCCTGGGCCTGGGCGCCACAGCGACCCTGGATGCGCGGGCAGGACCGGGCCACGACCACGGCGAAGAAGCCGCCCCCGCCGCAGGCGGCAATGCGCCCAGGCGCCTCGCCAATGGCGGCGTGTTTTTGCCCAAGCTGAGCCAACGGCAACTGGGCGTGCGAACCATCGTTGTTGAAGAGGCTTCGCTGCCGTCCACTGTCGAGCTGACCGGCCGGGTGGTGCTTGACAGCAACGCTGGCGGCAAAGTGCAGCCGACGCAAGCCGGACGCATCGAAGCCGGCCCGCGCGGCCTGCCGCAACTGGGGCAGGTGGTGCGCAAGGGCGATGTCCTCGCGGTCGTGCGCGCTTCCAGCAGCGCGATAGACCGCGCCAACCAGCAGGCGCAAAGCGCTGAGCTTTATGCCAGCCTAAGCCTGGCGCGCCGGCGCGTAGAGCGCCTGCAGCAACTCGAAGGCACGGTGCCGCAAAAAGACATTGAAGCCGCGCAGTCCGACGTGACCAGCCTGCAACAACGTGCGGCTGCGGTGGCCGGCAGCGTCTTGGCCACCGAGGCCCTGCTGGCGCCGGTGCCGGGCGTGATTGCCGCTGCGAACGTGGTGACCGGCCAGGTGGTGAATGCCGGCGACCTGCTGTTCGAAATTGTCGATCCTTCGCGCATGAGCGTCGAAGCCAGTGCCTTTGATGCCGGGCTGGCCGCCAACATCGCCTCGGCCAGCGCCAGCCCGGCGCCCGGCATCAGTGTCCCGCTGCAATTTGTCGGCGCCGGCAGCAGCCTGCGCGAGGGCGCGATCCCGCTGGTGTTCCGCACCGCGCCAGGCAGCGCCGCCGTGCCGCTGGCCATCCACCAGCCGGTGAAAGTCACTGTGCAAACCAGAAGCCAGGTCAAGGGCTTTGCCGTGCCCTCAGCCGCGGTGGTGAAAGACGCGAGCAACCAGGACAGGGTCTGGGTGCACACAGGCGCAGAACTGTTCGAGCCGCGCAGCGTGCGCCAGTTGCCGCTGGATGGCAGCCGCGCCGCGGTGGTGGACGGCCTGAAAACCGGTGACCGGCTGGTGACACAGGGTGCGCCGCTGCTCAACCAGGTTCGCTGAAGGCAGGCCACACACATGTTTGAAAAACTCATACACAACGCGCTGGCCAACCGCCTGATGGTGCTGGTGCTGTCGGTGGTATTGCTGGTCGCCGGCGCATTCACGCTGGTGAAGATGCCGGTCGATGTCTTTCCCGACCTGAACAAACCCACCGTCACCTTGCAGGCCGAGGCCGGTGGCATGGCGCCCGAAGAAGTCGAGCAGCTGATCACCGCACCGCTGGAGATCGCCATGGGCGGCATCCCCGGCGTGGAAAGCATACGCTCGGTGTCCAGCGTCGGCCTGTCCTTTGTCTACATCACCTTTGACTGGAAAACCGACATCTACCGCGCCCGCCAGATGGTGGGCGAGCGCCTGCAACTGGCGCGCGAGCAGTTGCCACCCGGTGTGGAACATGTCGGCATGGGACCCATCAGTTCCATCATGGGCGAGATCATGTTGCTCGGATTGCCGATAGACACCGGCAAGATCAGCCCGATGGCGGTGCGTGAATACGCCGACTTCGTGATGCGCCCGCGGTTGCTGACCCTGCCCGGCGTGGCGCAGGTGGTGCCGATTGGCGGCGAGGTGCGCCAGTACCAGGTGCAGCCCGACACCG
>JAZKGR010000186.1:0-27815 GCA_040385775.1 Pseudomonadota bacterium
CCGCTGCAGCGATCAAGGAATTCGAAGTCAAACGCGCCGAGCTCGAAAAAGCCGCCGCCGCGAAACTGGCTGCTTCCCAGGCCCAGGGCGAAAAACTTGGCGGCACCACCGTCAAGCTGACGCAAAAAGCCGGTGTAGACGGCCGTTTGTTCGGTTCTGTCACCAACCATGACATCTCGGCCGAGCTGACCAAGCAGGGCTTCCCTGTGGCCAAGTCGCAGATTCGCATGCCTAACGGTCCTTTGAAGACTGTTGGCGACCACCCGGTGACTGTTGCCCTGCACACTGATGTGGCTGTGGACATCACGGTGACGGTGTACGGCGAATCCGCCTAAGCAGCCCTCGCTGCCACCAAAAAGCCGCTCGCTGAGCGGCTTTTTTAATTGCCGTCCGCGCTCGGACGCTTGTCCACAGAGCCAGTCGCGATTTACACCGGATTTCCCTGCTTCATCCACAGGCTTATCCACAACGGTTTGTGCTGCGACAGCGTAGTATTTAGCACCTCCTCAGGAAACCCATGTCCGCCGTACTTTCCACCGCTCCCGACCCCCGCTACAGCGCCGACCGGCAAATTGCGCAGCTGCGCATTCCCCCGCATTCGATCGAGGGCGAGTCCAGCGTGTTGGGCGGTTTGCTGCTGGACAACGGCGCCTGGGATCGCGTCGGCGACCTGCTGGTGGACGAGGACTTCTACCGCTACGAACACAAGCTGATCTACGCCGCCGTGGGCGCGCTGATCAACGCCACCAAGCCGGCCGACGTGATCACCGTGTATGAGCACCTGCAGAACCAGGGCAAGGCCGAGGAAGTCGGTGGCCTGGCTTACCTCAATTCGCTGGCGCAGTACGTGCCGAGCGCCAGCAACATCCGCCGCTACGCCGAGATCGTGCGCGAGCGCTCCATCCTGCGCAAGCTGGTGGCTGCCAGCGACGAGATTGCCACCAACGCCTTCAACCCGCAGGGCAAGGCGGTGGCGATGATTCTGGATGAGGCTGAGCAGAAGATTTTCAAGATCGGCGAGCAGGGCTCGCGCATGAAGCAGGGCTTCCAGAGCATGGACACCCTGGTCGTCAGCCTGCTGGACCGCGTCACCGAGATGTCGGAAAACCCGAACGATGTGACCGGTGTGCCGACCGGGTTTTACGACCTCGACAAGATGACCTCGGGCTTCCAGGCCGGCGACCTGGTGATCTTGGCGGCGCGGCCGTCCATGGGTAAAACCGCGCTGGCGATCAACATTGCCGAACATGTGGCGCTCAATGAAGGCCTGCCGGTGGCGGTGTTCTCGATGGAGATGGGCGCCTCGCAACTGGCGGTGCGTATCGTCGGCTCCATCGGCCGCATCGACCAGACCCATTTGCGCACCGGCGCGCTGACCGACGAGGAGTGGCCGCGCCTGACCGAAGCGATCGAGAAGCTGCGCAATATCTCGCTGCACATCGACGAAACCCCGGGCCTCACCGTCAGCGAATTGCGCGCCAACGCCCGGCGCCTTGCGCGGCAGTGCGGCAAACTCGGCCTGATTGTTGTCGATTATTTGCAACTGATGAGTGTGTCTTCCAGCATGAGCGAGGAAAACCGGGCGACGGCCGTGGGCGAGATTTCACGCGGCCTGAAGATGCTGGCCAAGGAATTGCAGTGCCCGGTGATTGCGCTGTCCCAGCTTAGCCGCGGCGTCGAGTCACGCACCGACAAGCGCCCGATGATGAGCGATTTGCGCGAGTCCGGCGCGATCGAGCAGGACGCCGACATCATCATGTTCATCTACCGCGACGAGTACTACACCAAGGACGCCTGCAAAGAGCCGGGTGTGGCCGAGGTCATCATCAGCAAGCAGCGTAATGGCCCCACCGGAACGGTCAAGCTGGCGTTTATCAACCGCATCACCAAGTTCGAAAGCCTGGCGCATGGCGGAAGCGGTGATTTTTAAGGAAAATCGGCTTCCAGCCCACTAGCTGCCTGTGTAGGGTGCTACGAATTTCATAGCATTGACGAACCGGCGATTTCCCGCCGTGCAGTCTACTGCTCCAGGTCTTCCATGGCCAGCATATGGTATTTCTGGCCATAGGTGAATGGGAGATCACTGACTGCCGCCAGCACGCGTTGGGTGTCGTCGTCGTCGGGCGCGTGAACCATCACACCGTGGTGGCCTTGCCGTGCAAGAGCAATGTATTTGTCGACGGTATGGCCCTCGGTGCCGACCGATGGCATGCCACCTTTGTCACCGTCCACCTTGCCGATATCGCGCAGGATGGTGTCAGGCGGCAGTAGCATCACCGCATCGCCTGTAAAACCGCCAGCGTCCAGGGCGTCGGCAGCCTGCCTGGCCTGATCGGCCTCGGGGAAAAGGAGGACGGCGTAACCGGTGGGATAAAACACGCCACCCATGGTGACCATCTTGGGGGTCAATTCAAATGTTTTCATGGCCTGATTACGCGCCCGATCACGTCATCCGGCTGTCAGTCGTCATAGCCGGGTTTTGTAGGACTCAGGATTTTCCGGCGCTCGGGACGCCGTGGGTTCAGGGCAGATCTTCGGTCTTGACTGCGGGCTCGGCCATCACGCGCGCACTGCCGGCCAGGCTGTCGATCAGCCGGTTGGCAAAGTAGCTGCTCTGCGTATCGGGCTCCAGGGCTGCAATCACGAGGTTGGCCAGCGGCTGGTTCAGTGGCACGTAATAACTGCCGGTGGGCGCATCAATCACACCGCGTACCAGCGCGACTTCGGTTTTGACGATCTGCCCGGCATCGGCGATGCTGCCGCGCACGTCCTGCCGGACGCCGGCAGCCCGTGCAGTTTCGCGGTAGATGTCACCCAGCATCGAACTGGGCTCCGTGATGCGCAGCACCTGAACGCCATGCAGTCGCAGCCGCTCCACCGCCGTTTTTGAAGAGGCCGACAGCCAGTAGCCGCACGGACGCACGCGTGCCTTGATTTTGCGCAAGGTCAGTGCCGAGTTCCACTCCACCCGCAGCGCCTTGTCGGCGCCCGTGACCGGGTCCAGCATCAGCAGTTCCTGCTGGGTCAGGGTGGGCCCGGCTTCGACAACGGCCTCGTCCTTGCAGGCCAGGCCTGCGATTTCCTTTTCGATGTAGGGCTGCAGTTGACCGAGCTCGGGGGCGCGCTGGGCGGTGCTGGCCAGCACGCTGCTGATCGCGGTGACATGGGTAAACACGCGGCGCTGGATGTGCAGCCGGCCAATGCCGACGCCGCGGGTTTCGATCAGCAGGCTCACGGTGTTTTTCAGACCGTTGACGTTGCGGCCGGTGTCCGGCTGGGTGCCGCCCATGGAGATTTTTTTGTCAAGCAGGTCGGTCGAGGTGGTGTAGTACCACTCGCTGCTGAGGCCTTGCGCCTTGAGTGCGGCGACCAGCGGGCGGCGGTACCACTCTTCGGAGGCCCTGGTCAAAAATTCCGGGATGTTGGCGGTGGTGGCGTACTGCAGCAGCGCGTCGTACTTCTGTACGGCATCGTATTTCTGCAGAAAACGGCCGACCACGGTGTACTCGTGGGCATCAACGACCACGGTCGGGTGGTAGTCGCGTGTGAGTTTGGCCAGAGCCCGCGCTTCCGGCGTGTTGAGCAGCAGGTGGTCGCGGTTCATGTCGAGCCCGCCGGTGGTCGCGCGTTTGTTGTCGGCCGAGCCGTCCGGGTTGGCGCGCGGCACGATGATGACGTTGACACGGTCGAGCACCGGCCGCAACAGGCCTTGCGTGAGCTCACGCGCGATCACCAGCAGGGCTTCGCTGCCGGCAGGTTCGTCGCCGTGCTGCTGGCCGATCAGCAGCACGGTGGGACGGCCAGACGCCGCGATGGCCGCTGCATCGGTGCCTGCCCCGCGTGTCAATACCAGCGCTTCCAGGGCCTCGCCGCGCTGCGACTGGCCGATCAGCAGAAGGGCAGCCTTCATGCCAGGTGTTGCCGCGGCAGAGGCCACCAGGTCGCGCAGCCAGCTCTGGATTTCAGCGTTCGACGTGAAGCTGCTGCGGCCTTCCTGCAGGCCGGGTGTGCTGTAGATCAGGGAGGGTGCCGGAAACCGGGCCGCCACGGCGGCGTTGTAGGGGGCATCCGCTGCCGGCGACACCACAGGCGGCCGCACGGGGACTGGCTGGACGATCACTACCGGCGGGGCGACCGTGGCAGGTATCGGAGCCGGAGCCGGAGCCGGGGCTGCGGGCGCAGGCGCTTTGGCCGCGCCAGATGTAGGCCAGGGCGGCAGCGGCACCGAGGTGCAGGCGGCCAGGGCCAGGCTTAGCAGCAGGGGCAGGGCAGGGCGAAACCGGCCGAAACGGGAGGTGGGAGGCAGGGGCAGGTACAGGGCGTTTGGGGTCATGGCTTGTGTGGCGTCTGGAAGAAAGCCGGGGCGGCCCGGTCCTTGTTGCCCATTATCCAGCCTACCACTTCGGCCCGTCTCGGTGGCTACCCTCTGTTACCCGATGTGGCAATTTTTTGGCCGGGGCACGCCCGGCAGGTCTGCGTGAGAAACTACGTGTTTCCATGCCCTCCGAACCTCATTTCTCCATGCATCCCGGTCCGACTTCTCCGCCATTCCCGCCGCATCGCCTCAGCGTCGCACCCATGATGGACTGGACCGACCGGCATTGCCGTTATTTTCACCGGCTGCTGTCACGCCACGCCTTGTTGTATACCGAGATGGTGACCACAGGTGCGCTGGTGCACGGTGATGTGGCGCGGCACCTGCGCTTCAATGCGCAGGAGCATCCGGTGGCGCTGCAACTGGGCGGCAGCGAACCCGCTGACCTCGCGCATTGCGCAAAACTCGGTGAGCAGTGGGGTTATGACGAGATCAATCTCAACTGCGGTTGCCCCAGCGAACGGGTTCAGCGCGGCGCTTTTGGCGCCTGCCTGATGGCCGAGCCGCAACTGGTGGCCGACTGCGTGAAAGCCATGGTCGATGTGGTGGCGGTGCCGGTCACGGTCAAACACCGCATCGGTATCGACAAGGGCGAAAGTTATGACTTCGTGCGCGACTTTGTCGGAGCGGTCAGCGAGGCCGGCTGCAAAATGTTCATCGTGCACGCGCGCAATGCCTGGCTCAAGGGCCTTTCTCCGAAGGAAAACCGGGAAGTGCCTCCGCTGCGCTACGAACTGGTGCACCGGCTCAAGCAAGAGTTTCCCGGACTCACCATCATCATCAACGGTGGCATCACGACTGGCGAGCAAGTGGCGGCGCAACTGGGCGAACTCGACGGTGTGATGGTCGGGCGCGAGGCCTACCACAACCCCTGGTGGCTGAGCTCCTGGGATGAGGTTTTCTTCGGCGCCGACCCCAGCGGGCAGACCCGTGAATCCGTTGAGTCGCTGATGGTGGATTACATGGCCACCCAGGCAGCCGAACACGGCACGCCCTGGTCGGCGATTGCGCGCCACATGCTGGGGTTGCGCCATGGCTTGCCGGGGTCCCGACGCTGGCGCCAGGTCTGGAGCGACCACAGGCTCAAGACGCTGCACCCGCGCCAGGTGATGGCGCTGGCGCATGCGCCCGTGCCGGCCAGCCAGGGCACCGAGCTTTCATTTCAGCCTGACGTGACGGCGCATGCCTGACGCGGCGCAGCGCGAGACGCGCAAGGCCCTTTTGCTGCTGTGGCTGGTCCCTGCGCTGTGGGCCGTCAATTACATCGTTGCGCGCAAGGCGCCCGGCGTCATCGGGCCTTACATGCTTGCGCTGGGCCGCTGGGGTCTGGCGGCCCTGATCCTGGTGGTGATCATGCGTTCGGAGCTTTGGCGCGAGCGCGCTTCCATTTTGCGGGCCTGGCCCCAGTACCTGGTACTCGGCACCCTGGGCATGCTGATCTGCGGCGCGTGGGTGTACGAGGGCGCGCGTTCCACTGGGGCCATGAATATCGCGCTGATTTATTCGGCCTCGCCGGTGCTGATCAGCCTGGGCGCCATGTGGTGGCTGGGAGAAGCGTTTGGCGCACGGCAGAAGGCGGGAGTCCTGCTGGCGCTGACCGGGGTCGTGCATGTGGTGGTCAGGGGGCAATGGACGGCGTTGGGAGAAGTGCAGTTTGTCGCGGGTGATGCCTGGATTGTGGCGGCCACCATCTCATGGGCGGCTTATGCCCTGCTGCAAAAGCGCTGGCCCAGCCCCCTGAGCGCGACCGCACGCCTGGCCGCGATCTGTCTGGGCGGAACCCTGGTGCTGCTTCCGCCTGCGCTGTGGGAAGCGACGCGGCCCGGCGCCGACGTCCTCGGCGGGCAGGCGCTCTTGCTGGTGGTGGTGGCCGGCCTGATTCCCGGCATCGGTGCTTACTGGATCTACAGCTGGGCGCAAAAAATCCTGGGCGCCAGCCGTGTGGCGGTGGCCCTCTATTTGGGCCCGCTTTACGCGGCAGCTGCGGCTTGGGGCTTGCTGGGCGAGCCACCGGGCTGGCACCATGCGGTCGGCGCCTTGATGATCCTGCCCGGTGTGTTCCTGGTCACCCGGCCGTCCCGGCAGTGACCCTAGCTCCAAGGCGCTGAACCCTTTACGTTGCCGCGCTCATGCCGCAACCAGGCGAACCTTGGCAGCATCGCGTGCCAGGGCCTCGCGGGTGGCATTGGCGCGAAACCAGATGGTGATGACCGAACTGGTCAACACGATAAAGAGGCTGTACAGCACCGGGATCAGCAACACCTGTTGTTGCATTTCACCGGTGAAAGTCAGCGACACGATGAGCACGGCCAGTGGGCCGTTCTGGATACCGGTTTCCAGGCTGATGGTGCGGGAGCGATTGCTGTCCTGCCGGAGTGCGCGCGCCAGCCAGTAGCCCAGCAGCATGCCGAACACACCCAGCCCGATCGACACGAAGAAGACCTGCCATGGGGTTGAAAGCAGCAGCTGGTAGTTGCGCGGCACCCAGGACACCACCAGAAAAAGAATCACGAGGATGCCCAGCATGGAGCCGAGCAGTTCAATGGTGGCACCGATATTGGGGTTGAACTTGCGCAGCAACATGCCGAGCACGGTGGGGACCAGAAGCACCACGAGCACCTGGGCCACATTGGCCGCAGGGATGGCGAATTCACCTGTCACGCCGGCCAGCCCGCTGTAGAAAGCGATCAATGCGGGTACGGCGGCAACAGCGATCAGGGTCGACACGCTCGTCATCATGATGGACAGCGCAAGGTTGCCTTTGCTGAAATAGGTAAAGATGTTGGAGGTCGTGCCGCCCGGCATGCAGCCCATCAGGATCAGCCCAACCGCCAGCGCAGGCGGGAGGCCGAGCAGCACCGCCATCAGGTAGGCCAGGAAAGGCATGATGCCGTACTGGCAGAGAATGCCGACCAGCACGCCCTTTGGTTTTCTAAAGGCGATCAGGAAGTCGCGGAAAGTGAGGCTGGCGCCCATGCCGAGCATGATCACCATCATCATCACGCCGAGCAGTTTGGTTTCCAGTGGAGTAAGCATGCGTCGATTCCAGGGTTCTTGTTATTTAACGGGGCGTGGCTGATTGCAGGGCGTGTTCCGCCTTGACTTCGGCTTTTAAATCCTTGCGCAGGATTTTTCCGATGGGCGATTTGGGAAGCTCCTGCCTGAAAACAATGGACTTCGGGATCTTGTAGTCCGTCAAAAGGCTCTTGCAGTGCGCGATGACCATCTCCTGCGTGAGCTCACCTTCGAACTCCGGATTCTTGACGACGTAGGCGCGCACGGCCTCTCCCGAGCGCGTGTCGGGAATGCCGATCACCGCCGCTTCGAAGATGGCCTCGAATTTCGACAGGGCCTCTTCGATCTCGTTGGGGTAGACGTTGAAGCCCGACACCAGCACCAGGTCTTTCTTGCGGTCCACGATGCGGAAGAAGCCGCTTTCATCCATGACGGCCACGTCACCGGTGTACAGCCAGCCGTCCTTGAGCACCTGCGCCGTGTCCTCCGGCCGCTGCCAGTATCCGAGCATGGTTTGCGGGCCGCGCACCGCCAGCTCGCCAGGCTGGCCTGCCGGCGCCAGGCTGCCGTCGTCGGTAACCAGACGGACTTCGCAACCCGGCACGGGGATGCCGATGCTGTCGGCCCTGGCGGTGCCGTTCATGGGGTTGAAGGTGATGACGGGCGAGGTTTCGGTCAGGCCGTAGCCTTCGGCAATGCGCGTGCCCGTCATGGCTTGCCAGCGCGCCGCCACCGCGCTGTGCAGCGCGGTGCCGCCGGCAATGGCGGCCTTCAGGTGTTTCGGCGGAAATGCGCTGAACCATTCCTCGTTCATCAGGCCGTTGAACAGGGTGTTGACCCCCGTGATCCAGGTGATCGGATAGTTCTCGATGGCGCGCTGCAGGTTTTGCACCGGGCGCGGCGTCGGCACCAGGATGTTGCGCGCCCCGATGTCGAAGAATGTCAGCAGGTTCGCGGTGAATGCGAAGACGTGGTACAGCGGGAGTGCCGTCAGCACGCATTCCTCGCTGCCGTCCTGGGCGCTCATGTGCGAGCGGCCCATGGCCAGCACCTGGTCCACATTGGCGAGAAGGTTGGCGTGGCTGAGCATGGCGCCTTTACTCACACCGGTCGTGCCACCCGTGTACTGAAGCGCTGCCACACTGGTTGCGGGAACAGCTTCCCACCAGGATTTCGCGCCGCCATCCGGGGGCAGGGCGCCGCGTCCCGCCTGCAAGGCCGACGACAGGCGTTCAATCGGAACCGCCAACCGGGGTATGGGTGGCAATGTCTTGCTCCACACTTTCTGGACGCCGCGCACCACCATGTTGGGGATGGCGGGAAACATCTCGGACACGCCGGCCAGCACGACACGTTGGATGCCGGTTTTGGGGACCACTTCTGCCAGCTTGTCGGAAAACATGTCAACGATCACCAGCACGCTGGCCCCGGAGTCGTTGAACTGGTGAATCATTTCGCTGGGCGTGTACAGCGGGTTGGTATTGACGAGGACACAACCGGCCTTGAAAACGCCGAATGCGACCACCGGGTAGGAAAGGGAGTTGGGCAACTGCACGGCGACGCGGTCGCCGGCCGCCAGGCCGCAGACACCGCGAAGGTAGCCGGCGAAGGCGTCAGAGAGTTCGTCGACCTCGGCGAAGCTCAGGCTGCCGTTCATGCCGTTTCCGACGACACAGGTGAAGGCGGTGCGTTTTTCGAAACGGCGGCAGGACTCGCTGGCCAGGTGCGCCAGGTTTGAGTAGCGGATGCTGGGCAGTTCGGCTTCAATGTGCTCGCCGTAGGCGGTCTGCCAGGGTTTGTCGTCGTAGATCGACTTCGCAGCGGTCATCCAGCATCCTCTCGTTACAAAAGCTGTGGATTGTGCTGGCCAGCGGGGTGACAACGACTCCGGCTTAACCCGATGTTGGAGTCGACTCATCCATCTAAAAATGGTGTGCGGTCTTGTGTTAGCCCCTGCGAAACCGGGGCCACTGACGCAAGGCGGCTATGCCGTCAGCCTGCTGCCGCGAGCCCGTTTGCAAAGTGGTCCTGCATTTTCTGGGCGGCAAGCACGCCATCGCGGGCAGTCAGGGCGTCCATGATGGCGCGGTGTTCGGCCAGAGACTCTTCGAGGCGGCCGCTCTTGAGCAGGGAATTGTGGCGATTGAGCTTCATCACCTTGCGCAGGTCCGCCACCATCTGGTCGCGCCAGCGGTTGTCGGCAATCTCCAGCAGGCGCATGTGGAAGGCCTCGTTGATCTCGAAAAAGCGTTCCCGCTGCGCCACGGCTTTTTCAAGCTCGCGGTGCAGGCCTTGCAGTTCCTTGAGCTGGGCTTCGGTGGCACGGGTGGCCACGACACTCGCTGCGTCACTTTCGAGCAGCGCGAGCAGATGGTAGACATCGGACAGATCGCGCTCGGAAACTTCGGTCACGTAGGCGCCGCGCCTGACCTTCATGGTCACCAGGCCCTCGGTGGCCAGCACCTTGAGCGCTTCGCGCAGCGGCGTGCGGCTGATGCCGTATTCCTCGGCCAGTTTGAGTTCGTCGATCCAGCTGCCGGGCGCCAGTTCGCGGTTGAAAATACGCTGGCGAAGCAGTTCCGCCACCTCTTCATAGAGGGCGCGGGGGGTCAGTGAAACAGCGGCCATGTGGGTTAGGGGGTCAAATAACAGCCGGAGCTGGACAGCGCGATCTTATCTGAAACTAAATTTTGCATCAATAATTATAAATAATGTAAACTTGGCCCACTTAAAGAACCTGTCCGGCAACGGCACACCGCACGCGCCATGAGCACCCCCAAACCACCGTCCTTTCCCGAATTCGCGCCTGCCACCCTGGAGGCCTGGGCCAAAGCTGCAGCCAAGTCCGCCCCGGGCGGAGACCCGGGCGCCCTCAAGTGGCACACGCCGGACGGCATCACGGTCAAGCCGCTGTACACGGCCGAGGATGTCAAGGACTTGCCTTATACGAACACCTTGCCAGGTTTCGAGCCCTTCATCCGCGGCCCGCAGGCCACCATGTATGCGGTCCGGCCATGGACCATCCGCCAGTACGCCGGGTTCTCCACGGCAGAAGAGTCCAACGCCTTCTACCGCAAGGCACTGGCTGCCGGCGGGCAGGGCGTCTCGGTCGCCTTTGACCTCGCGACACACCGCGGTTACGACAGCGACCACCCGCGCGTGACCGGCGACGTCGGCAAGGCTGGCGTGGCCATCGACAGCGTCGAGGACATGAAAATCCTGTTCGACCAGATCCCGCTGGACAAGGTGTCGGTGTCCATGACCATGAACGGCGCGGTGCTGCCGGTGCTGGCCGGTTATGTGGTGGCGGCTGAAGAGCAGGGCGTGGCGCAGGACCAGCTCAGCGGCACCATCCAGAACGACATCCTCAAAGAGTTCATGGTGCGCAACACCTACATTTTTCCGCCGACGCCCAGCATTCGCATCATCGGCGACATCATTGAATACACGGCAAAACACATGCCGAAGTTCAACTCGATTTCCATCTCCGGTTACCACATGCAGGAAGCCGGCGCGAACCAGGCCCTCGAATTGGCCTTCACGCTGGCCGACGGCAAGGAGTATGTGAAGACCGCGATTGCCAAGGGCCTGGACGTGGACGGGTTTGCCGGACGCCTGAGTTTTTTCTGGGCCATCGGCATGAACTTCTATCTGGAGGTTGCCAAGATGCGTGCGGCGCGCCTGCTCTGGTGCCGCATCATGAAGGAGTTCAATGCGAAAAGCCCGAAAAGCCTGATGCTGCGCACCCACTGCCAGACCAGCGGCTGGAGCCTGACCGAGCAGGACCCTTACAACAATGTGGTGCGCACCACCATCGAGGCAATGGCGGCGGTGTTTGGCGGCACGCAAAGCCTGCACACCAACAGTTTTGATGAAGCGATTGCGCTGCCGACCGAGTTCTCCTCGCGCATCGCCCGCAACACCCAGCTCATCATCCAGGAAGAAACCCACATCCCGCATGTGATCGACCCCTGGGCCGGCAGCTACATGATGGAAAAGCTCACGCAGGACATGGCCGATGCCGCCTGGGCCATCATTGAAGAAGTCGACGCCATGGGCGGCATGACCAAGGCCGTGGACAGCGGCTGGGCCAAGCTCAAGATCGAGGCCGCCGCTGCTGAAAAGCAGGCGCGCATCGACAGCGGCAAGGACGTGATCGTCGGGGTCAACAAGTACAAGCTCAAGACTGAGGACGCGATCGAAACCCGCGACATCGACAACGTCGCGGTGCGCGATGGCCAGATCACGCGCCTCAAAGCCATACGTGCCAGCCGCGACAGCGCAGCGGTGCAAGTCGCGCTGGACGCATTGACGGCAGCCGCCGAGAATAATGACGGCAACCTGCTGGACCTGAGTATCCAGGCGGTGCGCCTGCGCGCCACGGTGGGCGAGGTCAGCGATGCGCTCGAAAAAGTTTACGGGCGCCACCGCGCCGATACACAAAAGGTGACCGGTGTGTACGCTGCTGCTTATGACTCGGCCGAAGGCTGGGAAAACCTCAAGCTTGAGATCAACGCCTTTGCCGAGGCGCAAGGCCGGCGCCCCCGCGTGATGATTTCCAAACTTGGCCAGGATGGCCATGACCGCGGCGCCAAGGTGGTGGCCACGGCTTTTGCCGACCTCGGCTTCGACGTGGACATGGGCCCGCTGTTCCAGACGCCCGAAGAATGTGCGCGCCAGGCGATTGAAAACGACGTTCACGCGGTCGGTGTCTCGACGCTTGCCGCTGGCCACAAAACCCTGGTGCCGGCCATCATCGCCGAGCTGAAAAAGCAGGGAGCCGACGACATCATCGTGTTCGTCGGCGGTGTGATCCCGCGCCAGGACTACGAGATGTTGTACGAGGCTGGCGTCAAGGGCATTTACGGCCCGGGCACACCGATCCCGGCCAGCGCCAAGGATGTGCTGGAGCAGATCCGCGCCGCCGTTACGAAATGAGCCTGAGGTGATGGACATCAGTTTGCGCCTGTCCTTGCAGCCGGTGCTTGCTGCCGACTTCGAGGACATGCTGGCCTTGCGCATAGACGCGATGCGGCCCAGCCTGGAGCGCGTCGGGCGCTTTGACCTCGCACGCTCGCGGGAACGCTTGTCCGCAGGATTTTTTCCTCAGTACATGCAGCACATCCTGCTGGACGGTGAACGCGTGGGTTTTTTCACGCTTAAGCCCGAAGGCGAGGATGCTTTGCGGCTTGACCACCTTTATCTGCGCGGCAAGGCCAGCGGCCAGGGCATAGGCACCTGGGTAATCAGCCAGGTGCTGGCCCAGGCACGCGAGGGCGGGCTGACCGTGAAACTGACAGCGCTGAAAGAAAGCGATGCCAACCGCTTCTACTTGCGCCACGGTTTTGTGCTGCAGGGCGAAGAGGGCGTTGACTTGCATTACGAATGGCCTGCGGTGGAGCGGGTGGCGTGATGGTCATACCTGATCTCCTCCAGGCCGTCATGGGTCCGGAAGCGATGGCGCAGCGCCGCGCCATTGCCAAAGCCATCACGCTGCTGGAATCGACGCGCGCCGACCACCGCGCCCAGGGCGACGAGTTGCTGACGGCCTTGTTGCCGCACACCGGCAAGGCTTTCCGCCTGGGCATCAGCGGCGTACCCGGCGTCGGCAAGTCGACGTTTATTGAAGTGCTGGGCCTGTATTTGATAGCGCAGGGGCACCGGGTCGCGGTGCTCACCATCGACCCCTCGTCCAGTGTGTCGGGCGGCTCCATCCTCGGCGACAAGACGCGCATGGAGCAGCTGTCGGTGCATGAACGCGCCTATATCCGGCCCAGTCCCTCCAGCGGCACCCTGGGCGGGGTGGCCGAAAAAACCCGCGAGGCCATGCTGGTCTGCGAAGCCGCGGGCTACGACATCGTGATTGTCGAAACCGTGGGTGTGGGCCAGAGCGAAACCGCTGTTGCCAACATGACCGACATGTTTGTGCTGATGCAGTTGCCGAATGCCGGCGACGACCTGCAGGCGATCAAGAAGGGCGTTATGGAGCTGGCCGACCTGGTCGTCATCAACAAGGCTGATATCGACGCCGACGCCGCCATGCGCGCACAGGCCCAGATCACTTCTGCCATGCGTTTGTTCGGCCTGGTCAACAACGCGATGGGCCAGGCGCAGGCCGCAGCTTACGACTCATTCTGGCACCCGCAGGTGCTGCAGCTCAGCGCGCTGCACAACACCGGCGTCGATGCTTTCTGGACGGCGGTGACACAGTTCAGGGCGCTGCAGACAGCGAACGGCGGGCTGGCCGCGCGGCGCCAGCAGCAGTCGCTGTCCTGGATGTGGGAGCGCATCGACGCAGCCCTCAAGCAGGCCTTCCGCCAGGACCCGGCGGTCAGCGCTTTGCTGCCGACGCTGCTGGCCGATGTCGCCGATGGCCGCATCCCCGCCTCCACCGCAGCACGAAATCTGCTTTTAGCCCACGCCGGTCGTGGGAAAACAGCTATCAAATAAATAGCATACCGAGAGAAACACACCATGCAGGATATTCTTGAACAACTGGAAAAAAAGCGCGCTGCGGCCCGGCTCGGCGGCGGGCAAAAACGCATAGACGCCCAACACGGCAAGGGCAAGCTGACGGCGCGTGAACGGCTGGAACTGCTGCTCGACGAGGGCACGTTTGAAGAGTGGGACATGTTTGTCGAGCACCGCTGCACCGACTTCGGCATGCAGGACAACCGGCCGCCCGGTGACGGTGTGGTGACAGGCTACGGCATGATCAACGGCCGCCTGGTGTTTGTCTTCAGCCAGGACTTCACCGTGTTCGGTGGCGCGCTCAGCGAAGCCCACGCCGAAAAAATCTGCAAGGTGATGGACCAGGCCATGAAGGTCGGGGCACCGGTCATCGGCCTCAACGATTCTGGCGGCGCGCGCATCCAGGAAGGCGTGGCCTCGCTGGGCGGGTATGCGGATGTGTTCCAGCGCAATGTCATGGCCTCCGGTGTGGTGCCGCAGATCAGCATGGTCATGGGGCCGTGCGCCGGCGGCGCCGTGTATTCGCCGGCCATGACCGATTTCATCTTCATGGTGAAAGACAGCAGCTACATGTTTGTCACCGGCCCCGAGGTCGTGAAAACCGTGACGCACGAGGAGGTGACGGCCGAGGAGCTTGGCGGCGCGACCACCCACACCACGCGCAGCGGCGTCGCCGACCTGGCGTTTGAAAACGATGTGGAAGCGCTGCTGATGCTGCGCCGGCTCTACAACTACCTGCCGCTGAACAACCGCGAGAAGGCGCCGATACGCCCCAGCGCCGACCCCGCCGGCCGCATGGACCTGAGCCTGGACACGCTGGTGCCCGAGAACCCGAACAAGCCCTACGACATGAAGGAGCTGATCACCAAGACGGTGGACGACGGCGACTTCTTCGAGCTGCAGCCCGAGTACGCCAAGAACATCATCATCGGGTTTGCGCGCATGGAAGGCCAGAGCGTGGGCATCGTCGCGAACCAGCCCCTGGTGTTGGCCGGCTGCCTGGACATCAAGAGCAGCATCAAGGCCGCACGTTTTGTGCGCTTTTGTGATGCCTTCAACATTCCGGTGATCACTTTTGTCGACGTGCCCGGTTTCATGCCCGGCACCAGCCAGGAGTACGGCGGCATCATCAAACATGGTGCCAAGCTGCTGTATGCGTACGCCGAATGCACCGTGCCCAAGATCACCGTCATCACGCGCAAGGCCTACGGCGGCGCCTACGACGTGATGAGCTCCAAACATTTGCGCGGCGACGTCAACTTCGCCTGGCCCAACGCCGAAATCGCCGTGATGGGCGCCAAGGGCGCGGTCGAGATCATCTTCCGCGAAGACAAGGGTGATCCGGTCAAACTCGCTGCGAAAGAAGCCGAGTACAAGGCGCGGTTTGCGAATCCCTTTGTCGCTGGCGCACGCGGTTTTATCGACGACGTGATCCTGCCGCATGAAACCCGCAAGCGGATTTGCCGGTCGCTGGTGATGCTGAAGGACAAGAAACTGGAAAACCCGTGGCGCAAGCACGGAAACATTCCACTTTAAGGAGATTTGAAGTGGTAACCAACAAAATACCTTGTGACCTGTGCGCTGTACCGCAGATACACGGACCCCATACCTATGATCTTCGACAAGCCTCAACCTACGGATTGTGGGTATGCATAAGTTGCTGGAATGCAAATTGGGACGGATGGAATCCCAGGCTTGAGCCGTTCCTACTGGCTGCACTAGAGCGAAACAGTCTCCCCACTCCAACCAAGTTGCCAAACGGGCTTCTGCCTCGCGAATAGCAGAAAGTACTTCTTATGTTCACCAAGATCCTGATCGCCAATCGGGGCGAAATCGCCTGCCGCGTCATCCTCACCGCCCGCAAGATGGGCATCAAGACGGTCGCCGTGTATTCAGACGCCGACAAGGACGCGCGACATGTCGAGCTGGCAGACGAGGCCGTGAACATCGGCCCGGCGCCCAGCCGCGACAGTTACCTGCAGGCCGACAAGATCATCGCCGCCTGCAAACAAACTGGCGCGCAGGCGGTTCATCCCGGCTACGGTTTTCTCAGCGAAAACGCCGGCTTTGCCAAACGTGTCGAGGAAGAGGGCATCGTCTTCATTGGACCCAAGCATTATTCGATTGCCGCCATGGGCGACAAGATCGAGTCGAAGAAGCTGGCCGGCGCGGCGGGCGTGAATTGCATCCCCGGCGTCAATGACGCCATCGAGACCGCAGAAAAAGCCGTGGAGATTGCCCAGGGCATCGGTTATCCGGTGATGATCAAAGCTTCGGCCGGTGGCGGCGGCAAGGGCTTGCGTGTCGCCTTCAACGACAAAGAAGCCTTCGAGGGTTTCACCAGTTGCCGCAACGAGGCGCGCAACAGTTTTGGCGACGACCGGGTGTTTATCGAAAAATTTGTCGAGGAGCCGCGCCACATCGAGATTCAGTTGCTTGGCGACAGCCATGGCAATGTGATTTACCTCAATGAGCGTGAATGTTCGATCCAGCGCCGCCACCAGAAAGTGATTGAAGAGGCGCCGAGCCCCTTCATCAGTGACGCCACACGCCAGGCCATGGGCGAGCAGGCGGTGGCGCTGGCCAAGGCGGTGAAGTACCAGAGCGCAGGCACGGTGGAGTTTGTCGTCGGCAAGGACCAGAGTTTTTATTTCCTCGAGATGAACACCCGGCTGCAGGTCGAGCATCCGGTGACCGAATGCATCACTGGCCTGGACCTGGTCGAGTTGATGATCCGCGTGGCGGCCGGCGAGAAGCTGCCGCTGGCGCAAAAAGACGTGCAGCGCAACGGCTGGGCCATCGAGTGCCGCATCAATGCCGAAGACCCGTTTCGCAGCTTCCTGCCATCGACCGGCCGCCTGGTGCGCTTCCAGCCGCCCGGGGAAACCATGTTCGCCTCCGACACCGCGAACCTGATGGGTGTGCGCGTGGATACCGGCGTGCAGGATGGCGGCGAAATTCCCATGTTTTACGACTCGATGATTGCCAAGCTGATCGTGCACGGCAAGGATCGCCTTGATGCGATTGCGAAGATGCGCGAGGCGCTCAATGCCTTTGTGATCCGCGGCATCAGCAGCAACATCCCGTTTCAGGCAGCTTTGCTCGCGCACCCCAAATTTGTCGCGGGTGACTTCAACACCGGTTTCATCGCCGAGAACTATGCCCAGGGCTTCCATGCCGAAGACGTGCCGCATGCCGATCCGGACTTCCTGGTGGCGCTGGCCGCTTATGTCAACCGCCGCATGCTGGGCCGAGCAGCCGGCATCAGCGGGCAGATGCCCGGCCACGGCGTGACCGTCGGCGAGGAGTTTGTCGTCATCGCCCTGGGCGCCGGCGGCGCCAACATGCCGCATCCGGTGCTGGTCCGCGACTATGACGCCAAATCGGGCTCCGGCCGGCTCCAGTCGGGGGCGAATAGCTATGAAATTTGTAGCAACTGGCATCTCGGTGGCGCCCGCATCCGCGGCACCGCCAATGGCCGGCCCTTTGCCGCGCAGGTCGAGCGCGGCGTCGGACGCAATCCGCTGGCCATCCGCATCGCCCACGACGGCACGCGGCTGGACGCGCTGGTGCTGACGCCGCGTGCGGCCCAGTTGCATGCGCTGATGCCTTACAAGGCGCCGCCAGACATGAGCCGTTTTGTGCTTTCGCCCATGCCCGGCCTGCTGGTCGAGGTCGCCGTACAGCCCGGCCAGAAGGTGCAGGCCGGTGAGCGGGTGGCGGTCATCGAAGCCATGAAGATGGAAAACGTGCTGTTTGCCACCGCCGACGGCGTGGTCGGCAAGGTGCTGGCCGGCAAGGGCGAGTCACTGAGCGTCGATCAGCCGATTGTGGAGTTCGTTTAAGTCAAAAACTCTGTCATCCCGGACTCGATCCGGGATCCATGCCACGTGAACCATTGGCCAGGCCCACGAGGCATGGATTGCGGGTCAGGCCCGCAATGACAGATTGAGTTACGGAGTTTTTATGCGTCCTTTCAAAGTTCTTGGTATCCAGCAAATCGCCATCGGCGGACCGGACAAGCAGCGCCTGCAAAAACTCTGGGTCGATATGCTGGGCCTGGAAGTCACCGGCACCTTCCGCAGCGAGCGTGAAAACGTCGATGAAGACATCTGCGCCATCGGCAGCGGCCCCTTCAAGGTCGAGGTGGACCTGATGCAGCCGCTGGACCCGGACAAAAAGCCGGCGGTGCACACGACGCCGCTCAACCATGTCGGGCTGTGGATCGACGACCTGCCCAAAGCCGTGGCGTGGCTGACCGGGCAGGGCGTGCGTTTTGCGCCAGGCGGTGTCAGGCGTGGCGCGGCAGGCTTTGACATCTGTTTTCTCCACCCCAAGGCCAATGAAGAGTTTCCCATCGCCGGGGAGGGTGTACTGATTGAGCTGGTTCAGGCGCCACTCGAGGTCGTCGCAGCTTTCGCCAAACTGCAAGCGGCGCCCGACTGAGGGATTCACCCGAGAGCGCTTTGCGGCAAGCGGGGCGTAAACTGGCTCGGCCTTCTGGCCGTCAGTGCGGAAGCAGGGGGTAAGGAGACAGCGCTTGCAGCCCACCAACGTAGCCAATCCGTCTTATTTCCACAAGGTCGTTGATTGCCAATGGGCCTGTCCGGCCCACACCCCTGTTCCTGAATACATACGCCTGATTGGCCAGGGTCGCTACAGCGACGCCTACATGGTCAACTGGGTTTCCAATGTGTTCCCCGGCATCCTGGGCCGCACCTGCGACCGGCCGTGTGAGCCGGCCTGCCGGCGCAGCCGGGTCGAGGAGGGCAGCGATGCGCAGCCCGAGCCGGTAGCGATTTGCCGCCTCAAGCGCGTGGCGGCCGACATGAAGGACGATGTCAGCCTGCGCATGCCCAAGCTGGCACCCAAAAATGGCAAACGTATTGCCTGCGTAGGCGCCGGCCCGGCTTCACTGACGGTGGCGCGCGATCTGGCACCCCTGGGCTACGAGGTGACGGTGTTTGATGGCGAGGCCAAGGCCGGTGGTTTTATCCGAACCCAGATTCCCCGTTTTCGCCTGCCGGAGTCGGTGATCGACGAAGAAACCGGCTACATCCTGGACCTGGGTGTGCAGTTCAGGAGCGGCCAGCGCATCGAGTCCATGCAAGGCCTGCTGTCTGAGGGCTACGACGCGGTGTTTGTCGGTTGCGGCGCACCGCGGGGGCGCGACCTGGACCTGCCGGGCCGCAGCGAGATCCAGGAGAACATCCACATCGGCATCGACTGGCTGGCCTCGGTGTCCTTCGGGCACGTCACCAGCATCGGGAAGCGGGTGATTGTGCTGGGGGGCGGCAACACCGCGATGGACTGCTGCCGCTCGGCCCGGCGCCTCGGCGGCAGCGACGTCAAGGTGATTGTGCGCAGTGGTTTTGATGAGATGAAAGCCTCCCCCTGGGAGAAGGAAGACGCGCAGCACGAAGGTATTCCCATCATCAACTTCCACGTGCCCAAGTCGTTTGAGCACAGCGGCGGCAAACTCACCGGCATGACCTTCGAGGTGGTCAAGGCGGTTTATGACGCCAAAGGCAAGCGCAGCCTGGTGCCCACGGGCGAAGCCGATGTGCTGGTCGAATGTGATGCCGTGCTGATTGCCGTGGGCCAGGAAAATGCCTTTCCGTGGATAGAGCGTGACAGCGGTGTCCAGTTTGACGAGTGGGGCCTGCCGGTGCTCGACAAGCAGACTTTCCAGTCCAGCGTGCCGAATGTTTTCTTCGGCGGCGACTCTGCATTTGGCCCCAAAAACATCATCACCGCGGTGGCCCATGGGCATGAGGCCGCAGTGTCGATTGACCGCTTCCTGAACGGCGAGGACATCCGCCAGCGGCCCGACCCCACGACCAACCTGATGTCCACCAAGATGGGCATCCATGAGTGGAGTTATGACAACGACACCTCCAACGATGTGCGTTTCAAGGTGCCTTGGGCCAAGGCAGAAATCGCGCTGGCCAACATCCGCGTCGAGGTCGAGCTGGGCTTTGATGCCGCGACGGCTTTCAAGGAGGCCGGCCGCTGCCTGAACTGTGACGTGCAGACCGTGTTTGCCGAGCCCGCCTGCATCGAGTGTGATGCCTGTGTGGACATCTGCCCGATGGACTGCATCAGTTTCACCGCCAACGGCGAAGAGGTCGACCTGCGCGGTCGCCTGAAGGCGCCAGCGCTGAACCTGGCGCAAGACCTGTATGTGTCGGGAGAGCTCAAAACCGGCCGCGTGATGGTCAAGGACGAAGATGTCTGCCTGCACTGCGGCCTGTGCGCCGAGCGTTGCCCGACCGGCGCCTGGGACATGCAGAAGTTTTTGCTGACCACGACGCAGGCCGGGCCGTCCTGCCGGGATGTGCCTGCCGCGGGAGTGCCGGCATGAAAAAACGAATAGAAGCCGTCAATGATTTTGTGATCAAGTTCGCCAATGTCAACGGCTCGGGTTCGGCGTCGGCCAACGAGCTGTTTGCCAAGGCCATCTTGCGCATGGGTGTGCCGGTCAGCCCGCGCAATATTTTTCCCAGCAACATCCAGGGCCTGCCGACCTGGTACGAAGCGCGTGTTTGCGGCAAGGGCTACCAGGGCCGGCGCGGCGGCATCGACATGATGGTGGCCATGAATCCGCAGACCTGGGACGCGGATGTGGCCGAGCTGGAGCCGGGCGGGTACCTGTTTTACGACAGCACCCGGCCTTTGCCGCCTGAGAAGTTCCGCGCCGACATCCACGTTATTGGCATGCCGCTGACCGAGATTTCCAACGCAGTTTATTCCGACCCGCGCCAGCGTCAGTTGTTCAAGAACATCATTTATGTCGGTGCGCTGTCGGTGCTGCTGGGCATCGAGGCTGCCGTGCTTGAAAAGCTGTTTGCCGAGCAGTACAAGGGCAAGGAAAAACTGCTGGCCTCCAATGTGCAGGCCTTGCACCTGGGCCGCGATTTTGCCAGCGAACACCTGCAGGCGCCGCTGGGGATTCGGGTGCAGCGCAGCGACCAGGTGGGCGACAAGATTTTTGTCGATGGCAACAGCGCCGCCGCGCTCGGCTGTGTGTATGGCGGCGCCACCGTGGCCGCCTGGTACCCGATCACGCCTTCGTCGTCCGTGGCCGAGGCTTTTCAAGCTTATTGCGCCAAATACCGGGTCGACGCCGCCACCGGGCGCAACAACTACGCCATCGTGCAGGCGGAAGACGAAATTGCCTCCATCGGCATGGTGGTCGGCGCCGGCTGGAACGGTGCGCGGGCATTCACCACGACCTCGGGTCCCGGCGTGTCGCTGATGACCGAGTTCATCGGCCTGGCCTACTTTGCTGAGATACCGGTCACCATCATCAATGTCCAGCGCGGCGGGCCGTCCACCGGCATGCCGACGCGCACCCAGCAGGCCGATCTGATCTCCTGCGCCTATGCCTCGCATGGCGACACCAAACATGTGCTGCTGCTGCCCGAAGACCCGCATGAGTGTTTTGAGCACTGTGCCGCCGCGCTCGACCTGGCAGAGCGGCTGCAAACCCCGGTGTTCGTGATGACGGATCTGGACATAGGCATGAACCAGCGCCTGTGCGCGCCTTTCCAATGGGACGACAGCCGCAGTTACGACCGCGGCAAGGTCATGAGCGCCGAAGAACTGGAGGCGGGCAAGGACTTCGGCCGCTACAAGGATGTCGATGGCGATGGCATCCCCTGGCGCACCTTGCCCGGCACGCATCCGACCAAGGGCAGCTACTTCACCCGCGGCACCACGCGCAATGCCTACGCGCAGTATTCGGAGCGCGGCCCCGACTACATCTACAACGTCGAAAGATTGCTGAAGAAATTTGAAACGGCCGCCACCCTGGTGCCACAGCCCGTGCTGCGCGCCGCCGGCCGCAAGACCCACTTGGGTGTCATCTATTTCGGCTCCACCAGCCCGGCCATGAACGAGGCGCTGGACGTGCTGGATGCGGCGGATATTCACCTGGACGCCCTGCGCCTGCGCGCCTTTCCGTTTCCGCCCAGCGTTGCCGAGTTCATTGCGGCGCACGACAAGGTGTTTGTGGTCGAGCAAAACCGTGACGCGCAGATGCACAGCCTGCTGGTCAACGAACTGGATGTCGATCCGGCGCGCCTGGTGCGTGTGCTGCATTTCGATGGTACGCCGATCACCGCGCGTTTTATCACCCAGGCCATCCGGCAGCAGGTGCAGGGCGCAGCCGTGGCCCCCCCACAGACAAGCAAGGCCTTCCCATGACCTATCTGGCCAAACCCAAGCTGCACCATCCCTCGCTGACCGTCAACAAGGTCGGCTACACCCGGCGCGACTACGAAGGGAAAATCTCCACGCTGTGCGCCGGCTGCGGGCACGACTCGATCTCGGCGGCCATCATCCAGGCTTGCTGGGAGCTGGACATTGCGCCGCACCGGGTTGCCAAACTGTCAGGCATTGGCTGCAGCTCGAAAACACCCGACTATTTTCTGGGTGCCTCGCACGGCTTCAACACCGTCCACGGCCGCATGCCCTCGGTGCTGACCGGCGCCAACCTGGCCAACCGTGACCTGCTGTACCTCGGTGTCTCCGGCGACGGCGACTCCGCATCGATCGGCCTGGGCCAGTTCGCCCATGCCATGCGGCGCGGCGTCAACATGGTTTATATCGTCGAAAACAACGGCGTTTACGGGCTGACCAAAGGGCAGTTTTCGGCCACGGCCGACCAGGGGTCCAAAAGCAAAAAAGGCGTGGTCAACAGCGACAGCCCGGTGGACCTGGTGGCCATCGCGCTGCAGCTGGGGGCCACCTACGTGGCGCGCAGCTTTTCCGGTGACAAGGCGCAACTGGTGCCCCTGATCAAGGGCGCGATCGGGCATGGCGGGGCGGCGTTTATCGACATCGTCAGCCCCTGCGTGGCTTTTAACAACCATGCGGGCAGCACCAAAAGCTACGACTATGTGCGCGAGCACAACGAGGCGGTCAGCCGCATTGACTTCATCAGCCCACGCGATGAAATCACCACCAGTTATGCGCCGGGCGAGGTCATTGAGGTGTTGCAGCACGATGGTTCGCCGCTGCGTTTTCGCAAGTTGCAGGCAGGCTACGACCCCACCGACCGTTATGCCGCCCTGAGCTACATGAACGCGCACCAGGCGCGGGGCGAGGTGGTGACCGGGCTGCTTTACGTCGATCCGCTGGCAAGCGACCTGCATGTGGTGCTCAACACCAGCGAGACGCCGTTGAACCAACTGGAAGCCGCTCAGCTCAGCCCCGGTGCCAAGGCGCTGGAAAAGCTCAACACATCGCTGCGATAAGCTGGGCGCAGACAGGAAGGAGTCCTCATGCCTGAACGCACGGTTTTTCAATCCATCCCGCACCGGCATGTGGTGAGCCTGTCGCCGCAAGCCAGCGTGTGGGAAGCCGCCTGCGTCATGACCAAGGCCAACTGCGGCAGTGTGCTGGTCATTGACAGCGCGGGCGCCATGCAGGGCATCCTGACCGAGCGTGACCTGATGACCCGCGTTCTGGCCAAGGCGCTGAATGCTGAAAGAACCCCGGTGTCCGAGGTGATGACACACAACCCGCTGTGTGTGGTACCCGAGATGGCGGTGTCGGATGCGGTGCTGATTCTGCTGGAGCGCGGCTTCCGGCATTTGCCGATTGTTTCTGCGGGCGGGCAGATATTGGGTGTGTTCTCGATCCGCGACGCCTTGCCGCGCGAGATTGACAGTGCCGTCAGCCTGGCCGAGTTTCGTGACTCGGTCAACGACGCGTTGGGCTAGGCAAGCGCAGAACAAGTCCCCTGGACTTATTCGGCGCTTCCCGGCGCGCGCCTGGCACGGGCGCGCGCCAAAGCTGCTTCGATCACGGCCCGTTTCTGGTCCAGCACAAGCGGGTCGGTGTGCTGGGAATGCCCCGGCAGGTCGGCCAGCACCGCCTGTGCTTTTTCTTCAAGCCTTTTCTGGTTCCGGCCCCCGTCCGCCGTGCGCCGCAAGCTATGAATTTCATAGCGGTTTCGAGCCTGGGCCGCGTCGGCAGGCGACCAAGCCTGCCAGCCTGTTTGCCCGCCGGTGACATTTTCCAGGCTGATGCAATCGACCGGGCAGACCGGAATGCACAACTCGCAACCGGTGCAGTAAGGCTCGATGACGGTGTGCATGAGTTTGTTGCTGCCGACGATCGCGTCGGTCGGGCAGGCGTCCAGGCACAGCGTGCAGCCTATGCACCAGTCTTCGTCGATGACAGCCAGGTGGCGCGGGCCTTCGCTGCCATTGTCGGGATTGAGCGGCAGCGCCGGCCGGCCGGTGATCGCCGCCAGTCGGGCAATACCTTCGGCGCCGCCCGGCGGACACTGGTTGATCTCTGCCTCTGCGCCGCTGATGGCCTGCGCATAGGCCGCGCAGTCCGGGTAGCCGCAGCGCGTGCACTGGGTTTGCGGCAGCGCGGCGTTGATGCGCTGGGCCAGCAGATTCACGGCGTGCGGCGGGTCAAGGCTACTTTTTGGCGGCAGCTTTCCGGCTGGCTCGCGGCGCTGCTTTTTTTGCAGCAGTTTTCGCGGCCGTGCGGGGTGTCGCTTTTACTGCTGCTTTGATAGCAGACTTCTTTGTACTGGCGTGGGCTACAGCCTCATTATGCTCAAGAATGAAGGCCTTGACCTGCGGATAAACGATGTCGCGCCAGCGGCGGCCGCTGAAGATGCCGTAGTGCCCCGCCCCTTTGACTTCCAGGTGCTTCTGGCGCGCTTTGGGCACGTTGTGGCACAGGCCGTGGGCGGCTTCCGTCTGGCCGGAGCCGGAGATGTCGTCGAGCTCGCCTTCCACCGTGAAGTGGGCCGTGGTCGTGATGTCCTCGGGCCGCACGCGTTCAAGTTCGCCAGTGATGGACTTCACGTCCCAGGTGCCGTTGACCAGCTTGAACTCCTGGAACACGGTCTTGATGGTGTCCAGGTAGTAGTCGGCGTCCATGTCGAGCACGGCGTTGTACTCGTCGTAGAACTTGGTGTGCGCCTCGGTGCTCGCGTCGTCGCCCTTGAGCAGGTCCTTGAAGTAGTCGTAGTGGCTGGTCGCGTGGCGGTCCGGGTTCATCGCGACAAAGCCGGTGTGCTGCAGAAAGCCGGGATAGACGCGGCGGCCGGCGCCGGGGAAGTTGCCCGGCACCTTGTAAATCACATTGTTCTCGAACCACTCGTAGCTCTTGTTCATGGCCAGGTTGTTGACGGCGGTCGGGGACTTGCGCGCATCAATCGGCCCGCCCATCATGGTCATGGACAGCGGCGTGGTTTCGCCCCGGCTGGCCATCAGCGAGACGGCGGCCAGCACCGGCACGGTCGGCTGGCAGACGCTGATGACGTGGCAGTTGCCGTAAATGCCCTGCAGGTGGCCGATGAACTCCTGCACATAGTTGACATAGTCGTCGAGCGAGAAGGAGCCGTCAGACAGCGGCACGATGCGGGCGTTTTTCCAGTCGGTGATGTAGACCTTGTGGTCTTTCAGCATGGTCTTGACCGTGTCGCGCAGCAAGGTGGCGTAATGGCCGGACAGCGGCGCCACGATCAGCACGGTGGGCTGGCCCTTGAGTTTGGTCAGCGTGGCCGGGTCGTCGGTGAAACGCTTGAAGCGGCGCAATTCGCAAAACGGCTTGTCGAGCTCAATCCGTTCATGGATGGCGATGTCGGTGCCGTCCACGTCCACCGTGGTAATGCCGAATTGCGGTTTTTCGTAATCCTTGCCGAGGCGGTAAATCAGGCTGTAGCCTGCGGAGATGCGCTGGGCCAGCGGGTTCTGGCCGAAAGGCGAGTTTGGGCTGCTGTAGATTTTGGCGGCAGCCTGCGCGAAGTCGACAAAGGGCTCCATCAGGGAGCGCTGGGTTTCATAGACTTGATAAAGCATGCGGGAAGACCTTTGGCAACGAGGTATGTTGCAGTGCAACAAATAATAACAGGTACGCTTATCAATCAATGGAGGGCAAACACCAATAAAGCAAGGGGTTCTGGCGCTCTTCAGCCCTTGCTTTTTCGCCTTCTGCGGATACTTACTGGAAACTTGCCGTGCAACTGGATTGTTTATGACCGAGATCACCGGCGCAGCGCCGCAGGACCCTTGGGGTTCACTGAAAAAATCCGACCGCATGCCGGTTTTGTTTGTCGGCCATGGCAGCCCGATGAATGCCATTGGCGACAACGAATACAGCCGCAGCTGGCAGGCGCTGGGCGCCCGTTTCGGCGCCGATTACCCGCCGCCGCAGCTGATTTTGTGCATTTCGGCACATTGGCTGACCGAGGGCTGGTGGCTGACGGCGATGGACCAGCCCAAAACCATCCACGACTTCGGCGGCTTTCCGCAGGAACTGTTCGACCAGCAGTACCCGGCGCCCGGTGATGCTGCCGCCGCGCGCGCCATCAGCCATCAGGTGCGGCAGCGCGCTTCGGCGCCGCTGGGTCTGGATACGCAGGAATGGGGCTTGGACCACGGCACCTGGTCGGTGCTCAAGCCGATGTTTCCCGAGGCTGCAATACCGGTGATGCAGCTCAGCATGGACTACAGCCGTGCGCCCGAGGAACACTATGCGCTGGCCCGGCAGCTCAAGGCCCTGCGTGAGCGTGGCGTGCTGATTGTCGGCAGCGGCAACATCGTGCACAACCTGCGCCAGGCCCAGCGCGGCGCCGCCGGCAACCAGGCCTACGACTGGGCGCTGGAGTTCGACCAGACGACAGGCGGCCACCTGCAGCAAGGCAATCTGGACGCGCTGCAGAATTTTCTGAAGCTCGGCCAGCTCGCCAAAATGGCCCATCCCACCCATGAGCACTATTTGCCGCTGCTGTATGCGGCCGGCGCGGTCGATGCGGGCGAGCAGCCGCAATTTTTCAATACCAATTTCCAGCTCGGCTCGATCTCCATGCGATCCGTGGTTTGGGGCTAACACCATGCCAAGCCGTCAAACCGTGCAAGCTTTTATCGCCCTGGTCGAGCAGTGCCAGTATGTCGAAGCCATCGAGCAGTTTTATGCGCCTGACGCCAGCATGCAGGAAAACAGCCAGCCGCCGCGCCGGGGGCGGGACGCGCTGGTCGCTTACGAGCGTGCCGTGATCGCCGCCTGCAGCGCCATGCGCACCTTGCCGGTCGAATCATTTCTGGTCGACGGCGATTTTGTCGTGATCCATTGGGTGTTCGAGTTCACCCGCCACTCGGGCAAAACCATGCGCATTGATGAGCTGGCCCACCAGCGCTGGGAAGGCGAGAAGATCGTGGAAGAACGCTTTTTCTACGATCCCGTGGCTGCGGCTGCCGAGTAGGCAGGCCTCTCGGCCGCTATCAATTCAGGAGCTGTGTGCCCCCGGCGGTTATGGGCTGGAGGCCAATTTGGCATGTAAATTCAGCCAGGCGCAACTGGACCCTGGCTATATTCGCTGTGCGGCATAAATTTAAAACTATATATTCTTTTGAGTTTTAACGATGACTCCCCAAAATGCATTTTTCGAATATGCATTACAGGAGTCCATCATGGCCATCGTTCCCCACAAGCACCGCTCGTCCCACGGCTGAAGTCGGCCTGGCCATGCGTTTCATCATCGTCCCCGGCTGGCGCGACTCCGGCCCCGGCCACTGGCAAAGCCTGTGGGCTGAGCGGCTGCCCAACGCCGTGCGCGTCCGGCAGGACGACTGGATCACCCCCTCGCGCAAGTCCTGGGTCGCGACCTTGGCGCAAACCATCTTGCTGCAGCGCGAGCCGGTGGTCATCGTGGCGCACAGCCTGGGCTGCATCGCCACCGCGCACCTGCCGGCCGAGGCCAGCGCCGCCATCCAGGGTGCCTTGCTGGTGGCGCCGGCCGACCCCGAACGGCGCTCCATCCTGTGCGACTTTGCGCCCGTGCCTTACCAGAAGCTGCCGTACCGCAGCGTGCTGGTGGCCAGCAGCAACGACCCTTATTGCCCGGTGCGCCTGGCCGGCGCCTACGCGCGGGCCTGGGGCAGCGAGTTTGTGCGCATCCAGGACGGCGGCCACATCAACA
>JAZKGR010000187.1:0-5528 GCA_040385775.1 Pseudomonadota bacterium
CGGCATGGCCAGCCACGCCGGCACCACACCGATGAACCGGCGCCGCGACGCCGCTGTCGCCGTGGCGGAATTGGCGCTGTTCGTGGAGCAGCGCGCTGCCCGCGACGGCGACTCGGTCGGCACCATCGGCATCCTCAACGTGCCCGGCGGCTCAACCAATGTGGTGCCGGGCCGCTGCCAGTTCACGCTGGACCTGCGCGCGCCGAATGACGAACAGCGGGACGCGATGGTGGCCGATGTGCTGGCCGAACTGAAATCCATCTGCGAAAGGCGCGGTGTTCACCACACGGTGGAACAAACCATGCGCGCGGCGGCAGCGCCCAGCGCAGCGGCCTGGCAGCAGCGCTGGGACGCGGCGGTAGACAGCCTGGGCGTGCCGCGTTACGCCATGCCCAGCGGCGCCGGCCACGATGCCATGAAGCTGCACGAGGTCATGCCGCAGGCCATGCTGTTTGTGCGTGGGCAGAACTCGGGCATCAGCCACAACCCGCTGGAAAGCACCACCAGCGACGACATCGAGCTGGCCGTCCAGGCTTTCCTGCATCTCCTGAACCAACTTGCGACAGAAACTTCATGACCGACGACAACAAGCTGGATGCGTGGATCGACGCGCACTTCGACGAAGAAGTGCGCTTTCTGCAGGAACTGATCCGCGTTCCCACACCGACCCCACCCGGCAACAATGCGCCGCATGCCGAACGCACGGCAGAGCTGCTGAAGGCTTTCGGCTTCGAGGCCGAAACGCACCCGGTCCCCGCCGCCGAAGTCGAGGCCTACGGGCTGGAGTCATTGACGAACCTGATCGTGCGCCGACCGTATGGCCCGGGCCGGACCATTGCGCTCAATGCCCATGGCGATGTGGTGCCGCCCGGCGAGGGCTGGACCTGCGATCCGTTTGGTGGAGAGATAAAAGACGGCAACATTTATGGCCGCGCCGCAGCCGTCAGCAAGTCCGACTTCGCGACCTTCACTTTTGCGGTGCGTGCCCTTGAGTCGCTGGGTTTGCCGCTCAAGGGCGGCGTGGAGCTGCACTTCACCTACGACGAAGAGTTCGGCGGCGAGATGGGCCCCGGCTGGTTGCTGCGCAACAAGCTGACCCGCCCTGACCTGCTGATTGCCGCCGGCTTCAGCTACGAGGTCGTCACCGCGCACAACGGCTGCCTGCAGATGGAAGTGACCGTGCACGGCAAGATGGCGCACGCGGCGATTCCGGCCAGCGGCGTCGATGCGCTGCAGGGTGCAGTGCAGATATTGAATGCGCTCTACGCACAGAACGCGCTGTACAAAAAAGTCAGCTCGCAGGTGGCCGGCATCACGCATCCTTACCTGAACGTCGGCCGCATCGAGGGCGGCACCAACACCAACGTCGTGCCTGGCAAGGTGATGTTCAAGCTGGACCGCCGCATGATCCCCGAGGAAAACCCCGCCGAAGTCGAAGCGACCATCCGCAAGGTGATTGCCGATGCGGCTGCCACATGCCCCGGCATCCAGGTTGAGATCAAGCGCATGTTGCTGGCCAACGCGATGAAGCCACTGCCCGGCAACCAGCCGCTGGTCGAGGCCATCCAGAAACACGGCCAGGCCGTGTTTGGCGAGACCATCCCCGCCATGGGCACGCCGCTGTACACCGACGTGCGGCTGTATGCCGAAGCCGGCATCCCCGGCGTGATTTACGGCGCCGGGCCGCGCACGGTGCTGGAATCGCACGCCAAACGCGCTGACGAACGCCTCGCGCTGGACGACTTGCGCAAGGCGACCAAGGTCATTGCGCGCACGCTGCACGAGCTGTTGCGCTGAAATCGCTCTCTTTTTGATAGCTGTCAGCCCACGGTGGACAGGGGCTGGAGGCCTTCTTCTTCACTAAAAAAATGCTGCGTCAGGCTTTCGGCAGCGTTTCCCACCAGCGCTCGGCAAAATGCCCCTGCAGGTAGGCCACAAAGGCTAGCACCTTGCCCGGCACCAGCTTGGGCGATGGAAACACCGCATGGATTTCCTGCTCCGGCAGACTGTGGTCGGCCAGCACTTCCAGCACCTGCCCGGACGCCAGCGAATCGGCAGCCACATAACGCGGCATGGCAGCAATGCCCAGGCCGTTACGTGCCGCGGCCAGCACGGCCGACAGGTTGTTGGAACGCAGCCGGCCCGCCACCGGCACGGTGACCGCTTCGCCTTTGGACGAGATCAGGCGCCAGACATCGTCGCCCAGCACGCTGCTGTAAATCAGCGCGGCGTGGCCACTCAGGTCCCTCGGTTTTTTCGGCGTACCGTGTTTCTTCAAATAGCGCGGCGCGGCCACCATCACCCAGGGATTGGCGCCGAGGTAACGCGCACCCAAGCTGGAGTCAGCCAGCTTGCCCATGCGCACCGCCACATCCAGGCCCTGTGACACCAGGTCGGTGTAGCGGTCCTCGAAGCTCAGGTCCAGCTCGACCTGCGGGTGCCGTTTCATGAAGTCGAGCGCCAGCGGCACGATCACGCGCCGGCCAAACGCGACCGAGGTTCCGATGCGCAGCATGCCCTGGGCCTGGCTCTGGCGCAGCCGCACGATGTTGTCGGCTTCCTCGGTTTCGCGCACGATGATCTTGCACTTCTCGTAATACAGCGCGCCGGATTCGGTCAGGCTCACGCCGCGCGTGTTGCGGTTGAGCAGGCGCACCTTCAGGCGCTCTTCGGTCGCCGCGATCTGTTTGGAGACCGTGGGCTGCGTGGTCGAAAATTCGCGCGCTGCTTTCGAGAAGCTGCCGGTCTCCACCACCCGCACAAACATGTGCATGACCTGTAATCTGTCCATGGCCTGATGATAGTCACTTATTCCGCCACGGAATAGCTTTTATGGTTTGCGCCCATCTTCTGCAATACCACCCTGCTGCCTACAGTCGAGCCTCCAAAAGGAGACAAGACATGGCAAAAATGACAGCCGCCCAGGCCGCCGTCTGGGTGATGGAAAAAGAAGGCGTGACGCAGGCCTTCGGCATCCCCGGCGCGGCGATCAACCCGCTGTATTCGGCGCTGCGCAAGCAGGGCACCATCAGCCACATCCTGGCGCGCCACGTCGAAGGTGCCTCGCACATGGCCGAGGGTTACACCCGTGCCGCCGCCGGCAATATTGGCGTCTGCATCGGCACCTCCGGCCCGGCCGGCACCGACATGATCACCGGCCTGTATTCGGCGCAGGCCGACTCGATCCCCATCCTGTGCATCACCGGCCAGGCGCCGCGCGCCCGCCTGCACAAGGAAGACTTCCAGGCGGTGGACATCGAGTCCATCTCCAAACCGGTGACCAAGTGGTCGGTCACCGTGCGCGAGCCGGCGCTGGTGCCGCGGGTGTTCCAGCAGGCTTTCCATGTGATGCGTTCCGGCCGCCCGGGCCCGGTGCTGATCGACCTGCCCTTTGATGTGCAGATGGGCGAGATCGAGTTCGACATCGACACCTACGCGCCGCTGCCGGTGTACAAACCGGCGGCAACACGCGCGCAGATCGAGAAGGCGCTGACCATGCTCAACGAGGCGGACAAACCGCTGATCGTGGCTGGCGGCGGCATCATCAATGCCGACGCGTCGGAGCTGCTGGTGCAGTTTGCCGAGATCACCGGCATCCCGGTGATCCCCACGCTGATGGGCTGGGGCACGATTCCTGATGACCACCCGCTGATGGCCGGCATGTGCGGCCTGCAAACCAGCCACCGCTACGGCAACGCGACCATGCTGGCTTCGGACTTCGTGATCGGCATCGGCAACCGCTGGGCCAATCGCCACACCGGTTCGGTCGAGGTCTACACCAAGGGCCGCAAGTTTGTGCATGTGGACATTGAACCGACCCAGATCGGCCGCGTGTTTTCGCCGGACTTCGGCATCGTGTCGGATGCCAAGGCCGCGCTCGAGCTCTTTGTTGAAGTCGCCACCGAATGGGCGGCCGAGGGCAAGCTGAAAGACCGCGGTGAGTGGGCCTCAGCCTGCCGCTACCGCAAGGGCACCATGCTGCGCAAGACCAACTACGACAGCGTGCCCATGAAGCCGCAGCGCGTCTACCAGTGCATGGTGCGCGCCTTCGGCGAGGATGTTTGCTACATCAGCACCATCGGCCTGTCGCAGATTGCCGGCGCACAGTTCCTGCATGTCTACAAGCCGCGCCACTGGATCAACTGCGGCCAGGCGGGCCCGCTGGGCTGGACCGTGCCGGCGGCGCTCGGCGTGCGCGCCGCCGATCCGACGCGCAAGATCGTGGCCCTCTCCGGCGACTACGACTTCCAGTTCATGATCGAAGAACTCGCCGTGGGCGCGCAGTTCAAGCTGCCCTACATCCACATGGTGGTCAACAACTCCTACCTCGGGCTGATCCGCCAGGCGCAGCGCGGCTTCGAGATGGACTACTGCGTGCAGCTCGGTTTCGACAACATCAACACCGACCAGGACGAGCCGGTCCGGGCCTACGGCGTGGACCACGTCAAGGTGGTCGAGGGCCTGGGCTGCAAGGCGATTCGTGTACACCGGCAGGAAGAGTTGGCGCCGGCGATCCAGCAGGCCGAGGCCTGGATGAAGGAGTTCCAGGTGCCGGTGGTGATCGAGGTGATCCTCGAACGCGTGACCAACATCGCCATGGGCACCGAGATCGACAACATCATCGAGTTCGAGGACCTGGCCGCCAGCCGGGAAGATGCGCCGACTGCCGTTGCCGCGATGCTGGATTGAGCCCTTCGACAAGCTCAGGACGAACGGAACCCCACCTTATGCCGAAATTCGCTGCCAACCTCACCATGCTCTTCACCGAGCTGCCCTTCATGGACCGCTTTGCCGCCGCGCATGCGGCCGGCTTTGAAGCCGTGGAGTATTTGTTTCCTTACGACTACAGCCCCGAAGAACTCGTCGCCGCACTGAAAAGCAACGGCCTGAAGCAAGTGCTGCACAACCTGCCGGCGGGCGACTGGGCCGCGGGCGAACGCGGCATCGCCTGCCACGCCGGTCGCACGGCGGAGTTTCGCGAAGGTGTCAACCGCGCCATCGACTACGCCACGGCGCTGGGCTGCCCGCAAGTCAATTGCCTGGCAGGCAAGCTGCCTGAAGGCGCCAGCAGCGCGCAGGCCCATGCCACCCTGGTCGCCAACCTGCGCTTTGCGGCATCGGCCCTGAAGGCCGCCGGCATCCGGTTGCTGATCGAGCCGATCAACACATTCGACATTCCCGGCTTCTTTCTGTCGCGCACCGACCAGGCGCTGGCCATTCTCGATGAAGTGGGCTCGCCCAACCTGTTCGTTCAGTACGACATCTACCATGCGCAGCGCATGGAGGGCGAGCTGGCGAACACCATCACCAAAAACCTGGCCCGCATAGGCCACATCCAGCTGGCCGACAACCCGGGCCGCAATGAACCGGGCACCGGCGAGATCAACTACGCCTGGCTGTTCAAACACATTGATGCTGCCGGTTATGCGGGCTGGATCGGCTGTGAATACAAACCCAAAACCACCACGACCGAAGGCCTGGGCTGGCTGGCAGGAGCAAACACATGACCAAATCAGGACTGAAGATCG
>JAZKGR010000188.1:0-7665 GCA_040385775.1 Pseudomonadota bacterium
GCTGACGAGAAAAATCTGGCGGCGGGCGACGTGGTCAAGCAGACCCAGTCGGCCGTGGTGCTGGAAAATCTGATCAGCCAGTTTTTGTATAGCAAGGCGGCGGACAGCAGTTCCTCGACGACTGCAGCGCCGGCAGGGAACAACGATAAAAAATGAATACACGAACCACACTGAAGTTTGCCGGCCTCTGGGCCGGCCTGCTGGCCCTGGCATTGCTGCAGGGTTGCGCTACCGGACCCAATCCACGGGATCCGTTCGAACCTTTCAACCGCAGCATGAGCCGGTTCAATGACGGCCTGGATGAGGCCATCGTCAAGCCCGTGGCGCAGGTTTATCAGGATGTGCTGCCGTCGCCAGTCCGCACGGGCGTCAACAATTTTTTCAGCAACCTTACCGATGTCTGGTCCATGGTCAACAACCTGCTGCAGGGGCGCCCCCAGGCGGCCGGCGACAGCCTGATGCGTTTCAGCATCAACACCACCATGGGCCTGGGCGGCTTGCTGGATTGGGCGACTGATATGGGTATTGATCGGCATCGCCAGGATTTCGGAAAGACGCTGGGGCGCTGGGGTGTCGATACCGGTCCTTACCTGGTGCTGCCTGTGCTCGGTTCCTCGACCGTTCGTGACACCGCCGCACTTGTTGTGGACACCAAGGGTGATCTGGTGACCCATGTGCATGATGTATCCGCCCGCAATTCGCTGTATGTTCTGCGTGCAGTCGACCTGCGTGCCAGCTTGCTGCGCGCGGGTGAGGTGCTGGACCAGGCCGCATTGGACAAGTACAGCTTTACGCGTGATGCCTACCTGCAGCGGCGTGGCGTTGTCCTTGAGGCCAATGGTGAGGCCGAAGAACGTTATGACCTGCCTGAAAAAGCGCCTTCGCGTGCGCCGGCCCGGTAAAGAAGCTTTACAACTCGGTTGCCGCAACTTCACCGGCCGCATGAACCAAAGCAGGCAAGCTGCTGTCCAATAAGGCCTGTCGGTCTGGCGCACATCACGCAATTCCGCCCGCTTTTGTTCCGATTTGAAAGAGAAACCATGAACCGTCGAATTTTTAGCCATGTTATTGGTGCTTCCCTGTCGCTGGCCCTGCTTGCCGGGCTCACACCCGCGCGCGCCGCAGACGAGGCGCCGGATGCCCTGATCAAGAGGACCTCCACCGAAGTACTGGATGCCATCAAGGCCGACAAGTCCATCCAGTCCGGTGACACCGGGAAAATCATCGCGCTGGTGGACGGCAAGGTCATGCCCCA
Source organism: Pseudomonadota bacterium (assembly GCA_040385775.1). GTDB lineage: Bacteria > Pseudomonadota > Gammaproteobacteria > Burkholderiales > Burkholderiaceae_C > Polaromonas. Next base: position 1,256 of record JAZKGR010000188.1, read on the forward strand.
CGTCAATTTCACGCGCATGACGGCTGCGGCCGTGGGCCGTAACTGGCGCCAGGCCACGCCCGAGCAGCAAAAACGCCTGCAGGATGAGTTCAAGACCCTGCTGATTCGCACTTATTCGGGTGCGCTGACCCAGGTCAAGGACCAGACCGTCAACGTCAAACCGCTGCGTGCAGCTGCGGCCGACACTGAAGTACAGGTACGCACCGAAGTCATTGGCCGCGGTGACCCGATCCAGCTCGACTACCGCATGGAAAAGACGCCCACCGGCTGGAAAATTTATGACCTGAACGTGCTGGGCATCTGGCTGGTGGAAACCTACCGCACCCAGTTTGCGCAGGAAATCTCCGCCAAAGGCGTGGACGGTCTGATCGCTGCGCTGGCCCAGCGCAACCAGTCCAACGTCGCTGCCGCCAAAAAGCCCTGAGCCGCCTCGGAACTGCCGTGTTGCTGCTTCCTGCCCGTTTGACGCACGAGTTTGCCGCGCCCGCGGTGGATGCCCTGGGGGCCATGCTGGCCGGCGAAACCGCTTCCGGGGTTGTGGCAGACGCCAGCGGGCTGAAGGAGTTTGACTCCTCGGCGCTGGCTGTGTTGCTGGCCTGCCGCCGCCAAGTGCTGGCCGCCGGCAAGGTATTTTCGGTTCGCGGCTTGCCGGATCGCTTGCGCCAACTGGCCGGGTTGTACGGCGTGCAGGACCTGCTGCCGGCCGCTTGAGAGGCGATTCCGGCCAGCGGTAATGCCCTTTTCCGGCCCCGGCCCCGGTAAAGCAGCGGCTTGCACCTTAAAATAGCTGGCTCATGCCAGCCATCTCCTTCCAGTCTGTCTCCAAAAACTACCCCAGCACGCAAAGCCGCTCCAACCCAGGCGTCAGGGCGCTGGACGATGTCAGCTTCGACATCCAGCCGGGAGAATTTTTCGGCCTGCTTGGCCCCAATGGCGCCGGAAAAACCTCACTGATCAGTATTCTGGCGGGTCTGTCACGGGCCACCAGTGGCACGGTGACAGTACACGGCAGCAACGTGGTGAGCGACTATGCTGTTGCGCGTCGCAAGCTCGGCGTGGTACCGCAGGAACTGGTGTTCGACCCCTTCTTCAGCGTGCGCGAGGCGCTGCGCATCCAGTCCGGCTATTTCGGCGTGAAAAACAACGACGACTGGATTGACGAATTGCTGGCCAGCCTGGGCTTGGCGGACAAGGCCGGCGCCAACATGCGGCAGCTTTCAGGCGGCATGAAGCGGCGCATGCTGGTGGCGCAGGCGCTGGTGCACAAACCGCAGGTCATCGTGCTCGACGAGCCGACGGCCGGCGTCGATGTGGAGTTGCGCCAGACGCTGTGGCAGTTCATTGCCAAACTCAACAAGCAGGGCAGCACCGTGCTGCTCACGACCCATTACCTGGAAGAAGCTGAAGCCTTGTGCAGCCGCATTGCCATGCTCAAGCAGGGCCGTGTGGTGGCGCTGGCCTCCACGTCTGAGTTGCTCAAGACCGCTTCCTCCAATGTGCTCCGCTTCAAGATCGACAGCGAGCTGCCGCAGGCGATTGCCGACAAGGCGCGCATTACCGGCCGCATCGTGCAACTGCCCGCGCACAATGCCCATGAGATCGAGCACTACCTCAGCGCCATCCGCGAAGCGGGCCTGGTGGCCGAGGATGTCGAGATCCGCAAGGCCGACCTTGAGGATGTGTTTCTCGAGGTGATGGCGGAGAAGATCGGGGTCACGGCATGACCGGCTGGCAAACCCTGTTCTACAAGGAAGTGCTGCGTTTCTGGAAAGTCGGTTTCCAGACCGTCGGCGCGCCCATCCTCACCGCCGTCATGTACATGCTGATCTTCGGCCATGTGCTGCAGGACCAGGTCAAGGTGTATGGCACGGTGAGCTACACCGCCTTCCTGGTGCCCGGCCTGGTGATGATGAGTGTGTTGCAAAACGCCTTCGCCAACAGCTCGTCCTCGCTGATTCAGAGCAAGATCATGGGCAGCCTGGTGTTTGTGTTGCTCACGCCGCTGTCGCACTGGGCCTGGTTTTGCGCCTATGTGGGCTCGTCCATCGTGCGGGGGCTGGCGGTCGGCCTGGGGGTGTTTCTGGTCACGGTCTATTTCGGCCGCCCGGGCTTTGTTGCGCCGCTGTGGATCGTGGTGTTTGCGCTGCTGGGTGCCGGTTTGCTGGGCGCGCTGGGCCTGATCGCAGGTCTGTGGTCGGAGAAGTTCGACCAGATGGCCGTGTTCCAGAACTTCGTGATCATGCCCATGACCTTCCTGAGCGGCGTGTTTTACTCCATCCATTCGCTGCCGCCGTTCTGGCAGACCGTCAGCCACCTGAACCCGTTTTTCTACATGATCGACGGTTTTCGCTACGGCTTTTTCGGCGTCAGCGACGTTTCGCCCTGGTTGAGCCTTGCCATTGTGGGCACGGCCTGGCTGGTGGTCAGCCTCATCGCGGTAAATTTGCTGCGTATTGGCTACAAAATCAGACACTGACCGAACTCACGTAACACCATGACCAGCGAAGAACTTCAAGCCATCATTGCCGCGGGCCTGCCTTGCGAACACATCGCCCTGACCGGCGACGGCAGGCACTGGTATGCCACCGTGGTCTCCAGCGCGTTTGAAGGCCAGCGCCTGATCCAGCGCCACCAGCGGGTGTATGCCACGCTGGGCGGGCGTTTGCAGACCGACGAAGTCCACGCCTTGTCGATGAAGACCTACACGCCCGCCGAATGGGCCAACCACCCCGCAGAATAAGCACATGGACAAACTACTGATCAAGGGCGGCCGGGCGCTGTCCGGCACCGTCGATATTTCCGGCGCCAAAAACGCAGCCCTGCCCGAGTTGTGCGCAGCGCTGCTGACGGCCGAGCCGGTCACGCTTGAAAACGTGCCGCGCCTGCAGGACGTGGCGACCATGCTCAAGCTGATACGCAATATGGGCGTCACGGCCGAACGTGTCGAAGGCAGCGCCGGTGCGGTGCTGATCAATGCCGGCGGGCTGAGTTCGCCCGAGGCCCCGTATGAGCTGGTCAAGACCATGCGTGCCTCGGTGCTGGCGCTGGGCCCGCTGCTGGCGCGTTTCGGCGAGGCCACGGTGTCGCTGCCGGGCGGCTGCGCGATTGGCTCGCGGCCGGTAGACCAGCACATCAAGGGCATGCAGGCCATGGGTGCCGAGATCGTGGTTGAGCACGGCTACATGATCGCCAAACTGCCGGCAGGGCAAAAGCGGCTGAAAGGCTGCAGCATCACCACCGACATGGTCACCGTCACCGGCACCGAGAATTTCATGATGGCGGCCAGCCTGGCCGATGGCGAAACCATTCTTGAAAACGCGGCGCAAGAGCCGGAGATCGGCGACCTGGCCGAGATGCTGATCAAGATGGGTGCGAAGATCGAAGGCCACGGCACGAGCCGCATCCGCATCCAGGGCGTGGAGCGCCTGCACGGCTGCACGCACCAGGTCGTGGCTGACCGCATTGAGACCGGCACTTTTCTGTGCGCCGTTGCGGCGGCCGGCGGCGATGTGGTGCTGCGCCACGGCCGCGCCGACCACCTGGACGCGGTGATCGAACTGCTGCGTGCTGCCGGGGCTGTGATCACGGCTGGTGACGGTTTCATCCGCGTACAGGCTTCGGGCCGCATGCAGGCGCAGTCCTTCCGCACCACCGAATACCCGGGTTTTCCGACCGACATGCAGGCGCAGTTCATGGCGCTCAACGCGATTGCGGAAGGGCCAAGCAAGGTCACAGAGACGATTTTTGAAAATCGCTTCATGCACGTTAACGAAATGGTTCGCCTGGGCGCAAAGATCGAGATCGACGGCAAGTTCGCGGTCATCGAAGGCGTTGAAAAGCTTTCGGGCGCCACGGTGATGGCGACCGACCTGCGCGCGTCCGCCAGCCTGGTGATTGCCGGCCTGGTCGCCGAGGGCGAGACCCTGATTGACCGCATTTATCACCTGGACCGCGGCTACGACCAGATGGAAGCCAAGCTGCGCGGAATCGGCGCCGATATTGAACGGATCAAATCATGATCACGCTGGCTTTGTCCAAGGGACGCATTTTTGACGAGACCCTGCCGTTGCTCAAGGCCGCCGGCATAGCGGTGCTGGAAGACCCTGAAAAATCGCGCAAGCTGATCATCGGCACCAACCGGCCCGATGTGCGGGTGGTGCTGGTGCGCGCCACCGATGTGCCGACCTATGTGCAGTACGGCGGCGCCGACATCGGCGTGACCGGCAAGGACACCTTGATCGAACACGGCGGCCAGGGCCTGTACCAGCCGCTGGACCTGCAGATCGCCAAATGCCGCATGAGTGTCGCGGTGCGCGACGGCTTTGATTACGAAGCTGCGGTGAAGCAGGGCTCACGCCTGAAGGTCGCGACCAAGTTTGTCAGCATTGCACGCGACTTTTTCGCCACCAAGGGTGTGCACGTGGACCTGATCAAGCTCTACGGCAGCATGGAGCTGGCGCCGCTGACCGGTCTGGCCGACGCCATCGTCGACCTGGTCAGCAGCGGCAACACGCTCAAGGCCAACCACCTGGTCGAGGTCGAACGCATCATGGACATCAGCTCGCACCTGGTGGTCAACCAGGTCGCGCTCAAGCTCAAGCAGGCGCCGCTGCGCGACATCATTGACGCTTTTGCTTCCGCCATCGGCAAACCTACCGCCTGAAAACGCTATGAAATTGGTAGCTGCCCCCTCCCGCCTGTCAACGGCCAACGCCACATTTGACGCCCAACTCACGGCGCGGCTGCACTGGTCGGCCGACACCGACGCAGCCATCGAAAAAGTCGTGGCGGACATCCTGGCCGACGTGCAGCAGCGCGGCGATGCGGCGGTGCTCGAATACACGCGACGCTTTGACCACCTCGAAGTGGACTCGCTGCAGGCACTGGAACTGACGCAGGCCGAGCTCAAGGCGGCTTTCGACGCGATACCCGAGGCCCAGCGCGAAGCCCTGCAGGCCGCGGCGGCCCGTGTGCGCAGCTACCACGAGGCCCAGAAGAAGGCCAGCGGTGAGAGCTGGCAGTACCGCGATACCGACGGCACGCTGCTGGGCCAGAAGGTCACGCCGCTGGACCGCGCCGGCATCTACGTGCCTGGCGGTAAGGCTGCCTACCCTTCGTCGGTGCTGATGAACGCCATCCCGGCCCATGTCGCCGGTGTCGGCGAGATCATCATGGTGGTGCCCACGCCGCGCGGCGAAAAAAACGCGCTGGTACTGGCGGCCGCCTATGTGGCCGGCGTCACGCGCGCTTTCACGATCGGCGGCGCGCAGGCCGTGGCCGCGCTGGCCTATGGCACGCAAACCGTGCCCAAGGTCGACAAGATCACCGGCCCTGGCAACGCCTATGTGGCCAGCGCCAAGAAGCGCGTTTTTGGCACGGTGGGCATCGACATGATTGCCGGCCCGAGCGAGATTCTGGTGCTGGCCGATGGCACGACGCCGGCCGACTGGGTGGCCATGGATTTGTTCAGCCAGGCCGAACACGACGAACTGGCGCAAAGCATTTTGCTGAGCCCGGACGCCGCTTACCTGGACGAAGTGCAGGCCGCGATCGACCGCCTGCTGCCGGGCATGCCCCGCGCGGAGATCATCGCCAAGTCCCTCACCGGCCGCGGCGCGCTGATCCACACCCGCAGCATGGAAGAAGCCTGCGCCATCAGCAACCGCATCGCCCCCGAACATCTGGAGGTCAGCAGTCGCGACCCGCACCAATGGGAGCCGCTGCTCAAACATGCGGGCGCGATTTTCCTGGGCGCTTTCACCAGCGAATCGCTGGGTGACTACTGCGCCGGCCCGAACCATGTGCTGCCGACCAGCGGCACCGCGCGTTTTTCCAGCCCGCTGGGTGTTTATGACTTCCAGAAACGCTCCAGCCTGATCGAGGTCAGCGAAGCCGGCGCGCAGACGCTGGGCCAGATTGCCGCTGAGCTGGCTTATGGCGAAGGCCTGCAGGCGCATGCCCGGGCCGCCGAAATGAGGATGAAGAAATGACCGATGTCGCCCCCGCCCTGAAAAAACTGATCCGGCAAGACGTGCAGTCCATGCATGCCTACGCCATCCAGGAATCAGCAGGCCTGGTCAAACTCGACGCCATGGAAAACCCGCACCGCTTGCCGGCGGCGCTGCAGACGCAACTGGGTCAGCGCCTGGGCGCGCTGGCGCTGAACCGTTATCCCGACGGCCGCGTCAACGACTTGCGCAAGGCGCTGGCCGACCATGCAGGCATGCCCGAAGGTTTTGACATCATGCTGGGCAACGGCTCGGACGAGCTGATCTCGCTGCTGGCCATGGCCTGCGATGTGCCTGGCGCCTCCATCCTGGCGCCGTTGCCCGGTTTTGTGATGTACGGCATGAGTGCGCAATTGCAGGGCCTGAAGTTCATCGGTGTGCCCTTGACGCCCGACTTCGAGC
>JAZKGR010000189.1:0-21514 GCA_040385775.1 Pseudomonadota bacterium
GTCCAGGCTGGAGGAGATGGTGCGCGGGTCTTCCATCATGTAGGTGATCAGCTTGCGGACAAAACCGTCAAACTCCTTGTCAATCGCATCGTCTTCCTTGAGGATGGACACGGCGGTGGTGACATCGAGCCGGGCAAAAGCATCCAGCGCCTTGCGCAGCAGGCCGGATGCCAGATCCGCCGCAATGCGCAATTCGGAAGACGGTAAAGTGCGGGCGGCGCCGCTGTCGATGATGGACTTCACCATGCGCGCAATTTTTTCCGCCTCATCGCCCGCACGCTCGAGATTGGCGGTGGTTTTTGAAATCGCAATCAGCAAGCGCAGGTCGCGGGCCGTGGGCTGGCGACGGGCGATGATCGACGACAGATCCTTGTCAATCTCCACTTCCATGACGTTGACCCGGGTTTCCATCTCGGTCACTTCAGTCGCCGCTTCGGCGCTGAACTGGGCCAGTGCATAAACGGCGGTGCGAATCTGGGACTCCACCAGACCGCCCATTTCCATGACGCGGGTGGAGACGCTGGTCAGCTCGCTGTCGAACTGGCTGGACAGATGTTTGTCACTCATGATCAACCAAACCTTCCTGTGATGTAGTCTTCAGTTTCCTGTCGCTTGGGCTTGAGGAATATCTGGTCGGTCTCGCCGAACTCGATGAGTTCGCCGAGATACATATACGCCGTGTAGTCACTGCAACGCGCCGCTTGCTGCATGTTGTGCGTCACGATGGCAATCGTGTAATCCTGCTTGAGCTCATGCACCAACTCTTCCACCTTGCCGGTGGAAATCGGGTCCAGTGCGGAGGTAGGCTCATCGAGCAGCAGCACCGAAGGCTTGACCGCCACGCTGCGCGCGATGCAAAGACGTTGCTGCTGGCCGCCTGACAGGGACAGACCACTCTGGCTCAGTTTGTCCTTGACCTCGTTCCACAGCGCCGCCTTGGACAGCGCCCACTCCACGCGGTCGTCCATTTCGCCCTTGCTCAGGTTTTCATAGAGCTTTACGCCAAAAGCGATGTTGTCGTAAATCGACATCGGAAATGGCGTGGGCTTCTGGAAGACCATGCCAATGCGGGCCCGCAGCAGGTTGATGTCCTGCTTGGGGTCGAGAATGTTCTGGCCATAGAAATTGATCTGGCCTTCAGCGCGCTGGCCGGGGTAGAGGCTGTACATGCGGTTGAGCGTGCGCAGCAGCGTGGACTTGCCGCAACCCGACGGGCCGATGAAGGCCGTGACTTTGCGTTCCTCAATATCGAGGTTCACGTTCTTGAGGCCCTGAAATTTTCCGTAGAAAAAATGGAGCTTGCGCAGCTCAAGGGCATTCTTTTTGGCTTGCACAGTGGCCGGGGTATCGGGCATGGTTAATTCCAGGTCTTGAAAGGGCAAAATTTGGGGCAGCGGACGCAGGCTTAAACCGACGTCTTCTCACGCAGGAACACGCGTGCAACGATATTGAGCACGAGCACCGAAAGAGTAATCAGCAGCGCGCCACCCCAGGCCAGACGAATCCAGTTGTCGTAGGGGCTGAGTGCAAACTGGAAGATCACCACCGGCAGGTTGGCCATGGGCGCGCCCATGTCGGTGCTGAAAAACTGGTTGTTGAGCGCAGTAAACAGCAGAGGCGCTGTCTCGCCGCTCATGCGCGCGACCGCCAGCAGCAGGCCTGTCATGACGCCGCTTTTGGCCGCCCGCAGCGTGACCAGCGTGGCGACTTTCCAGCGAGGGGCGCCTAGCGCAAAAGCCGCTTCGCGCAAACTGCCTGGCACCAGACGCATCATGTTTTCGGTGGTGCGCACCACCACCGGCACCGCGATCAGGGACAGGGCCAGGCTGCCGGCCCATCCGGAGAAATTGCCCACCGTCGCCACTGCAATGGCATAGACAAACAGTCCCAGCACGATCGAAGGTGCGGAAAGCATGATGTCGGTAACGAAACGCGTCAGTTCGGCCGTCTTGCTCTGGTCGCCATACTCGGCCAGGTACACACCGGCAAAAACACCAATCGGCGTGGACACCAGCACCGCAAACCCGACCATCATCAGGCTGCCCACAATGGCGTTGGCCAGACCGCCGCCCTCGCTGCCGGGCGCCGGCGTGGACTGGGTGAACATGTTCCAGTCCAGCGCGGCAAAGCCATTGGCGAACAGCACGCTCAGAATCCACAGCAGCACGACCAGACCGAGCACCATGGCGCCCATGGAAAGCGTCAGGCCGATGGCGTTGGAGCGCCTGCGGCTTGCGTAGAGTTGTTGGTTGAATTTCATCAGGGCTTCCGATTCTTTTTGGTGTGGGAAGACGGGCTCAGAGACCCTTGGCTTTTTCCGCGCGCAGCATCAATATCTTGGCCAGCGACAGCACGATGAAGGTGATGACAAAGAGCAGAAAACCCAGCGCAAACAGTGTGGAAAGGTGGAAGTCGGCCGCTTCTCCAAACTCGTTGGCCAGCGTGGACGCGATCGATGTGCCCGGCGAAAACAGCGAGGTGGGCATGCGGTTGGCATTGCCGATCACAAAGGTAACCGCCATGGTCTCGCCCAGGGCGCGCCCCAAACCGAGCATGATCCCGCCAATGACACCTTTTTGGGTATAGGGCAGAACCACCCTGCGAACCACCTCCCAGGTGGTGCATCCCAGGCCGTAGGCCGATTCACGCAGGATGGGCGGAACGATCTCGAACACGTCGCGCATCACCGCTGCGACGAAGGGCAACACCATGAAGGCCAGCACAATACCGGCCGCAAGGATGCCGAAACCGTTGGTGCTGCCGCCGAACAGAAAACCCACCAGCGGCATGCCGCCCAGTACCTGCTGCACCGGCATCTGGAAGTAGTCGGCAAACAGGGGCGCAAACACAAACAGGCCGAACATGCCGTAGATGATGGAAGGCACCGCCGCCAAAAGCTCCACCGCAGTCCCCAGGGGGCGGCGCAACCAGACAGGACAGGTTTCCGTGAGAAACAGCGCGATGCCAAAAGCCAGCGGCACGGCGATCAGCATGGCCAGTCCTGCGCTGGCAATGGTGCCGACGATGGCGATCGCGGCGCCGAATTCTTCGTTGATGATGTCCCACTCAACGCGCCAGATGAAATTGAAACCGAACTTCTGAAAGGTCGGCCAGGCGTTGATGAACAGGGAAACAATGATGCCCACCAGGGCGATCAGCACCAGCAGCGAAAAGCTCTGGGTAACGCGGTGGAACAGGACGTCCTGGAACCGTTGCCGTCTGGCGATAGACGCCATATTGGGGTTGGCGGTCTCGACAGGCACATTTAGCGGATTCATGGTGATTTCCACGCTCATTTTGACTCCCATGTGAGGTCATCCAATCTGATAAACCGATCCGCCGGCTGGGCCAGGCCGGGCGGCGGATGTTATGTCAGGATCAGTTCAACTCACTTCGCGATCTGCGACCACACGCGGGTGCGGATCTGGGCGGTCAGCGCGTCGGGGAGCGGCACGTAGTCGAGCTCAGCAGCCATGCCTTTGCCGTTTTTGAAGGCCCAGTCAAAGAACTTTAACACTTCGGCGGACTGGGCTTTGTCGGCTGGATCCTTGTACATCAGGATGAACGAAGCCGTACTCACCGGCCAGCTTTGTGCGCCTTTGGCGTTGACCATGGAGATGCCCATGCCGGGTGCGCTGAACCAGTCCGCGCCTGCTGCAGCAGCGGCAAAGGCCGTGTCATCCGGGCTCACGTACTTGCCGTCTGCGTTTTGCAACTGCAGGAAGTTCATGTTGTTTTTCTTTACGTAGGCGTATTCCACATAACCCACGGCACCCTTGACGCGGTTGACGTTGGCGGCAACACCTTCGTTGCCCTTGCCGCCGACCGAGGAAGCAGCAGGCCACTTCACAGCTGCGCCCTTGCCCACGGTGTCGGCCCATTCCTTGCTCACCACGGTCAGGTAGTCGGTCCAGTTGAAGGTGGTGCCGGATCCGTCGGCACGGTGCACCACGGTGATGTTCTGGTCAGGCAATGTCTTGCCGGGGTTCAGGGCCACGAGCTTGGCGTCGTTCCACTTGACGATCTTGCCCAAGAACATCTCGGCCAGCACGGGGCCGGTGACGCGCAGTTCACCGGGCTTGAAGCCCTCCAGGTTAATCACGGGCACAGTGCCGCCGATGATGGCTGGAAACTGGACCATCGCGTCCTTGTCCAGATCCGCACCCGGCACGGGCGCATCCGTGGCTCCGAAAGCAACCGTCTTGGCACGAATCTGACGGATGCCGCCCGACGAACCGATGGACTGATAATTCAGGCCGGTACCGGTTGCCTTTTTGTAGGCTTCAGCCCACTTGGCGTAGATGGGGAAAGGGAAGGTCGCGCCGGCGCCAGTGATGTCAGCGGCCATGGCGGAACCCATGCCCAAGGTGGCGAAGGCTGCGACAGCCATTGCCTTGAGGAAAGTGCGCTTGTGTTTCATGAGGCTCCTTACGGTTGTATAAACAAATTCACAGCCTGTACTTTAGAAGCGCAATGTGACAGGTGCGTGACAAATACGTGAAAATCCGGGCCGAATTCAGCGACCTTCGTCCTGCCCGGCTCCACAAGCGGCGCCTGGCGGCACCCGGTTTGGGACACCTTTTCACGGTCTGGTCACAAGGGCCTTGGATACTGCCAGTTTTGTCGCGCCCTGATGACACACACTGCGCCTGCCGCCCTGCCGTCGATGCACGTCCCTGCATGAGCCTTGCGTGCGGATGCTATGCTGGTTGCGCCCCCAACAGCCGCTCACACATGCAAAATGGAACTCGCCTCGCTGCGGTGGACCTCGGGTCCAACAGCTTTCGCCTTGAAATAGGCCGTCTCGACAACGGGCGGATTCACCGCACCGAATACCTCAAGGAAACCGTGCGCCAGGGCAATGGCCTGGACGGTGACCGCAACCTGACCCCCGACGCCATGCAGCGCGGCTGGGACTGCCTGGCGCGTTTCGGGGAACGGCTGGCCGGCTTCAAAAGAAGCGAGGTCCGGGCCGTGGCAACGCAGACTCTGCGCGAAGCGCGGAATCGCGATGAATTCCTGATGCATGCGCATCAGGTGCTGGGTTTTCCCATTGACGTGATTTCCGGCCGCGAGGAAGCGCGCCTGATCTACCAGGGCGTGGCTCACATGCTGCCGCAGTCCAGCGAGCGCCGGCTTGTTATCGACATCGGCGGGCGCTCCACCGAAATGATTCTGGGCAAAGACCTGGACGCGCTGGTCATGGAGTCTTACCGCGTCGGCAGCGTGGCCTGGTCCATGAAATATTTCCCGGAAGGCCAGTTCAATGCCCGCGCCTTTGCGGCGGCCGAGGTCGCAGCCAAGGCCGTGCTTGAGGAAGCCCTCAACCTGTACCCGGCCGGGAGCTGGGAAGTTGCCTACGGCTCGTCCGGCACCGTGGGCGCCGTCGCCGACGTGTTGGGTGCTGGGGGCTGGCCGCAAGGCCTGGTGACCCGTGAAGGTCTGGACTGGTTGCTGGACCGCTTGTTCAAGGCCCAAAGCGCAGACCGCCTCAAGCTCGACGGCATGAAAGACGACAGGCGCGCCGTGATAGGCGGCGGCGTCAGCGTGCTCAGGGCTGTGTTCGATTTGCTCGGCATCACGCAGATGCAGGCAGCGCAAGGCGCCCTGCGCCACGGCGTGTTGTACGACCTGCTGGACCGTGAGCAGGACACCACCGACCTGCGCTCCACCACGGTGCAGCGGTTGGTCCGAAAATTTGAAGTCGATGCAGCCCAGGCCCAACGCGTCAGTAAAACCGCCCAAATTTTGTTTCAACAAGCCAGCGGCGCCCTGCCACCGTCCGAGCTGGCACGCTTTCAGCGCAAGCTCGACTGGGCGGGACAACTGCATGAAATCGGCAGCCATATATCGCACAGCGATTACCACAAGCATGGCGCCTACATTCTGGACAACGCCGACGCACCCGGCTTCGCACAGCCCGAACTACACCGGCTGAGCCTGCTGGTGCTGGGTCACCGCGGAAAACTGCGCAAGCTCGATGCCGATTTCGAAGACCCGGTGTTCGTGCAGCAGTTGCTGTGCCTGCGGCTCGCCGTGATCCTGTGCCATGCGCGCCGTGACCCTGACCTCAAGGGAATGCACATCGAAGCCGTAGCCGACATGCACCGGTTTGTTCTGAGCTGCCGCGCCGGCTGGGCGACCGCCTACCCGCAGTCAGCGCATTTGCTGCGCGAAGAAGTGCTGGCCTGGCAAAAAACGCCCTGGACCTTGATCGTGCCCAGCCCGTGATGCCGCCGGTTTGACTTGCCCTGTTTGAACGGTATAAACTGTATAAACCGTTTATAAAAAAAGGAACCGAGTCATGGCCACCGCGAAAAAGAAACCTGTCACCCGCAAACAAACAGGCGGCGCCGTCAAAAAAGCGGCCGTTAAAAAACCGTCGGCTGCACCTGCGCGCCCGGCCAGCCCCGCAAAGCCTCCTGGTAAAACGCCCATTGCCAAAAAACCGGCCAGCAAACCAGCGGCTGCCCCCAAAACAGAAAAACCAGTCAAGCCCAAAAAGCCCAAGCTGGTTCGCGACAGCTTCACCATTCCCAAGGCCGAATATGTGGTGCTGGACGAACTCAAGCAGCGCGCCGGCGGGTTGGCCAAACCGGTCAAAAAAAGTGAATTGTTGCGCGCTGGCATCAAGGCGCTGGCGGCCATGCCCGACGCCGCTTTTCTGACCGCGCTGAACAACGTGCCCGCGATCAAGACCGGCAGGCCGGCAGCTTAAGCCCTAAAGCAGCTCCGGCGACTGCACCGTGACCACCACGGTCTGCGCACCGGCTTCGCGGTCGCGGTGGCGCAGCCACCAGAGTGCGCCCTTTTTGACCGCGCACTCCTCTTCCCGCAATCCGAGCAACTGCGAAATCACTTGCCCCAGCGTGGGCTGATGGCCAATCACCAAGATCGGCAGTTTGTTGCCCGGCCACTGAACCAGCTCCAGCAACTGGGACGGTGGCGCATCAGGCCCGAGCTCGGCGCGTATCTTGTATTTGCGTCCCAGTGCCAACGCCGTTTGCTCGCAGCGGCGCGCGGGGCTGACCAGGATGCGGGTGCGTTCGGGCAGTTGGCGGTCCAGCCAAGCGGCCATGCGTGCCGCCTGCTTTTCACCCCGCGGTGTCAGCGAACGCTCGAGGTCACCGACACCGTGGACGTCGTCAGGCAGCCATTCTTCGGCCTCCGCATGACGCCACAAAATCAGATCCATCACGCGCCACTGATTGCGGACCTGCCCGCCGAGTAACGCGCCATCAACGCGGACTGGGCGCCGTGTGCCAGGGCCGGCTCCGCCGCCTGCACGCGCAGGTAGGTGCCGTCCGGCTGCAAATCCCAGGCATCCACACCATCGTGCAGGTAAGCGACCAGGCATTCGTCGATGATGCGCTGGCGGAGGTCCGGGTCGGTCACCGACCAGGCCAGTTCCACCCGCCTGAGCATGTTGCGGTTCATCCAGTCGGCGCTCGACAGGTACAGCGTTTCTTCCCCGTCACAGCGGAAGTAAAAAACCCGCGAATGCTCCAGAAGGCGTCCAATGATGGAGCGCACGCGAATGTTGTCGGTAACCCCTGGCACCTGCGCCGGCAACATGCAGGCGCCGCGCACCACCAGGTCGATCTTGACGCCGCGCTGCCCTGCCCGTACCAGGGCCAGCATCAAGGTCTCGTCGGTCAGCGCATTCATCTTGGCGACGATGCGGGTGTCCTTGCCTTGCGCGGCAGCCTCACCCAAAGCATCAATTTTTTCGATCAACTTTTTCTGCAACTGGAACGGCGCCAGCCACAGCCGGTTCAGCTTGGGCAGTTTGCTCTGGCTGGCCAGGTGCACAAACACGTTGTCAATGTCGGTGGTGAGCGCCGGATCGGCCGTCAGGTAGCTGATGTCGGTGTACAGCCGCGCCGTCTTGGGGTTGTAGTTGCCGGTGGACAGGTGGGCGTAACGCTTGAGATGCTGGCCTTCGCGGCGAGTCACCAGCAGCATCTTGGCGTGGGTCTTGAGGCCGACCACGCCGTACACCACTTGCGCGCCTATCGACTCCAGCATCTCGGCCCAGTTGATGTTGGCTTCTTCGTCAAAGCGCGCTTTCAGTTCGAGCACCACCATGACTTCCTTGCCCCGCCGCACCGCCTCGCGCAGCAGCACCATCATTTCAGAGTCGGTACCGGTGCGGTAAATGGTCTGTTTGATCGCCAGCACCTGCGGGTCGTTGACCGCCTCGCGCAGAAAGTCGAGCACACCGTCAAAACTCTCAAACGGCTGATGGATGGACACATCGCCGCGTTTGAGCCGCTCAAAAAAGGACTCACCCGGCACCAGTTGCGTCGGGTAGCAGCCCTTGTGCGGCGGAAACAGCAGGCGCGGGTCGTTGACCAGGTCCACCAGTTGGGTCAGGCGCACCAGGTTCACCGGGCCGTGCACGCGGTACAGCGATGCTTCCGGCAGATTGAACTGGCCGAGCAAAAAGTCCGACAGGTGTTTGGAGCAACCCGCCGACACCTCCAGCCGCACCGCCTGGCCGTAGTGACGCTGCTCCAGGCCCAGGCGCAGCGCCGTGCGCAGGTTTTTCACATCGTCTTCATCGACCGCGAGGTCGGAATGCCGCGTGACGCGGAATTGCGAGAACTGCCCGACATCGCGGCCGGGGAACAACTCATTCAAGTGCGCACGGATCACGCTCGAAAGCGACACAAAACAGGTGTGTTTTCCCGACACCTTGTCGGGCATGCGTATCAGGCGCGGCAAGACACGCGGCACCTTGACGATGGCGATGTCGTTCTCGCGGCCAAAGGCGTCGTGCCCACCGAGCCTGACAATGAAGTTGAGCGATTTGTTGGCCACTTGCGGAAACGGGTGCGACGGGTCCAGTCCGACCGGAATCAGCAGCGGCCTGACCTCGCGTTCGAAATAGGCCTGCACCCACTGTCTTTGCGCGGCGTTGCGGTCGCCATGCGACACGATGCGGATGCCCTGCTTCTCAAACAAAGGCATGAGTTCGTCGTTGTACAAGGCGTACTGCCGCGCCACCATGTCATGCGCGGCCCCGGCCAGCGCCTCAAAGGAAGCGGCCGTGTAGGCGCCCTTGTGCTCATTGGCCTGCGCTGCCGTCAGGTGCAAGGCCGCGCGAACCTCAAAAAACTCGTCGAGATTGGAAGACACAATGCACAAAAAGCGCAGGCGCTCCAGCAAGGGAACATCCGCGCGTTTGGCCCAGTCCAGCACCCGCTCGTTAAAAGCAAGAATGCTGTGGTCACGGTCCAGAAACTTCAGGGCTGCGGGAGCGGTGGGCGCGGACAAGACGGTGGAATGAGACATGCGGGGTAGGTAAATTTTGTAATCAAACTGACATGTTGCTAGTGTTGTCCATCCAGATGACAAACGTGTGACAAAAAGGCGGCAAAGCCCTCATCCCGTCAGGGCATCTGCAGCCAGCACGCTCACCCCTGCTTTTTCACGGGCTGGCACGAGGTGGCTTTCAAACAGCCGGGTCGCATGCGCCCAGCTGAAATCGAGCGCGCGTGCGCGCGCTTCATGGCGAGGAATGGCCAAGGCGCCGTCGCAAGCCTGCTTCAGGTCGGCATGCAAAACGCCGCCGTGACAAGCGCCGTCCTGCGTGCCCAGCACTTCCAGAGGCCCGTCCACCGGATAGGCTGCAACCGGCGTGCCGCTGGCCATGGCTTCCAGCATCACCAACCCAAAGGTTTCTGACTTGCTGGGAAAAACAAACACATCGGCGGCGGCATAAACGCCGGCCAGCACATCGCGGGGCAACACACCCAGCCAGCGCACCCCTGGGTAGCGCTCTTTCAGCGACGCTTCCAGCGGCCCGACACCACAGACCAGTTTGGTACCCGGCAGGTCGAGTTTGAGAAAGGCGTCGATATTTTTTTCATACGACACCCGGCCCACAAACAGGGACACCGGCCTGGGCAATTCGCCCAGCGGCGGATACAGGCGCGGCTGCGGGTGAAAGGCAAACAAGCGGGTGTCCACGCCATGCGTCCAGCTGCGAAGCTTGCGAAAGCCGCGCTGCTCCAGCATGCGCAGCACGCCGTTGGTGGGCACCATCACACCTGACGAGGCCTTGTGGAAGTGCCGGAACAGTGCATACCCCCAGGACAGCGGGATTTTCAGGGCGGCGTTGAGGATTTCCGGAAACTTGGTATGAAACGCCGTGGTGAATCGCAGGCCGTTCCGGATGCAATAAGCGCGCGCCGCCCAGCCCAGCGGGCCTTCGGTTGCGACATGGATGGCATCGGGTTGCAGCGCATCGAGCTTTTCGCCCAGCAGCACCTTGGGCCGGATCGCCAGGTCGATGCCGGCATATCCCGGGCAAGGCCGCGTCCTGAACAGGCCGGGGTGAATCACCTCGACCTGGTGGCCGAGTTGTTCGAGTTCATGCACCAGTTCCACCAGCGTGGTGACCACGCCGTTGACCTGGGGTTGCCAGGCGTCAGTAATCAGCGCGATCCTCATGGCTGGCCTCACGCGGTGACGGTGGCAGCAACATGCCCCCGGCCCTGAGTCTCATGGGACGGCGCCCAGTGCAGCAGCTCCAGCGTGCCGTCGTAGTGCTCGACCAGCGCGGTACGGCTTTCAACCCAGTCGCCGTCGTTGCAGTACAACACACCGTTGATATCACGCATCTCGGCGCGGTGGATGTGGCCGCAGACCACGCCCTGGTGGCCCCTGCGGCGCGCCTCGTTGGCCACGGCCACCTCAAAGTCGGTCACGTAGTTCAGCGCGCTTTTGACCTTTTGCTTGAGGTAGGCGGACAAGGACCAGTAAGGCAGGCCCAGACGCGCACGCAGGCTGTTCAGGTGGCGATTGAGCTTGAGCGTGAACTCGTACAGGTTATCACCCACATATGCCAGCCACTTGGCGCATTGCACCACCGCATCGAAATAGTCGCCATGCACTACCCAGAGCCTGCGGCCGTCGGCGGTGACATGCACCGCTTCGTCCAGCACCTCGATGCCGCCGAACTGGTGGCCAATGAATTCACGCGCAAACTCGTCGTGGTTGCCCGGTACATAAATCACGCGGCAACCCTTGCGCGCGCGTTTGAGCAGCTTTTGCACCACGTTGTTGTGCGACTGCGGCCAGTACCATTTGCGCCGCAGTTGCCAGCCGTCAACGATGTCGCCGACCAGGTAGAGATAGTCGCTGGGATGGGCCTTCAAAAAGTCCAGCAACGCCGCGGCCTGGCAGCCGGGTGTGCCCAGGTGCAGGTCGGAAATGAAAATGCAGCGGTAACGCTTGCGCAGCGCCAGCTCGTCATGGTCGTCCGCGTCATCAGGCGGCAGGCCATGGTTGAGCGGGCCGAGCTTGTCGAACAGCGTGCGCATCAGTCTGCCTTGCTGGAGAAGTGTTTGCGGTAACGCGCTGGCAAATCAGCGATGCGCATCATCATGGGCAGGTCGGCAGAGTTGAAGTCAGGGTCCCAGGCCGGCGCACCCAGCACCTTGGCGCCCAGGCGCAGATAACCCTTGATCAGCGCTGGAGGCTCGACATCCAGCGAATCATCGAGGCGCTCGACCGGCAGCGGCAGTCGCGGCGTCACGTGGTATTCGATGGACGCGAGATGCGTTTGACGGACCTGCCGCCAGATACTGGCTGCGGCCTGGCCCGAAGAGGCGCCGTTGTGCTGCATAGGGATGCTGGCGCAACCGATCATGGTGTCGAGCTGGTTGCGCGCCATGAACTCGGCCAGTGCGCCCCACAGCGCCAAAATCACACCGCCGTGGCGGTGATCGACGTGTACACAACTGCGGCCCAACTCGACCATGCGGGGGCGTAAAAAGCGCAGGCGGGTCAGGTCGAACTCGGTGTCGCTGTAAGTGCTGCCGGCGCGTTTGGCCTGCGCCGGCGTCAGCACGCGGTAGGTGCCGATGACCTCCTGGCTGGCCTCGTCGCGCACCAGCAGGTGTTCGCAGAAGTCGTCAAAGATATCGATGTCATGGCCCGGCAAGGCGCCGGACAGCGTGGCGCCCATCTCGGTCGCGAAGACCTGGTACCTCAGGCGCTGTGCCTGCCGGACCTCGTCTTGGTGCCTGGCCCAGCCGACCTGGATTTTCCCCAGGGCAGGCCTTTGAACAGCGGCTGGAAGGGGTGCATGAGAGCTTTGATGAAGTAACCCCCGTGAAAAATGCGCCGGGGCGACCGGCGACAGTGCAAAGGTGGGATTGGGCAGTTCTTTCATGGTGACTCCTTGTTGTCAACTCGCAATAAACAAAACCGGATGCTGTAAAAAAGCCCCGTTGCAGGGGCTGAAACTCAAACTAGGTACCGACAGTGCCGCCATCCTTGCGACGAATCACCACCGTGGCCGAGCGCGGCCTTCCGCCTGTCGGGCCGTCTGGCCAGTGGCTGACGGCTTTCGGATTCGCCGGGTCGCCGCGCTCGCTGGAGGTCTCGCCAGGGTGCTGGATGTTGATGAAGACCGCCCGGCGGTCGGGCGTGAAGCTCACGCCGGTGATCTCGCAACCTGCCGGGCCGGTCAGGAAACGTTTGGTCTCACCGGTCGTCGGGTCGGCGCACAACATCATGTTGTTGCCCATGCCGGCGTAGGCGCCCTTGTGCATGGCCGAGGTCGAGACATCGGTCTGGATCCAGAGCAGGCCGCCGGCGTCGAACTGCAGGCCGTCGGGACTGCCGTACATATCGCCCTTGATGCTGCCGCGGTACTCGGCCTTGCCGGCGTTCGGATCGCCGGCCAGGGCAAAGTGCATCCAGCGGAACTCAGTCGCGCTGGCGTCCCCGTCGAATACGCCCGAGCCGCCCGCACCCTTGCCCTCGCGCCAGCGGATGATGTGGCCCATGACGTTGTCGTTGCGCGGATTGGCCGCGTCCGCCATGCGGCCGTTCTGGCCGCGTGCGCTGTTGTTGGTCAGAGTCAGGAAAACTTCGCCGGTGTTCGGGTGCACCGCCACCCACTCGGGCCGGTCCATCTTTGTTGCGCCAACGGCATCGGCAGCCTGGCGGCATTTGACGACCACCTCGGCCTGGTCGGCGAAACCGGCCGCGGCGTTCAGGCCACCCTCGCCATGGACCAGCGGCAGCCAGCGGCCGTAGCCCTGGCTGTCAAAACGCGCCACGTAGAGGGTGCCGTGGTCCAGCAACTCGCGGTTGGCCCGGTAGCCGCCGGGCTTGACCTTGTCACGGCTGACGAACTTGTAGACATACTCAAAGCGCTCGTCGTCGCCCATGTAGACCACGGCGCGTCCTTCGCGGCTCAGCGTGGTGGTCGCGCCTTCATGCTTGATGCGGCCCAGCGCCGTGCGCTTGATCGGGGTTTGTGTCGGGTCCTGCGGATCGATCTCGACCACCCAGCCGAAACGGTTTTGTTCATTGGGATGCTTCACGGCATCGAAGCGCGCGTCAAACTCATGCCAGCGGTAGCCAAAGCCCTTGCTGCGCAGGCCATAACGCAACTCATCGGGGGTGGGCTTGTCCTGGGCCGAGAAATAGCCGTTCCAGTTTTCCTCGCAGGTCAGAAAAGTGCCCCAGGGCGTCTGGCCGGCCGCGCAGTTGTTGAGCGTACCGAGCGGACGTTTTCCGTCCGGGTCGGCTGCGGTTTTCAGCAGCGCATGTCCGGCAGCCGGGCCGCCGAAGGCCATCGGCGTGTTGCCGGTGATGCGGCGCGCATACCGTGAGTTGGGCATGACACGCCAGACACCGCCGCGCTCGACCACCTCGATGATGCTCACGCCATGCGCCGCCTGCGACTTGCGCACCTTGTCGGCCGTCCAGGTTTTCATGCCGTCGCTGTGCAGCAGGCCGTCGTCGGTGTATTCGTGGTTGATGGCCAGCAAGCCGTGGCGCGGGTTCTTGTCGAGCGGGAAATACTCCATGCCGTCGTGGTGCATGCCCGATTGCAGCAGCTGGTCGTTGGTGCTGTTTGACGCGTCGGCGCTGAAAGCCGGCGCCGCTGCACCGGCGATGCCGGTGGCGTCGCCCCAGCGGTAAAGCACCTGGGCTTCGTATTCAGGCGGCACCACCAGCGCGTCGGCGCTGGAGACCGGCACGCCAGTGAAGCCCAGCGGCTTGCCTTTGGTGGCCGTGGCGGCATGGCCGGTCAGCGTGTGCGAGCCCATCAGCAGCGCCACCGCTGCCGAGGTACAGCGCAGCACATGGCGGCGCCCGCCGTCTACCTCATGGATGGACGGATTGCCCGCTGTGTTGACGCCATCTTCCGGCTCGAAAGCCTTGCCAAACCCTTGACCCATGAATAACTTCCCATCGTGTTTTGGTTGATGCGGAGATTCTGGAATCGGGGGGTGACGGGTTCATGTCGGTTTGATGGCGGTTTGATGACAACCGCCCAAGCCTGGTCAATTGCTATTGAATCGATAGCTGGTGGCGCTTGCTGGATATGGGCTGGAGGCGATTTTTATTGAGAATTCGGCATCACGCTGCGTCCCCGGTTCGCCTTTGGACAGTAGGCGCAACTCCCCACTCCCAACCCCCCGCCCTTCCCTCGCCCCGCTGGGCGAGGGAAGGGAGCCTCATTTGGCCGCGTGTGCTGCACTCGCGTGCGAACATGACGGTCTGTTGGGATTCCCGTCCTTGAAGCGCTGCGCGCTTCAAGGACTCCGGATTCTTTTCCCCGCATTGCTTGTTCCCCACCCGTCGGGCTGGGCCGAGGAGCACAGCCGAAAACGGACCAGGGCGAGCGATTGTCTGAGCGCAGCGAGTTCGAGCTCGACCCCGTTTTCGGCGAGCACCGCAGGTTGCCCCGGAGCAAAGCGCAGGGGACCCGGACCATCGGGTCGCCTTTTCTTTGGTGAGTTTCTTTTGGCGAAGCAAAAGAAAGTTACTTGCCGCCGGGCAAGCCCCGGCCAGCAGGCTCAAGCGGACTACAAACCATTGATCAAGTAGAAATGGATCCCGGATCAAGCCCGGGATGACCTATCCGGCATCGCCCAACAAAAAAGGCTTCAAAACCGAAGTTCTGAAGCCTTTTTGGCTTTGTCTCAGCACAAGGCTGAGAGGGCTGGGTTGCAGGGCTTAGTAGCCGCCGCGGCCACCGCCGCCACCACCGTAGCCGCCACCGCCGGAACGGTCGCCGCCGCCGTAACCGCCGCCACCACCACCGCCGCCGAAGCCGCCGCTACGTGGAGGACGTGCCTCCATCGGACGGGCTTCGTTCACAGTGATGCTGCGACCGCCGAGGGACTGGCCGTTCATGCCGGCGATTGCGGCTTGAGCTTCGGCATCGTTGCCCATTTCGACAAAGCCGAAACCTTTGGAGCGACCGGTGTCACGTTCCATCATGACTTTGGCGCTGGTGACAGAGCCGTACTGGCCGAAAGATTGTTGCAGGTCTTCGTCACGAACCGTGTATGGCAGGTTGCCGACGTAAAGTTTATTGCCCATAGGGATTCCTCAAAAATACATAAAACAAAAGCGATGGGGTCCCGAAAGCACAACAAAACAAACCGCCGTAGCGCGCGAAACTGACCGATCACCTAACTTGTGCGGGTGTATTTACACCGACACCCCCTGATTATGCGCGAGGAAATGCAAGAGCACTACATTAGTTTCTCCGAAAGAGCAAGATAAGCGGGTTTCTGCGCGGACCCAACAGCGAATCACCCCCTGTTTCGCCGGGTTCGGGCAGCTATTTGCTATGAATTAAATAGCTGTCTGCGCCCATCCGCGAAGGGCCATAGCCGGATATACCTTAAAAACCACCTCCATGCCCGCAGCACCGGGTTTGGGCGAGGGTCAGCCCAAAGCCCCTGATACCCGAAGTGCCAAGAAAAGACAGCTTGGGTCGCCATGTGCGCGGTGGAGATATGGCTGCGCAAGAAAAACCGGCCATCTCGGTCCACTGCACATCCTGAGCCACATCGGCCATCACGCGGCGATGTCCTGGCGTGTGGATGCCGCCTCGTGGTCGGCAATGATGTTCACGGGGGTTCGCATGGGCTGTTCGCTTTCAGCAAAGACGCTGCACCCGTCAGGGTGTGACGGGTGCAGCAGATTCAGGCCGTTTGGACTACCACTTCATCTCGCCGGTGTTGACCTTGGCGCCAATGTCCAGCGACATCGCGCCGTCCGTCACCTGCGGGAAAGACTGTTTCATCGCCGGGATCAAGCTTGCGCTGGTCTTGTTGGCCGCCAGGTTTTTTTCGAAAGTCTGCAGGTAGTTTTTGGTGAAGGTGATGGCGCTGGCATCCAGTGGGGTGCCGGCTTTCATGTGGCCCGGGATCACCAGCTCGGGCTTCAGCGCAGCCATCTCGTCGAGCTGCGCCACCCAGGCGGCGCGTTCAGCGGCGCTTTGGGTGTCCGCCGTCCACACATGCATGTTGCCGAACACACCGATATTGCCGACCACGGCCTTGACAGACGGGATCCAGGCGTAGGGGCGGTGCGCCAGCAAGCCCTGGGTGCCGCGGATCTCGATGATCTGGCCGTCCAGCGTCAGTGTGTTGCCTGACAGGGCGCGCGGTACCACCGGCTTGCGCGGTGCGTTGGCGCCCATCTTCGGTCCCCAGAAACTGACTTTGCCTGCGAGCTTGGCAGTCAGCTTCTCAAGCACGTCGGCGCTGCTCACCACCTCGGCTTGCGGGAAAATTTCCTTCAGCGTCTCCACGCCGAAGTAGTAGTCCGGATCGGCCTGGCTCACATAAATGGTAGTCAGTTGTTTGCCGCTGTCGAGCACGTTGGCAGCAATGCGCAGCGCGTCGGCGCGCGTGAAACCGGCGTCGATCACCATGGCTTCCTTGTCGCCATAAACCAGGGTCGAGTTGACGTTGAAGCTGTTGCCGTCGGCGTTGTAGACCTTCACGCTCAGCGGGGCCGCCTGGGCGCTGGTGAAGGCGACGGCGAGGGATGCGGCAATAACGGTGGTACGGATCATGGTGAACTCCTGTGGGTTGTGGAAAGGACGCCTTGTAGCGCTGAAATGAACTGTAATTTCAATATACGGACATATAAACCGCATAATTCAGGCATTACTGTTTCATAAATCGAGCAAATCATGGACCGATTGACTGCCATGCAGGTGTTTGCCGAAGTCGCCGTCAGCGGCAGCTTCAGCGCCACCGCCGACAAGCTGGAGATGTCCCGCGCCATGGTCACGCGTTATGTGGCCGAGCTTGAACAATGGCTGGGCACGCGCCTTCTGCAGCGCACGACGCGCAGCGTCACGCTCACCGACGCGGGCGAGAACTGCCTGCGCCGCAGCCAGCAGATGCTGGCGCTGATGGAGAACGTGGAAGAAGAAACCGCCAGCCACGACGGGGCCTTGCGCGGCCAACTGCGCATCACCTGCAGCATGTCGTTTGCCTACGCGCAGATGGCCGCGGCCGTGACCGACTTCCTGAAGCTGCACCCGCAGCTCAAGATCGACCTCAATGCCAGTGAAGGCGCGCTGAACCTGGTAGAGGCGCGCATCGACCTGGCGATCCGCATCAGCGCGCAACCCGACCCGGCACTCATAGGCCGGGTACTCGCGCCATGCACCTCGGTGCTGGTCGCGTCCCCCGCCTACATCGCGGCGCACGGACTGCCGCAGCTGCCGGCTGACCTGACGGCGCACCGCGGCCTGAGTTACGCCAACTTCGGCAAAAGCCTGTGGACGCTGAGCCGGGGCGAGGAGCGCACCGAGGTCAGCGTCGGCAGCCATTTCAGCGCCAACGAGGCAACCGCTCTGTTGCAGGCCGCACTGGCCGGCGCCGGAATTGCGCTGCAGCCGACCTACCTGGCCAACCCGCACCTGCGCGATGGCAGCCTGCAACAGCTGCTGCCCGGCTGGACGCTGCCCGACATGGCCATTTACGGGCTGTATCCCTCGCGCAAACACCTGTCACCGGCGGTGCGCGCCTTCCTGGATTTTCTGGTGGAGCGTTTTGCGCGGCTGCCCTGGTAGGGCGCCGGTTGCTGCGGCGTGCATGATTTCGCTATTAATTCAATAGCTGTCAGCCCTTTCCAGCCGGGGGCTGGAGGCCGATTTGACTCAAAAAATCACAAGCTGCGCTGATTCACCCTTTTCGAAAGCGCCTCGGCGCTTTCCCTGCGCTCGCTGTAACGGTCCACCAGGTACGGCGACACGTCGCGCGTCAGCAGCGTGAACTTCATGAGTTCTTCCATCACATCGACCACGCGGTCGTAGTACGCCGACGGTTTCATGCGCCCGGCTTCGTCGAACTCGAGAAAAGCCTTGGCGACGGACGACTGGTTGGGAATCGTCAGCATGCGCATCCAGCGGCCCAGCACGCGCAGCTGGTTGACCGCGTTGAAGGATTGCGAGCCGCCGCTGACCTGCATCACGGCCAGGGTTTTGCCCTGGGTCGGGCGTACCGCGCCATCGGCCAGCGGGATCCAGTCGATCTGTGATTTCATGATGCCGGTCATGGCGCCGTGGCGCTCGGGCGAGGTCCAGACCATGCCTTCGGCCCACTGCGCCAGTTGCCGCAATTCCTGCACCTTGGGGTGGCTGTCGGGCGCGTCGTCCGGCAGCGGCAGGCCGCGCGGGTCGAAGGTTTTTGTTTCCGCGCCCATGGCCTGCAGCAGGCGCGCAGCTTCTTCGCTGAGCAGCCGGCTGTAAGATCGCTTGCGCACCGAGCCGTACAGAAGCAAAATGCGCGGCGCATGGGCCGAGGGGCGGAAGGCCTGCAGCGCCGCTGCCGTCGGCAGTGCAAACAAGGCCTGGTCGAGGTTGGGAAGGTCTTCAGACACCGGCAACTCGTTCCCCTTTGTCGTTGATCACTTGTTCACCGTCTTCCTTGGTAAAAGCGCCCCGCTGCGGAGCCAGCAGGATGTCGAGCACGGCTTCGGAGGGACGGCACAGCCGCGTGCCGAGCGGCGTCACGACGATGGGGCGGTTGATCAGGATCGGATGGGCCAGCATGGCGTCCAGCAGCTGCTCGTCCGTCAGTTCCGGCTTGTCGAGCTGGAACTCGGCGTACATCTTTTCCTTGGCGCGGATCACCTCGCGCACCGGCACCCCCATGGCGGCGACCAGTTGCTGCAGGGTCTCGCGGCTGGGCGGTGTCTGCAGGTACTCGATGACTTCCGGCTCGGCGCCGCTGTTGCGGATCAGCGCCAGGGTGTTGCGCGAGGTACCGCAGTTGGGGTTGTGATAAATCGTGATGTCCGCCATGAATTTTTCCTTGCTTGCTTGTTTCATTTTGATAATTCAATTATATTTGAATTATGGAAACAAAAACCCTTGACGAAATTTCAGCGGTGCGCGCCCTGGCGGCGCTGGCGCAGGCCCAGCGCCTGCGCACCTTCCGCGCACTGGTGGTCGCTGGCCCCGACGGCCTGACGCCGGGTGCGATTGCCGACAAGCTCGAAGTCGCGCCCAGCGCGCTGTCCTTTCACCTGAAAGAACTCGCGCATTCCGGCCTGGTCAACAGCGAGCCCCGCGGCCGCAACCTGATCTACCGCGCCGACTTCGGGCAGATGAATGCCCTGCTCGCTTACCTGACCGAACACTGCTGCCAGGGCGAGGCCTGCGAGGTCGCCGCTGACACCACCTGCAGCAACTGCTGACCCCTCCCACTCAAGCCCACCCACCCAGGAGAACTCCCATGAAACGCTTTCATGTGCACATGCACGTCGAGGATCTGGCCAGGAACGTGACTTTTTATTCGGCGATGTTCGGCGTGCAGCCGTCACGCCAGGAAAACGACTACGCGAAATGGATGTTGCTGGACCCACCGGTCAATTTCGCCATCTCCACCCGAGGCAGCGCCACCGGCGTCGACCACCTGGGCATCCAGGTCGACTCGCCTGCCGAACTGGCCGGTCTCCGCGCTAGCGCCGGCGCGGCGGCGCTGACATTGCAGGACGATGGTGAGACCACCTGCTGCTACGCACGCAGCGACAAATACTGGCTGACCGACCCGCAGGGCGTGGCCTGGGAGCAGTTCCACACGCTGGACGGCATTCCGGTGTTCAGTGAACAAAAGCATGAATCAAATACGGCCTCAGCTCCCGCCTGCTGTGCGCCGGCAGCTACCAAAAATATAGCAGTCACCCCCTCCAAAGCCTGCTGCTGAAAGAACATCATGACCGACCGCATGATCAACGTCCTGTTTCTCTGCACCCACAACTCGGCCCGCAGCATCCTGGCCGAAGCCACACTGAATCACATGAGCAAAGGCCGCTTCCGCGCCTTCTCGGCCGGCAGCAGCCCGCGCGAGAACCAGCAACCGAACCCGCTGGCGCTGAAGGTGCTGGCCAACGCCGGCATTTCCACCGACGGCCTGCGCAGCAAAAGCTGGGACGAGTTCGCCAAGCCCGATGCACCGCTGATGGATCTCGTCATCACGGTGTGCGACAACGCCGCCGGCGAGGTCTGCCCCTACTGGCCCGGCCAGCCGGCCACCGCGCACTGGGGTTACCCCGATCCGTCGGAGGTGGCCGGTGACGAGGCGCAAAAGCAGGAGGCTTTTCACCAGACCCTGCTGGCGATACGCCGCCGGCTCGAGCTGCTGGTCAACCTGCCGCCTGACAAGCTGGAACGCGCCATGGTGCAGCAGGCCGCGCGCGATTTGTCGCGTTCATGAGCAGCGCCCCGCCTGCCGTTCCGGCACCCCGGCTGACGCACCGGCTCTTCGCCGAGTTTCTCGGCACCGCCGCCCTGCTCTGCGCCGTGATTGGCTCGGGCATCATGGCCGAGCGCCTGGCCGGCGGCAACATGGCCATCGCCCTGCTGGCCAACACGCTGGCCACGGTGTTTGCGCTGTATGTGCTGATTGAAACCCTGGGCCCCGTCAGCGGCGCGCACTTCAACCCGCTGGTGACCCTGGTTGTCGCATCAAAACTGCCTGAAGCCCTCGGCGGCCGGGCACAGATAGCTCTCTTTTTCATAGCAGCGCAGCTTGCAGGTGCAGTCGCGGGGGCCTGGCTGGCACACGCGATGTTTGACATGAGCGTGTTCCAGTTCAGCGGCAAACTGCGCAGCGGCTGGGGCCAGTGGCTGGCCGAAGCGGTGGCGACCGCCGGGCTGGTGCTGGTGATCCTGCGTGCGCCGGCCGGCAGGGCCGCGGCGCTGGTGGCCTGTTATATAGGCGCGGCTTACTGGTTCACCGCCAGCACCTCGTTTGCCAACCCGGCTGCGGTGCTGGGACGCATGCTCTCGGACAGTTTTTCAGGCATTGCGCCGGCCAGCGCGGCCGGTTTTGTGATCGCCGAAGCCGCCGGCGCGGTGGCCGGCGTGCTGCTGAGCCGCGCGCTGGGTCCCACACCGACCGATTCCCCGCACTAGCGGCACCGTTTTCGCTGCCAGCCTCAGCCGTCATGAAGCCAAACCGCAGCGTCACGGTCACCAGCCTAGGCATCGCGCAGACGCTGGCCTGGGCGTCCAGCTACTACCTGCCGGCCATGCTGGCAACGTCGATGGCGCGCGACCTGGGCATCAGTGCGCCGACAGTGTTCCTCGGTTTTTCACTGGCGCTGGTGGTGTCGGCCCTGCTCGGGCCACTGGCCGGCCAACTGATAGACCGCTACGGCGGCCGTCCCGTGCTGGCGGCCAACAGCTTCATCTTTGCCGCCGGCCTGGCCGGGCTGGCCA
>JAZKGR010000190.1:0-4170 GCA_040385775.1 Pseudomonadota bacterium
AGGCCTGGGCTGGCTGGCAGGAGCAAACACATGACCAAATCAGGACTGAAGATCGGCTTCATCGGCCTGGGCATCATGGGCGCGCCCATGGCCTTGCACCTGCTCGAG
Source organism: Pseudomonadota bacterium (assembly GCA_040385775.1). GTDB lineage: Bacteria > Pseudomonadota > Gammaproteobacteria > Burkholderiales > Burkholderiaceae_C > Polaromonas. Next base: position 109 of record JAZKGR010000190.1, read on the forward strand.
GCCGGCCACATGTTGTTCGTCAACACCATCGGCAAGGTGCCGCAGGACCTTCCCGACAAGGGTGCGACCCTCTGCACCACGGCGCGCGGCGTGGCCGAACGGGCCGACATCATCTTTGTGATGGTGCCCGACACGCCCGACGTGGAGGCGGTGCTGTTCGGCGACAACGGCGTTGCATCGGGCCTGTCCAAGGGCAAGACCGTGGTCGACTGCAGTTCCATCGACCCGATTGCCACGCGCGGCTTCGCGAAGAAGATCCAGGCCCTCGGTTGCGAATGGCTGGATGCACCGGTGTCCGGCGGCGAGGTCGGCGCCAAGGCGGCCAGCCTGACCATCATGGTCGGCGGCGAGCCGTCGACTTTCGACCGGGTCAAGCCCCTGTTTGACCTGATGGGCAAAAACGTGACGCTGGTGGGTGGCCCCGGCGACGGCCAGGTCTGCAAGGTGGCGAACCAGATCATTGTGGCGTTGACAATTGCCGCCGTCGGCGAGGCCCTGGTGTTCGCCTCCAAGGCCGGCGCCGACCCGGCGCGGGTGCGCGCTGCACTGATGGGCGGCTTTGCGTCATCGCGCATTCTTGAAGTGCATGGTGAACGCATGATCAAGCGGACCTTTGCACCGGGTTTCCGCATCGCGCTGCACCAGAAGGACCTGAACCTGGCCCTGCAGGGCGCGCGGGCACTGGGCATTGCCCTGCCGCAAACCGCCGGCGCAGCGCAGCTGATGCAGTCCTGCGTGGCGCTCGGCCATGGCCAAGCCGATCACTCGGCACTGGTCAAGGCGCTGGAAGCCATGGCCCAGCACCCGGTGGCGCCGGATTCCTAGACGCTCCCATCGGCAATACCCACAAGGGCAGGCAAACACAGCCTGCCCTTTTTTTGTCCTGCGTGTGCTGCGTGCCGTGGTGGCATTTCTTGCTGAATCGGCGGTTTTGACAGCCCGTATCGCTCCGTTTTCCCCGGTTTAAGGGGTATTTACGGAGATTTCGCTGCGCCCATCCCGTCCAACTTGTCAGAGAATAGGGGCTGAAAAATAATGTGTACAAACCATGTGTACAAAGACAAACAGGCATTGTTTTTGCTTGGCTTGAGCAGCCGATTCATTTCTATCTGGAGTTCCCATGACAAAACGCGTTTTCATCAAGACCTTCGCCGTACTGGCGGTCGCTGCTGCTACTTGCGGCAGCGCATTTGCGCAAAACACCCCCATCAAGTTCCAGCTCGACTGGCGTTTTGAAGGTCCGGCCGCGCTGTTTGTCACGCCGGCCGCCAAGGGTTACTTCAAGGACGCCAAGCTGGACGTCACCATCGACGCCGGCAACGGCTCGGGCGGCACCGTTACCCGTGTGGCCTCGGGCAGCTACGACATGGGTTTTGCCGACCTGGCCGCGCTGATGGAATTCCATGCCAACAACCCGGACGCCGCCAACAAGCCGGTCGCCGTGATGATGGTTTACAACAACACGCCGGCGTCCGTGATGGCTCTGAAGAAGTCGGGCATCAAGACCGTGGCTGACCTGAACGGCAAGAAGCTTGGTGCCCCGGTGTTCGACGCGGGCCGCCGCGCCTTCCCGATTTTCGCCAAGGCCAACAACATCACTGGCGTGCAATGGACCGCCATGGATCCGCCGCTGCGCGAAACCATGCTGGCCCGCGGTGACGTGGACGCCATCACCGGCTTCACCTTCACCTCCTTGCTCAACCTTGAAGCGCGCGGCGTCAAAGCCGAAGACGTGGTGGTGCTGCCTTATGCCGACAACGGCGTGAAGCTCTACGGCAACGTCATCATCGCTTCGCCAAAAATGATCCGGGAAAATCCTGCCGCCATCAAGGCTTTCCTGCTGGCCTTCACCAAGGGGGTCAAGGAAGTGATCGCCAAGCCAGCCGCTTCGATTGAAGACGTCAAGGCGCGCGACGGCATCATCAACACCGCGCTGGAAACACGTCGCCTGCAATTGGCCATCGACACCGTGGTCAACAGCCCGGATGCACGCGCCGAGGGTTTCGGCCAGGTCAAGGGCCCGCGCCTGTCGCTGATGGCTTCCCAGGTGTCGGATGCATTCAACACCAAGACGCGCGTGAACCCGACCGCCATCTGGAACGGCTCCTTCCTGCCAACCACCGCCGAACTGAACATCCTGCCGAAAAAATAAGCCGCATCCCACCGGCACACCCTGCCGGCGGCGGCAAGCAAACCACGGCCAGCCTTTCATCCGGAATGCTGGCCGTTGCCTTGACTGCAATCTGAAATCAGGAAGCGACACGCACATGCACGACACGCAAGACGCCCATTTTGTTGACTTCCAGGACGTCTGGCTGGCCTACAACGACGAGTTGCTGGCGCAAAACCATTTCGCGGTTGAAGCCATCGACCTCAAGGTTCGCGAGGGCGAGTTCATCGCCATCGTCGGGCCCTCGGGCTGCGGCAAGTCCACCTTCATGAAGCTGACCACCGGCCTGAAGATGCCGTCCAAAGGCCGCATCATGATCGACGGCCAGCCGGTGACCGGCCCGCTGAAAATTTCGGGCATGGCTTTTCAGGCGCCTTCGCTGCTGCCCTGGCGGACCACGGTGGACAACGTGCTGTTGCCGCTGGAAATCGTCGAGCCCTTCCGCAGCCAGTTCAAGTCCAAACGCAAGGAGTTCGAGGAGCGCGCGCGCAAGCTGCTGCAAAAAGTCGGACTCGGCGGTTATGAAGACAAGTTCCCCTGGCAGTTGTCGGGCGGCATGCAGCAGCGCGTGAGCATCTGCCGCGCGCTGATCCACGAGCCCAAGATGCTGCTGCTGGACGAGCCTTTCGGCGCGCTGGACGCCTTCACGCGCGAAGAGCTGTGGTGCATCCTGCGCGACCTCTGGACCGAGCAGCGTTTCAACGTCATCCTGGTCACCCACGATTTGCGCGAATCGGTGTTCCTGGCCGACACGGTGTATGTGATGAGCAAGAGCCCGGGCCGCTTCGTGGTCAGGAAGGAAATCGACCTGCCGCGCCCGCGCGACCTGGAGGTGACCTACACCCAGCAGTTCGGCGACATCGTGCACGAGTTGCGCAGCCACATCGGCGCCATCCGCACGCCCGTCATCAACACGGCGACCGCCGCAGGAGGCCACTGACATGAACAACAAACAGATGGAGCGCTGGTCGCCCTTTATCCTGCTGGCGGCCATCATTGCGCTGTGGCAGGCGGTGGTGATGGTTTTTGACATCGCCGAATACATCTTTCCTGCCCCGCTGGCGATCGCCCAGGCCATGGCCGAGTTTGCCGGCCCGATCGCCCAGGCCGCCTGGAAAACCTTCTGGGTCACCATGGTCGGCTTCGGCCTGTCCATCGTGGTCGGCGTCATGCTCGGATTCCTGGTCGGCTCCTCGCGCCTGGCCTACGCTGCGGTCTACCCGCTGCTGGTCGCCTTCAATGCCGTGCCCAAGGCCGCCATCGTGCCGATCCTGATCGTCTGGTTCGGCATCGGTGTCGGCCCCGGCATCCTGACCGCGTTTTTGATCTCCTTCTTCCCGATCACCGTGAACATGGCGACCGGCCTGGCCACGCTGGAGCCCGAGCTGGAAGACGTGCTGCGCGTGCTGGGCGCCAAACGCTGGGATGTGCTGGTCAAGGTCGGCCTGCCGCGCTCCATGCCCTACTTCTACGGCTCGCTCAAAATTGCGATCACGCTGGCCTTCGTCGGCACGGTGCTGGCCGAGATGACGGCGGGTGATTCGGGCATCGGCTACCTGATGCTCAGCGCCGGTTCGCAGCAGCGCATGGCGCTGGCTTTCGCCGGCTTGGTGGTGATTGGCGCGATGGCGATGATCATGTATGAGTTGTTCAGCTACATCGAGAAGCACACAACCGGCTGGGCGCATCGGGGCACACAGGGCGGTTGAGGCCGCCCGGCCTCGGGTTTAACATCAAATCGTGATCTGGCCCCCGTCCCGTATGGGTGAGCAGCTATTGAATTTATAGCAAATCCGGCATCACGCTACGGTTGCAGCCTGCCTGGGGCAGCAGTTTCGACTCCCCACTCCCAACCCCCCGCCCTTCCCTCGCCCCGCTGGGCGAGAGAAGGG
>JAZKGR010000191.1:0-11639 GCA_040385775.1 Pseudomonadota bacterium
CCGTACCATTTGGAAACTTCTTTGAGTTCGATCATCTTGATTCTCCGGGGAGCGGGTGCGATAAATTGTTTAGCGAATGATGGCGATCTTGTTCTGCAGCTTTTTGACGATGTACGACAAGCCAAAACAGATCACGAAATAAACCACGGCGGCCAGCAGGTAGGCTTCTTCAGGACGGCCGTAGATCTTGCCGGCGGTCGTCAGGCCCTTGAGCAGGTCATAGGCGCCGATGGCATACACCAGCGAGGTGTCCTGGAACAGGATGATGGTCTGGGTCAGCAGAATCGGCACCATGTTGCGGAAGGCCTGCGGCAACACGATCAGGCGCATGTTCTGGCTGTAGGTCATGCCGAGCGCCCGCCCGGCATTGACCTGCCCGCGCGAGATCGACTGGATACCGGCGCGCATGATCTCGCTGAAGTAAGCGGCCTCAAATGCGATGAAGGTGATGATGGCCGAGATCTCCGAGCGGTTGTTGGCGCCGCCCGGAATCAGGTCAAAAAACGCGGCAGGCATCAGCAGATAGAACCACAGGATCACCATGACCAGCGGCACCGAACGCATGCCGTTGACGTAGAAGGTCGCCGGGATGGTCAGCAGCTTGATGCCCGACAGACGCATCAGCGCCAGCACGGTGCCGAGGATGATGCCGCCTATGGTGGCGATCACCGTCAGTTCGATGCTGAAAATGAAACCCTTGAGGACGAACTTGGAGATGATCTCCCAGTTCAGGAAACTCATGTCAAGACCGAACATGTCAGTGCCCCCCACCGGTGGCGCCGGCCACGACAAAGCCCGGAATCTGGACCTTTTTCTCGACAAAAGCCATGACGCGGTTCACCGCAAAGGCGGAGACTGCATACAGCACGGTGACGGCCAGGTAGACCTCGACACCGCGCGAGGTTTCTTCCTGGGCCTGCATGGCAAACATGGTCAGTTCGGCAATCGACACCGCGAAAGCCACGGAGGAATTTTTCAGCAAGTTCATGGACTCGCTGGTCAGCGGCGGCAGGATGATGCGAAACGCCATCGGCAGGATCACATAGCGGTAAGTCTGCGCCGTGGTGAAGCCCATGGCCATGCCGGCATAACGCTGGCCGCGCGGCAGGGCCTGCACACCGGCACGTACCTGTTCGGCGATCCGCGCCGAGGTGAAAAAGCCCAGCGCAAACACCACCAGCGCAAAACCCGGCACCTGCTGCATGGCCGGAAAAATCTTGGGCACCACAAAGTACCAGATGAAGATCTGCACCAGCAGGGGAATGTTGCGGAACAACTCGACCCAGACATTGGCCAGCCGGACCAGCCAGGGGCTGTTGGGCAGGGTGCGCAGGGTGCCCATCAGGCTCCCTGTCAGGATCGCCACCACCCATGAACAACCGGCAACGGCCAGGGTCCAGCCCCAGGCGTCCATCATCCATTGCAAATAAGTACGGCCGCTGCCGTCGTCATTCAAAAATACTTGCCAATCCCAGCTCATGGTGACTCCGCCAAAAAAGTGTGCGCTTCGATCTGTTGTTTTCTGCGCTTAAAAAACAAACCCCGCCAGAACTGTCGCAGACGGGGTTTGTGTTTCAGCTTACGCCGGAATTACTTCTTGGCGTAATCTTCCATCGGCTTGTCGTTAGGGGTGGCCCAGGCAGCCTTGGTGCTTTCGCTGACAGCCAGACCGACGCGGCTGTTCTTCGGTGGGATCGGCTGCATGAACCACTTGTCCCAGGTTTTGGCCATGTCGCCGGACTTGATCATGCCGGAGATGGTGTCGGCACCGATCTTCTTCAGCGCGGCATCGTCCTTGCGGATCATGATGGCGATCGGCTCAACGCTCAGAACTTCTCCGACGATCTTGAAGTCGGCCGGGTTCTTGGAAGTGGCGATGTTGCCGGCCAGGATGGCGCCGTCCATCACGAAAGCGTCGGCACGGCCGGACTCCAGCAGCAGGAAGCTGTCAGAGTGGTCCTTGCCGAAGATTTCCTTGAAGTCGATGCCGCTGGCGCGCTCGTTTTTGCGCAGGGTCTGCACCGAGGTCGTGCCGGTGGTGGTGGCCACGTTTTTGCCATTGAGCTGGGCAATCGAGGTGATGCCGGAATTGGCTTTCACGGCGATGCGCACTTCTTCAACAAAGGTGGTGGGCAGGAAAGACACGTCTTTCAGGCGCGTGGCGTTGTTGGTGGTGGAGCCGCACTCGATGTCCACGGTGCCGTTCTGCACCAGGGGGATGCGGTTTTGCGAGGTCACGGGCAGGTATTTGACTTCCAGCTTGCGGCCGACGGCTTTTTCGACATCGGCGATCACGCGCTGGCAGATTTCAACGTGGTAGCCGGCGTATTTGCCGTCACCCAGGGTATAGGACAGAGCGCCCGACGAGTCGCGAACACCCATGGTGATCACGCCGGAAGCCTTGACTTTGGCCAGCGTATCGTTGGCCTGGGCAAAAACGCCGGAGGTGGACAGGACGGCAATTGCCAATGCGGCGAGTTTGAGTTTCATGAAATTTCCTTCAGTTGATGAAATTGTTAATGACGCCATTCTAAGGAGCCGGTCATGGGACCATGCCCAAGGTTTACCCCAGCCCTCAACGCGCCAGCCTATGGACTGGTATCTCCAGGAACGCGCCGGATGAACCCTTGGCCGACAGCATGCAGGTAAAGCCGCAGCGCATGAAGGCAAAGAGCAGATCCGGCAAAAGCAATCCCCAAGATAGTGCCAGCGGCCACATCGGCAAAACAGTGTTGTCGAGCTAAGCAGTCTTTGTGCCAACCTTTCAGAAAACCTTGGCAGGCCTCTTCAGGAAGTCACCCTCTCTGCATCACAGAACGTCCCGGACTGTAAATTTGCGGCCGCCGAAAAGCCAATGCTGATAAGACGCAGCTTCATGCATTTAATTTATAACCACTAAGGGTTGCCACCTAGAGGCCTCCAGACTAGGCGCGTTTGGCAGGCGGTTTCGGCAGCGTCTGGCTCTCCAGGTAATTCCACAGTGCCTGCGCCGGGTTCTTGGCTGCGGCCTTGGTGGTGGGCCGTTCGCGGTAGACCCGCAAGTCCATGGTCATCTCCAGGCCAGGGCCTGCGCTGACCAGCTTTTTAACCCGCAGCTCCTTTTTGACAGCGCTGAAGGGCAAAAAGGCGATGCCGTGGCCTTCCAGCGCCATGGCCTTCAAGCCTTCGGCCATGTCGGTTTCATAGACCCGGTCCAGGTGGATGGCGGTGCTGGACTGCTTGAGGATCAGGTCCACCACGCGGCCGAGGTAAGCACCGGACGCATACCCCAGGTAGGGCAGCGGCTGGCCGGCGCGTCCGGGCAGGCGGTACAGCGGCGCGCCGTCGGCATCGGCCTTGACGAATGGCGCCAGCACCTCCTGCCCCAGGCTGATCATCTCGTAGCGGTCGGCGTCGAGCTGAAAAGGTTGAGAGTCGTGGTGGTAGGCAATCAGCAAATCGCAACTGCCCTCGACCAGGCGCAGCACCGCGTCATGCACATTGAGCGCAATCAGCCGGCTTTTGATGGGGCCGAACTTCTCGCGCAGGCTGCTGACCCAGGCCGGGAAGAAGGTGAAGGCCAGCGAGTGCGGCACGGCAAACTCGATCACGTCCTGCCCGGCCGAGTTGTGACCGCGCAGCATGGCGCGTGTCGATTGCAGGCCCTGCAGCATTTCCAGCGACTGGCTGTACAGCGTTTCGCCGGCCGGCGTCAGGCGCGTCGGATAGGAGCTGCGGTCCACCAGGTCGGTGCCCGCCCAAGCCTCCAGCGCCTGGATGCGCCGCGAAAACGCCGGTTGTGTCACGTGGCGCAGCGTCGCCGAACGGCTGAAACTGCGGGTTTCAGCGAGACTGACGAAATCTTCCAGCCATTTGGTTTCCATGCTTTTTATTATGCGAGTGCGAAGCCCGCTTGTATCTACGGGAATCCCTCATGGATGGCAGCAGTTGCACGTTCAACCCAAATTTGCTATTAAATAAATAGCTGACAGCTCCCGCGCAGCAAGGGCTAGAAGCCCAAAACACCAACAACTTATTCGGAACTCTGCTGCAGCGCCCACATCGCCGCATAACGACCGCCCAAGCCCAAAAGCGCCGCATGCGTGCCGCGCTCGATGATCTGACCGGCTTCCATCACCAGGATCTCGTGCGCATCGACCACCGTGGACAGGCGGTGCGCCACCACCAGCGTGGTCTTGTTTTCGGCGATGCTGCGCAGCTCGGCCTGGATGGCGCGTTCATTGGCGGAATCGAGCGCAGAGGTGGCCTCGTCAAAAATCATGAGGGGCGGGTTCTTCAGCAGGGTGCGCGCAATCGCCACGCGCTGCTTCTCGCCGCCAGAGAGTTTCAGGCCGCGCTCGCCGACCATGGTCGCGTAACCGGCCGGCGTGGAACTGATGAAGTCGTGGATGCGGGCGGCGCGCGCGGCTTCTTCCACCTGAGCCCGGCTAGCGCCGGGCTGGCCGTAGGCGATGTTGTATTCCACCGTGTCGTTGAACAGCACGGTGTCCTGCGGCACGATGCCGATGGCCTGGCGCACGCTGGCTTGCGTCACCTGCGTGATGTCCTGGCCGGCGATGGTGATGCGGCCTTGCTGAACGTCATAAAAGCGGAACAGCAGGCGCGCCAGCGTGGACTTGCCGGCGCCGGAGGAGCCGACCACGGCCACCGTCTTGCCCGGCGGGATCTCGAAGCTGATGTTGTGCAGGATGGGCCGCGACGCCTCATAGGCGAAGCTGACGTTTTCAAAACGCACGGCCGGCGAGGCCTGCAGCGCCAGCGCTGGCGCACCGGGCTGGTCGGCGATCTCGCGCTCCTTTTCCATCAGGTTGAACATCTTGGACAGGTCGGTCAGGCTTTGCTTGATCTCGCGATACAGCACACCCAGGAAACCCAGCGGGATGTAAAGCTGGATCATGAAAGCATTGACCATGACCAGGTCGCCCAGCGTCATGCGGCCATCGACCACGCCCTGCGTCGCGCGCCACAGCATGGCGACCAGGCCGGCGGCAATGATCAGCTGCTGGCCGGTGTTGAGCAGGCTCAGCGTGGTCTGGCTCTTGACGGCGGCGCGCCTGTACCGCAGCAGGTTCTCGTCGTAACGCCTGGCCTCGAAGTCCTCGTTGTTGAAGTACTTGACGGTTTCGTAGTTCAGCAGCGAGTCGATGGCGCGGCTGTGCGCCGAGGAGTCGAGCTCGTTCATCTCCTTGCGGAACTTGGTGCGCCACTCGGTCACCGTCACGGTGAAGGTGATGTAAAACACCAGCGCGATGATGGTGATGCCGGCAAACCAGATGTCGAACTTGACCGCCAGCAGGGTCAGCACCAGCGTCACCTCAATCAGCGTCGGGATGATGCTGTACAGAGAGTAAGAGATCAGCGAATGCACGCCGCGGGTGCCGCGCTCGATGTCGCGTGTCATGCCGCCGGTCTGGCGCTCCAGGTGAAAGCGCAGGCTCAGCGCATGCAGGTGCCGGAACACCTCCAGCGAAATGCGTCGCGCCGCGCCTTCGGTGGCCTTGGCGAACACCAGCTCGCGCAGCTCGGTGAACAATGAGGTCGACAAACGCAGCAGGCCGTAACCCACCAGCAGCGCCGCAGGCACCACCAGCACGATTTGCACGTCGCCGGGTTTGAAGCTCATCGCGTCGACGAGGTTTTTCAGCAGCAGCGGCACGCCGACGTTGGCAACCTTGGCACCGACCATGAAGGCCAGCGCCGCCAGCACCCGCCATTTGTACTCCCACAGATAGGGGAACAGGCGTTTGAGCGTGGCCCAGTCGGAGCGATTTAATTCGGGTTTTGGCGGCGCGCCGGGGACAGGCGAGGATTCGGCGGCGGGGGCATAAGAGCGCATCGGAGACAATTGTCCTGTTGTTTTAATTTTCCACCACCGATTGTGCCTATGTCCACCGAATCCAGCCTCCCCCATGACCCTTTGAGCGTCAAGCTGCCTCTCGACAAGGAACTGGTGCTCAAGGTCATCCCCATGCCGGCGGACTGCAATGCCAACGGCGACATCTTCGGCGGCTGGGTCATGGCGCAGGTCGACCTGGCCGGCTCGGTGATCCCGGCGCGTTATGCCGAGGGCCGCATGGCCACGGTGGCGGTCAACGAGTTCATCTTCAAGCAGCCGGTGCGTGTCGGCGACATCCTGTCGTTTTACTCAGAACTCACGCGGATTGGCCGCACCTCGATGACGGTCAAGGTCGAGGTGTATGCCGAGCGTTTCCGCTCGCAGGGCCGCTACATCAAGGTGACCGAGGCCAGCGTGACCTATGTGGCCATCGACGATGCCGGTCAGCCACGGCCGGTGCCGCCGTCTTCGCTGCCGCGTCCCCAGTAAATTAGCTCTTTTTTTGATAGCTGAATACTCCCGTCTGGCGGGGGCTGGAGGCATTTTTGACTGTTAAAACTTGCCGTGCCGGCCCTGGCCACCGGTAAACCGCGCGGCGCCCTGCAGGCCTTCGGCGATACATTCCCGGCCACGGTCCCACTCCTGGCTGAGCGCCTGCGGCAGCGGCAGGTCCCACTGCGCGTAGGCGCTCTCACGGTCGGCCCGCATGGTTTTCTGCGGAAAGGCCGCAAGCTGGCGCGCCAGCAATAACGCAGCCTCGCGCGCGCTGCCGCGCGGCACGACCCGGTTGCACAAGCCCATCTGCAGGGCCTCGGCCGCCTCGACCTTGCGGCCGGTCAGGATCAGGTCCATCGCATGGCCCATGCCGACCAGGCGCGGCAGCCGCACCGTGCCGCCATCGATCAGGGGCACGCCGAAGCGCCGGCAATAAACACCGAAGTAGGCGTCTTCCTCCAGCACCCGCATGTCACACCACAAGGCCAGCTCCATGCCGCCGGCGACGGCCGCGCCGCTGACGGCGGCGATCACCGGTTTGGACAGCAGCAGGCGCGAAGGGCCCATGGGGCCGGCGGGCTGGTGGTCCTCCGCTTGAAAATCGAGATCGGCAAACACCGGCGCATCGCCGCCCTGGGCCTCATCCAGCAGCCTGGCGCCGAACTGCAAATCCCAGCCAGCGCAGAAATGCCCGTGCGCGCCGTGAAACACCGCCACCTTCGCGCTGTCATCGGCGTCGAAGGCGACAAAAGCCTCGTACAACGCCCGCGCATGGTCGCTGTCCACTGCATTGCGTACGTCGGGGCGGTCCAGCGTGACGATGGTCACGTCACCGTCTTTTTCAACATGAATGCTCATGGTCCCCACCAGCCGACACGCGGCGCCGCCAGACAGGCGGCGAGTTCGTCGGCACCCACATGGATTTCCATGCGCAGCAAGGCCGCCGCCATCGATTTGCCCAGGTTGTCCAGGCGCAGGTTGCGCGCACCGCCGCCCTGCAACGCGTCGTGCAGCACCAGCTTGATCGCCAGGATATTGGGCAAGGGCCAGCACTCGACGCGACCCGGCAGCCAGGGCGCAAAGTGTTCCGCCACCCGCTGCGCAGTCACTTCGCGCGCCAGCACGGCGTAACCGGCCGCGTTCCAGGCGAACAGGCCGAAGTCCACCCAGTCGGCCTTGTCGCCGCTGCGCGCATGGGCCAAGTCCGCCAGCCGGATGGTCTGCACGGGCGCGCTCATGTCGGCAACACCTCGACGCGCGTGCGCGACTCCACAGCCTGGCGGTCCATCAGCACCGGCCAGATGCCCAGCAACTCGCTGCTGTTGTGCAGGCCCTGAAAGCCGCAGGTGTAGGCCGGTCCGCTCAACGCCATCCACGGAAACAGCCGGCCGAAACCGTCGGCGGCTTTTTTGTCGCGCGTGCGCAGCACCATGCGCACCCAGACCTCGTTCAATTCAGCCAGCGCCTGTGCATCGGGCAGGGGCGCAAGCGCGCCGTGCGCCGAATTGAGGCCGGGGAACTCGACAAACAAGGCCTCGTGCGGCACGGCTTTGTCAGCCAGTTGCGCCTTCACCATCTCCACCGCCGCCAGCGCCTTGTCATAAGCATCCGGCCAGCTGAAGCCCCAGGTCACCTCGGCCTTGAAGCCGTCGCGGTAGCCGCCGACGACCTTCAGTTGCTCCGGCCGCGCACAGCCAGTGGCGCCCGTCAAACGCACACGGTCCTGGCCCATATCCTCAAGTTCAATGGTGGACAGGTCCAGCACCACATCGGGCGACATATACGCATGCGGGTTGTGCACCTCGTACAGCAGTTGCTGGCGCACCGTGTCAAAGTTGATGCGGCCGCCGGTGCCCGGTGCCTTGGTGATGATGGCACTGCCGTCTTCGCTGACTTCTGCGATCGGGTAACCAATGTGGGCCAGGTCGGGGATCGCCTTCCAGGCCTGCAGGCTGCCGAAGTTGCCACCGCTGCCCTGGCCCGAACATTCGAGCAGATGACCGACCGCCAGGCCTTGCGCCAGCCGGTTCATGTCGGCCTGCGAGGCAGGGCCTTCATCACCAAGATTCCAGTTGAACTCATGGGCGAGCGGCCCGAGAAAAAGCGCGGCATCGGCGACCCGGCCGGTGATGACAATGTCCGCGCCTTTCTGCAGCGCAGAAATGACAGGCCGCGCGCCGAGGTAGGCGTTGGCAAACACCATGCGATCACGCACCGCATCAAACGCAGCGCCGTTGAACATATGCGGTGGCGCCAGGGCATCGACCTCTTGCAACACATCATCGCCTGTCACAACGGCGACGCGCGCGGACCAGCCTTTGGCCGCAAAAGCGGCGCGGACCGCTGCCGCTGCGCCGACCGGATTGAGGCCGCCGGCGTTGCAGACAAAACGAACCTTTCGCTGCGCCATCGCCGGCCACAAAGCCATCAGAAATGGCACCACGTCCCTAGCGTAGCCCAGCGAAGGGTCGCGTTGCAAATCCTTCTGCAGGATGGCCAGCGTGAGCTCGGCGAGATGGTCGCTGGCGATGTAATTCACACCGCCTTTTTCGATGCTCGCGAGCACCGGCTCCCATGCGTCTCCGTAGAAACCCAACCCGGCACCAATCCGGATTGATTTTTTCATTGAATGCAGCTCATGATCAACCCCGTCAAATTTCAAACCTGAAAAAAAACCGCGCCCGAACAGCTTTCGACTGGGGGCTATTTTTACCAAGCGCCTGCTTTGTAAAAATTTATTGTGGAGTAAATGTGCAGTTATTGCAATTGATCATCGACGGCACCGCACAAGGCTGCATTTACGGGCTGATTGCCCTGGGCTTTGTCCTCATCTACAAAGCCACCGAGACAGTGAGCTTCGCCCAGGGCGAACTCATGATGCTGGGCGCTTTCGGCGGCCTGGCCTGCATGACCATGCTGGGCTTTCCTTACTGGCTGGCCATCCTCAGCTCGATTGCCGGGATGGCCCTGTTCGGCGTGTTGCTGGAACGGCTGGTGATACGGCCCATCCTGGGTCAGCCGGCGTTTTCCATCGTGATGCTGACCATCGGTGTGGGCTACACGGCACGCGGCCTGATCACCATGATCCCCGGCATAGGCACCGAAACCCATACCCTGCCGGTGCCCTACAAGGACCAGATCTGGAACGTCGGCGCGCTGGTTCTCAATGTCGAGAAAATGGCCGTCATCGGCACCACCGCCGTGTTGTGCCTGGTGCTGTTTGCGGCGTTCAAATACAGCAAGATCGGTATCGCGATGCAGGCCTCCTCGCAGAACCAGCTGGCCGCCTACTACATGGGTATTCCGGTCAAGCGCATCAATGGCCTGGTGTGGGGGCTGGCAGCTGCGGTCGCCGCGGTCGCCGGCCTGCTGCTCGCACCCATCACTTTTGTGCACGCCAACATGGGTTTCATCGGCTTGAAGGCTTTCCCGGCGGCGGTGGTCGGCGGCTTCGGCAGCCTGCCCGGCGCCATTGTCGGCGGCCTGATCATCGGCATTGTCGAGTCCATGGCCGGCTTCTACGCACCCGATGGCATCAAGGACATTGCCGCCTATGTGGTGGTGCTGATCATGCTGATGGTCAAACCCAGCGGTTTGTTCGGCGAAAAATTGCGGAAAAAAGTATGACGAAAAATCAGCGCAACGCGCACCAGACAGAAAGGCCAAGTCACCGCGGAACCGGCTTTGCCGGGCCGCAGGTGGCGCCCCCTGAGGGGGAGGCGCCAAAGGCGCTTCGGGGGGGAACCCTCTAATGCGCTTCATTTTCAAAACTGATTACGGGCAGGACATCAAGCTTGCCAAACACGGCGGCCATGTGTTCTGGTACGGCGCGCTGATGCTGCTGCTGGTGGCGGCGCCCTGGTTGTTTGCCGAGTACTGGCTGGCGCAACTGACCTTCATCCTGATCTACGCCATTGCCGGCCTGGGGCTGATGCTGCTGGCGGGTTTTACCGGCCTGTTCTCGCTCGGGCATGCGGCTTTTCTCGGCGTCGGCGCTTACACCCAGGCGGTGATGACCAATGCAGGCGTGCCCTTCCCGATTGCGCTGGCCTGCGCTGCCGGGCTGTCGGCCGCCGTCGGCCTGGTGGTCGGGCTGCCGGCGCTTCGCGTCAAGGGCATTTACCTCGGCATGGCAACGCTGTCCTTCGGTTTCATCGTTGAGGAAGTGTTCGCACGCTGGGAAAAAGTCACTGGCGGCAATGCCGGCATCCACATCAAGGCACCCGACCTGTTCGGCTGGAAGGTCGACAGCGGCGAGTCCTTTTATTTCCTCTGCCTGGTGCTGGCAGTCGGCTCCACACTGGCCATCCTGAACCTGCTGCGATCACCGACCGGCCGCGCTTTTGTGGCGATTCGCGATTCGGAAATTTCCGCGCAGAGCATGGGCATTCACCTGGCGCGATATAAAACCCTGTCGTTTGCGCTGTCGGCGGCGCTGGCCGGTATTGCCGGCGCCTTGTATGCGCACAAGCTGCAATTCATTTCACCCGAGCAGTTCAACATCCTGCAGTCGATCGACCTGCTACTGATGATCGTGGTCGGCGGTATCGGCTCGGTGCACGGCGCTTTTCTGGGCGCCATCTTCCTGATCTCGATGCCGCAGGCCATTGCGCTTGTCAAAGACTATTTGCCGGCTGCCATCGGCCAGGCGCCCGGCCTGCAAGGCGTGGTCTACGGCATGGTGCTGATCGCATTCGTGCTGTTTGAGCCGCTAGGCCTGTATGGCCGCTGGCTCAAGATCCGCACCTACCTGCAGACCTTCCCGTTCTACCGCAAGGGCATGTTCAAGCGGCAGAAATCCTTCCAGAAATCGGACAGACTGAAATGAGCGACATGCAACAACCCGCCGGCCAGCCGCTGCTGTCGGCGCGTAACCTCAGCGTGCGTTTCGGCGGCGTACTGGCCGTCAACAACGTCAGCTTCGATGTGAAGCAGGGCGAGGTGTTCACCTTGATCGGGCCCAACGGTGCGGGCAAGACCACAGTGTTCAACCTGATCAGCCGCATCTACACGCCGACCACCGGTGAGATCGACTACATGGGTGCGAAGCTGACCGATCAGCCGCCGCACAAAATCGCGGCGCTGGGCATTGCCCGCACCTTCCAGAACATCGAGCTATTTGAACACGCCACCGTGCTGCACAACCTGCTGATCGGCCGGCACACCCACCGCCAGACCGGCCTGTGGAGCGAAATTTTCTTCACCCGGAAAACCCGTGACGCCGAAATACAGGCACGCGAAAAAGCCGAGCAGGTCATCGACTTCCTGGACCTGCAGCACCACCGCGACTCCTACGTCGCCGGCCTGC
>JAZKGR010000192.1:0-28494 GCA_040385775.1 Pseudomonadota bacterium
GGGAACAACCAATGCGGGGAAAAGAATCCGGAGTCCTTGAAGCGCGCAGCGCTTCCTGCACGGGAATCCCAACGAACGGTCATGTTTGCACGCGAGCGCAGCGCACGCGGCCAAATGAGGCTCCCTTCTCTCGCCCAGCGGGGCGAGGGAAGGGCGGGGGGTTGGGAGTGGGGAGTTGAAACTACTGTCCGAAGCGAACCGGGTAAGCAACGTGATGCATCCGGCGTGGCGGGCGACGCAAAAATCCGCAAGCCTACCCGCATCAGGCCTCTACAAATTAAACAAACCCTGCGCCTGAATCCGCTCCACATGCGCGAGCAGTGAACGTTTGGCGACCGGCCAGATGCGTGGATCCACGTCGTCGTAGGCGAGTTTGACCCAGTCGTCCATGGAACCGTCCGGTTGCGCTTGCATCACGCGCACGATCTTGGCTTCGCGTTTGAGGCGGTGTGCCTTGAGCTGGGCAATCGCCGTCTTGGCTTCGCCGATCACATAACCATGCGCCGGCGCGATGAAGGCAATGTTGTGTTCGTCGCAGGCGGCGCTGAGCGCGTCGAGAGATTCCAGATAGGCGTGCATGTTGCCGTCGGGCGGGTCCACCACCGTGGTGCTGCCGTTGAGGATGTGGTCGCCGCTGAACAGGATGCCGTCTTCCACCAGCACCAGGCACAGATGGTTGGCCGCGTGGCCGGGCGTGTGGATGACTTTCAGGGTATGGGTCATTTCGGGCTCCAGCCCACGGCTGGTGAGGGGGAGTAGCTCCTGATTTGATAGCGACCGATCCGGCGTGAATTGGCTGGCGGCGCGTGCCGTCGGCGCCGAGGGTAGGCCGAGGATGGGTGGCGTGTTGATACACAGCGCCTGCAGCGGTTTGGCGCCGGGCGAGTGGTCGGCATGGGAGTGGGTGCACACAATCATGCGGATGTCGCCGCCCGCTGCGCGCCACAGACGCTGCAAATGATCCGCGTCAGCCGGACCCGGATCGATGGCGATGTAACCGGTGTTCGGGTCGCCGACCAGATAACTGTTGGTGCCGGGGCCGGTCATCACGCCGGGATTTGGTGCGGTCAGGCGCATGACGTTTTTCAAGAGGGCCACCGGCTGCGCCGTTTGCCAGTCCAGCGTGTGCACCATCTGGCCGTCGGGGCTGGTCAGCGCGAGTTCGCCGTAGGGCGCTTCGTGTTCCATGTAGCGCGCCTCGGCGCCTTCGAGAAAACCGGCGCGCGGGCAGGAGGTCCACAGCGGCTGCTCGGATGCGCAGGCCTGCAGCACGGCGTCCACCGTCGCAAAGGGCTTGAGCCGCTGCAGCGTGCGTATGGTCGGGAAGATGATGAAGAAGCCGCCGGTCTCATGCCGCGTCAGCGCATCGGCCGGCCGCACCCAGCAGGGTTCGAACTGTTCGGACTCGTCGGCCACCGGTTCCTGGCCGTCGGGCATGCGCGCGACCAGAAAAGGTACGTCGAAGCGGCGCGGCAGGTCGCGGTCGGTGATCCAGTGCGCCAGCACAAACACCTGGTCGCCGGCCAGCACCAGGCCCTTGTCGCGGCATTGCGCGGCAAACGGCGCTTTGCGGTCCAGCGCCGCAATGTCGTCTGTGGTCGCGTAGCTGCCGTCGGCATGGCGGGCCAGCAACACGCCGAGCTCTTCAAAACTTTCGCGGATGGCGGCAATTGCCTGCGTCAGGTGCAGATCGCTCTGGCCGGCGCGGCGTGTGGACTGCGCATGCGCCGCACTGTCGGCTGCGTCGATGCCGCCGCCGGGGAAAACATAGGCACCCGGTGCAAAGCTGGCCGTCATCGAGCGCCGCGTCATCAGCACCTCGATGCCTTGCGGGCTGTCGCGCAGCAAAAGTACCGTGGCGGCGGGGCGGGTGGGCGCGGGTTCGCGCTGCGGATACAGGAGTTGGGAAGGTCGGACCATGGGCTGATTTTGCGCGAAACAGGCGAGGGGTGTTCGATCGGTAGCATGCTAAGTGTTAACCGCAATGGTTTTCGCCGTGAACGCTGCGGATACTGGCGATTACTTTATTAGCAGGATCACTCCATCATGAAACACTGGATCTCCCGAACCACCCTGGCCGTCACCGCCGCCGCGTTGTGCGCCAGCTCGATGAGCGCCATGGCCCAAGCCTGGCCCGCCAAACAGCCGATCAAGTTTGTCGCCGTCTTTCCGCCCGGCGGCTCGGTCGATCAGGTGGCGCGCATCCTGGCGGTGCCGCTGTCGCAGCAACTGGGGCAAAACATCATTGTCGAGAACAAGGGCGGCGCGTCCGGCTCCATCGGTACGGCGGCCGTGGCTGCGGCGCCGGCCGACGGCTACACCTTTGCCGTGGTGTTCGACACCCACGGCGTCAATCCCAGCCTGATCCCCGGCATGCCGTTCGACACCCGCAGGGACCTGGCGCCGGTCTCGCTGATCGGCACCTCGGCCATGGTGCTCGCAACTTTCTCTGCCTCCGAGTACAAGACCTTCGGCGATGTGGTCGTTGCGGCCAAAGCGAAGAAGAATGTCAACTACGGCAGCATAGGCTCAGGCAGCCTGGGCCACCTGGCGATGGCGCTGCTCAGCAAGAGCGGCAACATCGACTGGCAACATATTCCCTACAAAGGCGGCGGCCCGCTGATGACCGACGCCGTCGCCGGCCACGTGCCGCTGGCCATCGGCTCGGTGTTTGTCACCAAGCCGCATATCGACAGCGGCCGCCTGCGCCCGCTGGCCGTGACGACCAGCAAACGCGCACCCGAACTGCCGAATGTGCCGACCGTGGCCGAAAGCGGATTCGCCGGTTTCGACGCCCCGGCCTGGTGGGCCATCCTCGCGCCAGCCAAAACGCCGCCCGATGTCATCAAGCGCATGAACGAGGAAATCAACAAGGCGCTGAAAAATCCCGAGATTGCCAACAAGCTCAGCGCCCAGGGCATCGACATCCTGGGCGGCACGCCCGACGCAGCGCGTGTCTTCATCGACAAACAAATCGACACCTGGGCCAAGGTGGTGAAGGACAACGGGATCAAGGCGGATTGAGGCGCTTCGACTGCCGGACGCAGATGGCATGCCATCTGACGAGGCACAAATAACATTGCAATTATTCCAAAGAATGGAATAATTGCAGCAATGTTTACACGGCAAGTTGACCAGACGCTGCGGCAGTACCTGCAGGAATTTTCTGCGGTCGCCATCCTCGGGCCACGTCAGGCCGGCAAAACAACGCTTGCACATCAAATCGCCGCAAGTCCGGCCGTCATTGCGGGCGGACCGCCTGCGCTCTATCTCGATCTTGAAACGCCCGCCGACATCGCGCAGCTGAGCGATCCATCGGCTTTTTTTGCAGCGCATGCGGATCGGCTGGTGGTGCTGGACGAGGTGCAGCGCCTGCCCGGCCTGTTTGCCGTGCTGCGCGGCGTGATCGACCAGCGCCGTCGGGCCGGTGTGCGCAGCGCCCAGTTCCTGCTGCTGGGCTCAGCCAGCATGGACTTGCTGGCGCAGTCTTCAGAGAGTCTGGCCGGACGCCTGGCCTATGTTGAGCTGGCGCCTTTCGTCGTGACGGAACTTCCTGCGCCTGAAGCCGCCGTCCCCGGCGCCCTGTGGCTGCGCGGCGGCTTCCCGGATTCCTACCTGGCACGCAGCGACGCTGCCAGCCTGCGCTGGCGTCAGCAATTCATCACGACTTACCTGGAGCGCGACATACCGCAACTCGGTCCCCGCATTCCGGCACAGACCCTGCGCCGCCTCTGGACCATGCTGGCCTACGAACAGGCGCAAATGCTCAATGCCGCACGGCTGGCTGCATCACTTGGCGTCAGCGGCCAGACCATTGCACGTTATCTTGATCTGCTGTGCGATCTGCTGCTGGTCAGGCGGCTCGAACCCTGGGCGCGGCAGTCCAGCAAGCGCCTCGTCAAGGCCCCCAAGGTGTTCGTGCGTGACAGTGGCGTGGTGCATGCGCTTCTGGGCTTGGGCAGGCAGGCTGATTTGCTGGCGCATCCTGTCGTAGGCGGCAGCTGGGAAGGCTGGATCATTGAAAACCTGCTGGCGTGTGTGCCGCCCCAGACGCAGGCCAGCTATTACCGCACGGCCGTGGGGGCCGAGATCGACCTGCTGCTTGAGCTGCCGGGCAACAAGGTCTGGGCCGTGGAAATCAAACGCTCCAGCGCTCCCACGGTGAGCAGGGGTTTTCACGTGGCATGTGATGACGTGGCGGCGACGCGCCGCATTGTTGTCAGTAGTGCCAATGCCAAATTTCCGATGTCAGGGGGCATTGAGCATCTCCCGCTGCTGGTGTTGATGCAGGAGTTGTTGGCGTTGCGGGGGATGGACGGTTTGTCATGACGGTAATGCGGGGCCGCGGATTGGAAGGCTGAAGGCTGGCGAACAATATGCATGGAATACCTGCACTGGTAGCCGCAGCACCTGGGAAGCGGGCTCGGCGGGAGGCGCAACGTGAGGCCTTGCTTTGCGCTGGCATCCCTATTCCTCGGGCGACACCTCCAGCGCCATCAGAAAAAGCGCGACCATGTTCTAGCTAGCCTTTATTCCGTCCAAGCGGATACGCCACCTCACTGCAAACGCTGAAGCAATTCCAACGTCGGATACCCATCCGCCGGCAAACCCAGACTCTGCTGGTAGCGGCGAATCGCGTTTCGTGTTGCCGGCCCCGGCACGCCGTCAGGCGTGCCACTGTCGAAGCCGCGTGCATTCAGCGCGGTTTGCAGCGCCAGCAACTGGCTGCGTGACAGCGCTTGCAGGTCGCGTGGCCATGGAGTCTGAACTGCCGGACCGCCACCCAGTGCCTTCGCCAGCAGGCCAACGGCGAGGGCATAACTGGTCGAGTTGTTGTAGCGCAGGATGGTGCGGAAGTTGGGGCCAACGATGAAGGCGGGCCCGCGAGCACCCGCGGGCAAGAGCAGGGCCGCATCGGTCAGTGCCGGCAATGGAGAGCCGTCCATGCTTTGCACGCCCAATCCGGCCCAGGAAGCGGCCGGCCGCCGCTGTTCGCCATCGGCGAGGGCCAGATCGAAGCCCGGCGGCAAACGCACTTCCTGCCCCCAGGGCTGGCCTGCCTGCCAGCCGGAACGAAGCAAAAAGTTGGCGGTCGAGGCCATCACATCGGGCACGCTGCCCCAGATGTCGCGCCTGCCGTCGCCGTCGGCATCGACCGCGTAGGCCAGAAAATTCGAAGGCAGGAATTGCGTCTGGCCCATGGCGCCGGCCCAGGACCCGAGCATCTGCACGCGGTCTATGTCGCGGTTCTGCAGGATTTTCAAAGCGGCGAGCAACTGGCCGCGCGCCCAGGCCTCGCGCCGGCCTTCGAAGCCCAGTGTGGCAAGGGCGGCGATTGTCGGGATGTCGCCGGTGTTGCTGCCGTAGTTGCTTTCCATGCCCCAGATCGCCGCCAGGATTTCAGCGGGCACACCGTAACGCGCGGCGGCGGCATCGGCCGCCGGCCGTGCCTCCAGCAGCCGGTCCTGGCCGCGAACCACACGCTGCGCCGAGACCGCGCTGTCGAGATAGTCCCAGACCGTGCGCGTGAACTCGGCTTGCGCGCCGTCGAGCTCGGTCACGCGCGGGATGAAACGAATGCCCTCGAAGGCGCTCTGCAGCGTGGCATCCGTGATGCCAGCTGCGCGCGCAATGGTGCTGAAGTCGGCGATCCAGCGGGCAAAGCGCTGGTCGCGTTCGGCGTCACCGGGCGACGCGGTTGCGGGGCTGCTGTTTGGCGGCGGCGTTTGGGCGCTGGCCGATAGTGTTGCGCCGCCTGCCGCCAGCGCGAAAATTGTCAGCAGGGCGGGTACAGAAAAACGGGAGGGTGTTTGGTACATGCCTAGTCATGCTCTTCCGGCGACACGCCCAGCGCCACCAGAAAACGCGCCACCATGTTGTAGGTGGCAATCGCGCTGGTCAGCTCGACCAGTTCAGTCGTATCGAAATGTGTGCGCAGGGCCTCGAAGACCTCGTCGCTGACCTTCACGTCCAGTGTCATCTGCGCGGCGTAACGGACCACCAGTTGCTCGACCTCACCGAGCGCCGGGTGCGCGGCCGATGCGCGCGCATCGGCTTTGACCAATTCATTGAGCGCATCGAGTTCGGCTTGTTTGCCGCCCGCCGCCAAAAAATCCGGCGCGTGGTGTTTGTATTCATAAGCGGCGCCGGTCAGCAGCGCCACCGTGCAGATCCCGAGCTCGCGCAGTTTGCGGCTGGTCGGCAGGCCGGTGCGCACGGCGCCCAGGTAGACGTTCCAGCCGCGTGCCAGCGGCTCGCTCCAGAGCAGGGCCTTGTCGAGGTTGATCAGCGTGCCGCCGCGGCGTTTGAGCACGGCGTCGACGAGGTCCTGGGGTTGGGGTTTGAGGGCGGGGGTCCAGTCGGGAATGCGCATGGCTGTCTTTCCGTAGTGCGAGTGGGGCATGGCCTCGGCGGATAATGCGGGCATGCTGATCCGATTTACCAAGATGCAGGGGGCGGGCAATGATTTTGTCATGCTCGACGAGACCCGCCAGCGCCTGAACCTCACACCCGGCCAGTACCGCTTCCTGGCGGACCGCCACTTCGGCGTGGGCGCCGACCAGATTTTGTCGGTGCGGCCGGCCAGCGAGGCCGGCATCGACTTCGAGTACGTGATCCACAACGCCGACGGCGGCGAGGTCGAGCAGTGCGGCAACGGCGCGCGCTGTTTTTTGCGTTTTGTGCGCGAGCAAGGGCTGACCACCAAGGACGCGGTGCGCGTGAAGACTCTGTCGGGCGTGATCGAGCCGCGTATGCAGGCGGACGGTCGCGTCACCGTGGACATGGGCGCGCCTATTTTTGATCTGGCGCGGGTGCCCTTCGACGCCGCCGGTTTGACGCCCCAGGCTGTCAATTCATGGTCAAAATGGCCTCTGGCCCTTGCTGGGCGGGGGCAAGCAGCTCCTGTTTTGATAGCGGTTTTGTCCATGGGCAACCCGCATGCGGTGCAACTCGTGGACGAGGTCGAAACTGCGGCTGTACTGGAAACCGGGCCGCTGATCGAGGGCCATGCGCGTTTCCCGCGCCGCGTCAACGCCGGCTTCATGCAGGTGGTTTCTCGCAGCCAGATTCGTCTGCGGGTTTATGAACGTGGTGCCGGCGAAACCCTGGCCTGCGGCAGCGGGGCTTGCGCCGCGGTGGTCGCTGGCATACGCTTGGGCCTGCTGGACGCGCGGGTCGATGTCTGGACACACGGCGGGACCTTGAGCATCGAATGGCAGGGCGGCGTGGATGCCGCGCCGTCCCCGGTGCTGATGACCGGCCCGGCGACCACGGTGTTTGAAGCGGCCATTGAAGTACCCGACCACCTGTAGACTGAGCCACAACGACTTACGGAAACCACAAGAACATGAATCCAAGCGAACACTCGATCCAGAACCCGATCACCGAAGACGACATCGCCAATTTTTTGGCCAACACGCCGGACTTCTTCGAGCGTCATGCCGAACTGCTGGCGACGGTGCAGCTGTCCAGCGGCCACGGCGGGCGCGCGGTCAGCCTGCAGGAGCGCCAGGCCGGCATGCTGCGCGACAAGATCAAGGTGCTGGAGTCCAAAGTCGTCGAGATGATCCGGTACGGCAACGAAAACGTCGGCATCGCCGACAAGCTGCAGGAGTGCACCCTGAACCTGCTGTTGACGGCCCATGCGCGCGACCTGCCCGACACCATCGTGCGCGAGATCCAGTCGCAGTTCGCGGTGCCGCAGGCGGCGATCAAGGTCTGGCATGTCAACGGCATTTTTTCGATGGAAGACTTTTCGACCGGCATCAGCGAAGACACACAAACCTTTGCATCCTCACTGACGGTGCCGTATTGCGGCGTCAACTCCGGTTTCGAAGCGGTCAACTGGCTGCCCGATCCGGCGCAGGCCATGTCTGTGGCGCTGATCCCGCTTCGGCCTGGCAAGGTGCCGCAGGCTTTTGGCATGCTGGTGCTGGCCTCGCCTGACCCGGAGCGTTTCACCAGCAACATGGGGACCGACTTCCTGGAGCGCATCGGCGAGCTGGCCGGCGCGGCGCTGTCGCGCCTGCGGCCCCAGGCCGACTAACAGCGACTCATGATCGCGCAGGACGCTTCCGCCAGCGCTGAGCGGACCGCGATGGCGGCGCCCGACAAGGACCCGCTGGTCGAGCGTTACCTCGAACACGTGCGGGTCGAAAAACGCCTGGCCCAGCGCACCGTCGAACTCTACGCGCTGGACCTGGCCAAGCTGCAGGCCAGCTGCCAGCAGGCCGGCGTGGCGCTGACGGCGGTGCAAAACATCCACATGCGGCGCTGGGTCGCGCAGATGCATGGCGGCGGCCGCAGCGGCCGCGGCATCGCGCTGATTCTGTCGGGCTGGCGCGGCTTTTATACCTGGCTGGGCCGCGAAGGCCTGGTGGCCAGCAACCCGGTGCAGGACCTGCGCGCGCCCAAGGCCGCCAAACCGCTGCCCAAGGCGCTCAGTGTCGATGAGGCGGTGCAACTGGCGACGTTCCAGGGCGCGGACGGCGAAGACCCTGCCCTGCAGGCGCGCGACCAGTGCATCACCGAACTGCTCTACGGCTGCGGCCTGCGTATCGGCGAGTTGACCGGGCTGGATGTGGCCGCCAGCAACCAGGCCAGCGGCTGGATCGACCTGCAGGCCGCAGAGGCGCATGTGCTCGGCAAGGGTTCCAAACGGCGCAGCGTGCCGGTCGGCAGCAAGGCGCTTGAGGCCTTGCAGGCCTGGCTGGCTGCGCGCAGCGGGTGGGCGAAGGACGACGCGGCGCTGTTCATCAGCCAGCGCGGCACGCGCCTCACGCCGCAGCACATCCGTGTGCGGCTCAAGCAACGTTCACTGCAGGCCGGGCTGGCGACCCCGGTGCATCCGCACATGCTGCGGCACTCGTTTGCCAGCCATGTGCTGCAGTCCAGCGGCGACCTGCGCGCGGTGCAGGAACTGCTGGGCCACGCCAACATCACCACCACGCAGGTCTACACGCGGCTGGACTTCCAGCACCTGGCGAAGGTCTATGACGCCGCGCATCCACGTGCCACGGTGGCGGGTCTCAAACCAGCGGCAAAAAACAAGGGCTGACGCGCCGCCATGGATTGCGGGTCAAGCCCGCAATGACAGCCCGTCACCAATGCTTGCAAATGAGTGGACGCGCCCTTGCCTAGGCGGGTGGCGAGACTTTGTAGTCGGGGATCATGAACACCGCGCGTTTGCTCTGCGGGGACACGCCGGCCAGTGTTTGCGCCAGCCGGGCCAGTGCGATCTCTGCGCTCGGGCCCTGGCGCGGCACCAGCGCGTAGGCCACGCGCACCTGCGCCACGCAGTCGACCGGCAGACCCTGGTAGGGCATCAGGCAGCGCGCGACGATGCGCGGCCCCAGCGTGGCGGCTTCTTCTGCGGTGAACGGGCCTTCCACCAGCATGCTGAAGCGGTGTTCCGACAGGCGCGCCGCACTGTCGATGTCGCGCGCGGTGGACAGCAGGCGCTCGGCGACGCGCAGCGGCAGGTCCTGCGCGGCCTTGCGGCCGAAGTCGCGCTGGATCTGTTCGCTGTTGATCAGGTCGATCATCAGCACCGCGCCCTGGTGCCTGAGCCGCTCCGAGCGCGCGATCATGCGCGACAGGCGCTCGGCAAACACCGACTCGTTGATCAGGCCGGTGGAAGGGTCCACCCGGTCCAGCCCCTGGATACGGCGGGTATTTTCGCGGCGGTGCTGGCTGCGCAGGATCAGCACGGCCAGCATCGCCGGCATTTGCAGGGCCATGCTGGCCAGGGCCGCCTGTTCGGTCACAAAACTCAGTGGCAGCCACTGCAGGTAGCGGCCTATGGCCAGGGCCAGGCTGAGGGCAAAGGGCGTTGCGCTGAGCAGCAGCCAGCCGCCGAAGCGGTCGCCGCGGCGCCAGGCCCAGAGATTGACGGCCAGCATCAGCACCGGCACCAGCACCAGGTAGGGCACGACCAGCCTTATCCGCAGTTCGCTGTCGGTCAGCAGCAGCGCGGCCGACAGCGCGCCGCCGGCCAGCACCACGGCCCACACCAGACGGTGCAGCGGGCGTGAGCGCTGCGCCAGCGACACGATGGTGGCATTGAGCAGCAGCAGCGCCATCAGCATCCAGACGCCCAGCACCACCAGCGAGCGGTCCGCCCATTGGGGCGAATCCGGCCACAGGTGCAGCGCCGCCACACCGGTGATGGCCGCCTGGGTCAGGCCGACCAGCGCGGAGCAGGCGGCGTAATACAGATAAGCCCGGTCCCGCAGCAGCAGCACGCCGGCCAGCCCCACCACCAGGCCGAGCAGCGCCAGCCCGAAATACACACCGAGGAACAGCGAGACCTGCTGCTCGCCGCGCAGCACATAACCCGAACTGACAAAACGGATGGGCGCGCTGAACCCCTGCACGTTTTCAAGGCGCAGGATGTAATGCGTCGGTTCCTCGGCGTTGAAGTTGACCTCCAGCAGCGTGTGCCGGTGCGGCGTCGGCCACTGGTTGACCGCCGTCAGGTCGCCGCTGCGCTGCTCGCGCCAGAGGCCGGCGCGGTCCAGCGTGTACAGCGATGCCCGGTCCAGCGCCGGATAGGGAATCTCCAGCAGCCAGCGTTCCGCGTCGGGTGCCGGCGGGACGGTAAAACGGATCCACAACGCCTGCCGCGGCTGCAGGGGGTAAAGGTTGCGTGCCAGCGTGGGCAGCCAGGGCAGGGCGGCACCGGCGGCGATGTCCTGCACGGTTTTTTGCGCCGTCGGGTCTATCCAGTAGTCGCCCCAGTCCGCCAGGGTCACCGGTTGTTGCGCAGGGTCGAGGTCGAGCACGGTGCGGGCAAGCGCGGCTTGGCCGGCCAGTATCAGCAACAGGGCGCACGCCAGCACACGCCAGCAACGCCAAAGCGCGCGCGGCACGGCACAGGTGCCGGCAGGATGTGTTGAATGGCAGCTTGAACCCATCGCGGGATTGTCGCAAATCCGCCAGGCGGAATGTAAGAGACCTGTAAGCGCGACAATGGCGGCATGAAATCCATTCGATTGCGAGAGGGCAAGGAACGTTCGCTGCTGCGGCGCCACCCCTGGGTGTTTGACGGCGCCATTGCCAAGGGAGGCGGCGACGCCGGTGAAACCGTGCGTGTGGAGAGCCACGAAGGCCAGTTTCTCGGCTGGGCCGCGTTCAGTCCGAGCTCGAAGATACGCGCGCGGGTCTGGAGTTTCGACGAGAACGAACGCATCGACGCTTCGTTTTTTATAGCGCGTGTTGACCGCGCGATCAGGGCCAGAAGCCGTTTTGACATACAAAGTAATGGTTGCCGGCTGATTCACGGCGAGTCCGACGGCCTGCCGGGCGTGGTGGTGGACCGTTATGCCGACACCCTGGTGGCGCAGTTCTCCAGTTGTGGCGCCGAGCGCTGGAAAAGCGTGATCGTCGACGCCCTGCTGGCGCAGACCGGGCTGAGCCGTTTGTATGAACGCTCCGACGCGAGTGTGCGTTCGCTCGAAGGTTTGCCCGAAGCCACTGGATGGCTGCAGGGCTCTGGCGATACAGGAATCACGATCACCGAGCATGACTGGAAGCTGAGCCTGGACGTCGCCGAAGGCCACAAGACCGGCTTCTATCTGGACCAGCGCGACAGCCGCCGCAAATTCGCCGACCACGCACGCCGCCTGCAGTTCAAGGACGTGCTCAACTGTTATTGCTACACCGGTGGCTTCACGGTGGCGGCGCTCGCCGGTGGCGCGGCGCATGTCACGTCTATCGACTCCTCCGGTCCGGCGATAGAGCGCGCCAAGGCCAACGTGGCGCTCAACGGTTTCGATGCGGCGCGCACCACCATGCTGGATGCCGACGTCAATGCCTCGCTGCGCCAGTTTCACAAGGAGGGCCGGACCTTCGACGCCATCGTGCTGGACCCGCCCAAATTTGCGCCGACTGTGGCGCATGCCGAACGCGCCGCGCGGGCCTACAAGGACATCAACCGCATTGCGCTGTCCATCCTGGCGCCGGGCGGGGTGTTGTTCACCTATTCCTGCTCGGGCGGCATCAGCGCCGACCTGTTCCACAAGATCGTGGCCTCCGCCGGCATGGACGCCGGGGTCGATGCCTTCATCACCGAACGCCTGGGCGGCGCACCGGACCACCCGATGACGGTGAATTTCCCCGAAGGCGAGTACCTCAAGGGTCTGGTACTGCTGAGGAAGTAATTTTTATACCAAAACGGCCTGCAGCCCCCGCCCGGTGGGAGTATCCAGCTATTAAAACAGGAGCGATCCGGCGCTCTGCGGCGCGCGGGCTTGACACGCCCTGTAGAGTAATCATGTCCCCGCATCAGGGCTATGGCTTGACCGCTAAACTCCCACGTCCGGCCGCGCGCCCGCCGCATTTTTTCACCCCGTTTTTCCTGAGGCAGATTCCATGAGCTTGATTCCTGTGACCATCCTGACCGGCTTTCTCGGTTCCGGCAAAACCACGCTGCTCAAGCGCATCCTGACCGAGGCGCACGGCCAGAAGATCGCCGTCATCGAAAACGAGTTTGGCGAGGAAAACATCGACAACGACATCCTGGTCAACGACACCCAGGAAAACATCATCCAGATGAACAACGGCTGCATCTGCTGCTCGATCCGCGAAGACCTGCGCGAGACGCTGCAATTGCTGGCCGCCAAAAAACGCAAGGGCCTGCTGGACTTCGAGCGTGTGGTGATTGAAACCACCGGCCTGGCCGATCCGGGCCCGGTCGCGCAGACTTTTTTCATGGACGAGGAAATCGCCGAGCAGTACCTGCTGGACTCCATCCTGACGCTGGTCGATGCCAAACATGCGGCGACCCAGCTCAATGACCGCCAGGAGGCGCGCCGCCAGGTCGGATTTGCCGACCAGATTTTCATCAGCAAGTCCGACCTGGTGGCTGCCGACGAGGTGCAGGCGCTGATGCACCGCCTCAAACACATGAACCCACGCGCGCCGCAGAAAGCCGTGCATTTCGGCGAGGTGGCGATTGCCGATGTGTTCGACCTGCGCGGCTTCAACCTCAACGCCAAGCTCGACATCGACCCGGACTTCCTCAAGGCCGACGCGCATGACCATGCCGGGCACGACCACGCCGAGGGCGAACATTGCGACCACCCCTCGCATGCGCATGACCACGAACACGGGCATGGCCACCATCACCACCACGATGACGACGTCAAGAGTTTTGTGTTCCGCTCTGACCGCGCGTTTGACCCGGCCAAGCTGGAGGATTTCCTGGGCGCCGTCGTCAACATCTACGGCCCCCGCATGCTGCGCTACAAGGGCGTGCTGCACATGGAAGGCACGGAGCGCAAGGTGATTTTTCAGGGCGTGCACCAGCTGATGGGCAGCGACCTGGGACCGGCCTGGGCCGAAGGCGAGACGAAAACCAGCAAGATGGTGTTCATCGGCATCGATTTGCCCAAAGATATTTTTCTCCAGGGCCTGGAGCAGTGTCTGGTTTGAGGTAGGCTGTTCGCACATTGCCTTGAAAGGCGGGAGGGCCTCATGATTGTCTCCATTCTCCAACGATTAGGTCTGCGGGCGTCCCGACATCCCGGTGAGCCGCTACAATCGCGCGCCGACTCCACTACCCGGACTTCCCGACCAGGACAGTCAGGGGAAAAAGTCAGGGTAAGTACTGGCCTTGAAACTGCGGCGACGGCGACAGGCAAACCAGACAATCAGGTAAAAGACAAGCTTGGACTGACAAAAAACAGTTCAGCCAGGAGCCAGCATGAGGGCCATCCCGAAGCTGCTTCCCCGAGGAGACACGATGTGAAAGCCCCAGCCAAAAAGTCCAAACCACCCGCTAAAGCCGCCAAACCTGCCGGCAAGGCCAAAGCCACGGCCAAACCAGTGGCCAAAAAGGTAACCAAGCCTGCGCCTTCCAAAACCGCTGCGGCCAAAAAACCGGCCAAGCCGGTCGCCAAAGTGGTGAAGGCCAAGCCGAAAGTCGCCGCCAAGCCGGTTGCGAAAACGAAAGCCAAGCCGGTGGCCAAGTCGGCGCCCGCCAAAAAAACGCCTGTCGCCGCCAAAAAACCGGCGCCCGCCAAAAAGGCGGTAAAGCCTGTCGTCAAACCCGCGGTCAAAGCGGCCAAACCTGTCATCAAGCCGGCACCCAAGCCGGCTGCGGCCGGCAAGGCCACCGCCAAACCTAAAGAAAAAGTCATTATCAAAACGATTACCAAAACGGCTGCGGCCCCCGCCGGCAAAGCCGCGCCCAGCCCGTCCCCCATCGCCGCAGCGCCAGCGCCGCTTCAGACACCCGCGCTCAAGCCGGGACGCCGGGCCTCCCTGCGCAACTCCTCCTTCGCGCCTCCGCCGGCACCCATGGTGCCGACCCATTCACCCGACGCCGCCAAGGCCAGCTACTCAGCCATTGCCGAACGTGTGATCGCGCCGCCCCCGCATGTGGCGGCCAAGAAAGATCCCAAGCTCGCCAACAACTGGAAAACCAAAGCCGCTGACATGTTGTCGGACGAAGAGGTCAAGGCCATGCCTGACTCCGAGTACATGAACGACAAGCAGCTGGCTTTTTTTCGCTACAAGCTGTCCGTGCTCAAGCAGGACATCCACAACAGTGCCGGCGAGACCACCGAGCACCTGCGCGAAGACACGGTGGTGGTGCCAGACCCGGCGGACCGGGCCACCATCGAGGAAGAACACGCGCTGGAGTTGCGCACCCGTGACCGCGAGCGCAAGCTGCTTAAAAAGATCGAGCAGTCGATTGCCCGGATTGATTCGGGTGACTACGGCTACTGTGATGAAACCGGCGAAGCCATCGGGGTAGGGCGTTTGATTGCCCGCCCGACGGCCAACCTGTCCCTTGAAGCGCAGCAGCGCCGTGAGCTCAAGCAAAAAATGTTTGGGGATTGATTGTTTCAGCGCCCACTGATCTGACCTTTGCTCATGGCCAAAGAAGACCCCGCTCCAGGCTTGTTGTCAAAAGTCGTGAAATTCGTCCGCAACCCGGCGACGAATTGGTCCGATCTGGAGAACAAGGACTCGGGCCGCGAGGAGGCCGTGAGCAAGCAGTTGCTCAAGGAAATGATCGAACGCAAGCGCCGCAATGACTTTGTGCGCAAGCGTGAATTCGACATGCTCAGAAAAATGCGCAAGCGCGAGGCCATGACCGGGCAGGATCCGGGGGCCCGGCCGTCCTTCTTCCAGAGCAGCATGCCGTCCAAGCCGGACGACCGCGCCGTCACCCTGAAGAAGATCGACGAAATTGAAGCGCAGATGTCCATGCAGTGGTGGAAAACCAAGCATGGCACCAATTCGGCCATGAGTTCGGTCGCATCCTTGTCCGCTCCTCTGTCTGCGGCCCCGGCTGGTCCGAACAACCTGAGTGTCCACGCCCCGCTGCTGGACAATGCGCTTCCCGCCAACTACGCGCGTACCTCGCCCAGTGAATTGACGGAGGCGCTCGCCAAGGGGAAAACGACCGGCTCGGGCTCCGCTCCGGTGATGTTGGACCTGTTGGGTGCCTCGCCTGATAAACCAGCGGCGCCGCCACCGCCACCGCCCCCAGCAAGGCCGAGCAGCCCACAGCTTATTTCGGCGCTGTCCCGCGATGACACGCCGTCGGGTTTCTCCGCTTCCAAGTTTTCGGTGGTGGATGGCGCAGAAATCGCCCACGACCCCGAGCTGGAAGAGGCGTCCATCCGTTTTGCCAATGGTGACGATGCCGGCGCCGAGACCGGCCTGCTCGAAACGCTGGGCCCCCAGGGCAGCCGGGCGCAACACGCCGACACATGGCTGGCCTTGTTCGATTTGTACCGGGCCACGGGGCAGCAGGATAAATTTGAAAATCGGGCGATAGAGTTTGTCGGCCGTTTTGACCGTTCCGCGCCGCAATGGTTTTCCATGCCCGATATGGTCAAGCAACTGGCCAGCCCGTCCGCTGCAGTTCCGGGCAATGGCCCGGCTGCCGACTGGATCTGCCCGTCCGTGCTGGGAATCCAGACGGTCGCCACGCTGACCGCAGCCTTGTCCCGTGCCCCCATGCCCTGGCGGCTGGACTGGCACAACCTCAAGAGCATGGATGCCGGCGCCGTCGAGCCTTTGAGCAAGGTATTCAGCGGCTGGTCGGCGCAACCCGTGCAACTGCGTTTCATAGGCGCGCAGCAGTTACAGCAGGTGTTGCAAGATGCCACGCCCTCGGGTATGCGTGACACGCCCCAGGCCTGGTGGCAGCTCAGGATGGAAGCCTTGCGCGTCACGCACCAGCCCGACGAGTTTGAACTGACCGCGCTCGATTTTTGCGTGACCTATGAGGTATCACCACCCGCGTGGGAGAGCGCGCGCTGCGAGTACAAGCCGCTGGATCCGCTTGGCGCCGCGATCAGCGGGCAGGCCATCATTGGGGATGTGTACCGCGATTCCGCGCCATCGAGCATCAGCAGCGCCATGGACGGCGACACCCAGATGGACGGTAACTCACAGATGTCCAATCTGTTCGCGGTAGAGCTGTCTGGTCAGATTGAAGGCGACGCCATCGACGTGCTGGACAAGCTCGAAGCCAAGCTGATGGGCGCGGACATCATGGTCATTTCATGCGCCAAGTTGATTCGCGTCGATTTTTCTGCGGCAGGAACCCTGCTCAATTGGGTATCTGCCCGTGAAGCGGAAAACCGCGCCGTGCAATTCACCGAGGTGCATCGCCTGGTGGCTGCATTTTTCAACGTGATCGGCATCACCGAACACGCACGGGTGCTGTCGCGCATCGACTGAGCGGGCGCATCGCCTCAGGGCGTTTCCCCTCGCTTCTTCGCCTGTAAAAACGGGCTTGCCTCCCCCTCAAACTTGCAGCATTTCTGCTGAATCAGGGCCTGCGTGCGGCGGGCGCTTGCTCCCGTCTCGTTCCCGGTCGGCTACAGGCTTGCTTCCAATCCACCACATACACCTGCATCAAGGTCAGGCTTGAGACAACACTTTCATTAAGTCTTCTAAGTGCTTCATTTAGAACGTCTTTTAATTCACTCGAGCTTTGAAATACGTTTCTAAGTGCTTGATTTCATTGAAAAAATTTGTTGCAAAGCCCTTGCACCCCAAAACTTTCCTGATAAAGTGGGAAAAAGTGCAATTAAGTGGTGAAAAGTGTTTTTTCAAAGGGTCTAGCAGTGTTTCAAGGCGCGTCTTCTGTAGCTCTCGATACCAAGGGGCGGCTTTCTGTGCCGACCCGGTATCGGGACGTGCTCAGCGCCACCGCTGCCAGCCAGCTCACCATCACCAAACACCCGCACGGTTGCCTGATGATATTCCCGCGCAACGAGTGGGAGAAATTTCGCGAGCGTATTTCCGCGCTGCCCATGGATGCACAGTGGTGGAAGCGGATTTTCCTCGGCAATGCGATGGATGTCGAGATGGATGCCAGTGGCCGTGTGCTGGTGTCACCCGAACTGCGCGTCGCCGCAGGCATCAGCAAGGACACGGTGCTGCTCGGCATGGGCAGCTCCTTCGAGCTCTGGGACGCGGCGACCTACGCTGCGCAGGAGGCCGCGCAGATGAAGTTGCCCATGCCCGATGTCTTCAGAGACTTTTCATTCTGAAAGATGGCGGTGCAAGACACATGGACACATCGCACCGTCTTGTTGAACGAAGCAGTCGCAGCGCTTCACATCCAACCGGACGGCCACTACATCGACACGACCTTCGGCCGCGGCGGCCATTCCCGCCTGATTCTTTCGCAGCTCTCGCCACAGGGCCGGCTGACCGCCTTCGACAAGGATCCAGAGGCGGTGGCCGAGGCGAAGACGCTGAACGATGCACGGTTTTCGATCCGCCACGAAGGTTTCATGCATCTGGGCGATCTGCCTGCTGCTTGCGCGGCAGGTGTGCTGATGGACCTGGGCATCAGCTCGCCGCAGATCGACAACCCGGCGCGCGGCTTTTCGTTTCGCGGCGACGGCCCGCTGGACATGCGCATGGACACCACGCGTGGCCAGAGCGTGGCCGAGTGGCTGGCCGATGCAGACACAGACACCATAACGGAGGTCATTCGTGAATATGGCGAAGAACGGTTTGCTGGGCAGATTGCAAAGGCGATTGATCGTCGCCGACAGGAGCGGGGCCCTTTTGGAACCACCGCTGAGCTGGCCGAAGTCGTGGCTGGCGCGGTCAAAACCCGCGAGCCGGGCAAGGACCCTGCAACGCGCACATTTCAGGCTTTTCGGATTTTCATCAACGCCGAGCTTGAAGAGCTGCAACAGGCGCTAGAGGCTTGCCTCAAAGTATTGCAACCGGGAGGACGTTTGGTGGTGATCAGTTTCCATTCGCTGGAAGACCGCATCGTCAAGCAATTTATTGCCGAGCATTCGCGCGAGGTGTATGACCGCCGTGCGCCTTTTGCCGCGCCCAAACCGATGCGCTTGAAAGCCCTTGAACGTATCAAGCCCGGCGACGGTGAAGTCGCCGCCAACCCGCGCTCGCGCAGCGCGGTCATGCGCGTGGCCGAACGCACTGACGTGCCCGTTCAGGCCCTCACGCAGCGCTACCCGGGGGCTGCATCATGACGCGCCTGAATCTGGTGCTGTTGATGGCCGTGTTGTTCAGCGCCTTGTATCTGGTGCGCACGCAGTACGAGTCGCGCCGCCTCTATGTCGAGCTTGAAAAGTCCGCAGCACTGAGCCGCAAGCTCGAAACCGACAGGGAGCGTCTGCAGGTTGAAAAACGCGCCCAGGCCACGCCCCTGCGCGTGGAGCAGATTTCGAAAGAGCGCCTGCAGATGCGCACGGCCACGCCGGCCATCACCGAGTACGTGCGCTACAAACAGGCGCCGGCAGCCGAGGCCCGACCGTGAGCAGGAGCGTGCTTTATTCGTCCAGTCCGCTGCTGGCGAGCAAGACACCGGTCTGGCGCAGCAAACTGATCGTGGCCGGCATTGCGCTGGCCTTTGCCGGTCTGGCCGGCCGGGCGGCCTATGTGCAGGTCATCGGCAACGACTTCTTCCAGCGCCAGGGCCAGGTGCGTTTTGCGCGCACGCTGGAATTGCCGGCCAACCGCGGCCGCATCCTGGACCGCAACGGCTTGCTGCTGGCCACGAGTGTGGTGGCCCCCAGCATCTGGGCCATTCCCGAAGATGTGGACGCCAGCCGGACGCAACTCGGTGAACTCGCGAAGCTGCTGGAGATGCCGCTGGGCGAGCTGAACAAGAAGCTGGCTGACGAGGACAAGACCTTTGTCTGGATCAAGCGGCAGGTGGACGAACCCATTGCCCAGAAAATCCATGCGCTCGGCCTCAAGGGCATTTACCAGCGCAAGGAATACAAGCGCCAGTACCCGGAAGGCGAAACGGCCGCCCATGTGGTCGGTTTTACCAATGTGGAAGACCGGGGCCAGGAAGGCATCGAGCTGGCCTTTAATAAGGAGCTGGCCGGCAAACCGGGATCACGCCGGGTGATCAAGGACAGGCTGGGCCGGGTGGTCGAAGATGTTGGCGAGCAGGTTCCGCCGCTTGAAGGCAAGGACATCCAGCTCAGTCTGGACAGCAAGGTGCAGTTTTTCGCCTACCAGAAGCTGCGCGATGCGGTCATTGCGCGCAAAGCCAGGGCCGGCAGCGTGGTGGTGCTCGACACCATCACCGGCGAGGTGCTGGCGCTTGCCAACTACCCGAGTTACGTGCCGAACAGGCGGCAGAACCTCACCGGCGAGCAACTGCGCAACCGCGCCATCACCGATACCTTCGAGCCAGGGTCTACCATGAAGCCGATCACGGTCGCCATGGCGCTTGAAGCCGGCCGGATCAAACCACACACCTTGATTGAAACCGGGCCGGGCCGTTTCGGCATCGGCGGCTTCACCATCAGCGACACCCACAACTACGGCACGCTGACGGTCGAAGGCGTGATCCAGAAGTCGAGCAACGTCGGCGCGCTCAAGATCGCGCAGAAGATGAGCCCGCACGAAATGTGGGACACCTACACCGCCCTCGGCTACGGCCAGAAGCCACAAATCCAGTTTCCCGGAGCGGTCACAGGCCGGCTGCGCCCATGGAAAAGCTGGCGGCCGGTGGAGCAAGCGACCATGTCGTATGGCTACGGCCTGTCGGCTTCGCTGTTCCAGATGGCGCATTCCTATACAGCGTTTGCGCATGACGGACAAATCATTCCGGTCACCATGCTCAAGAGCAGCGAGCCAGCCGTTGGCGTCAAGGTTTTCTCTGCCGACAATGCGCGCGCGGTGCGCAAGATGCTGCAAATGGCGGCAGGGCCGCAGGGCACCGGCCCCCTTGCACAGACCGTCGGATACTCGGTCGGCGGCAAGTCGGGCACCGCACACAAGCAGGTTGGCAAAGGCTACGCGAGCAACAAATACCGCGCCTGGTTCACCGGCATGGCGCCTATCGAGAACCCGCGCATCATCGTCGCCGTCATGATCGACGAGCCCAGCGATGGCAAGTATTTCGGCGGCGTGGCCGCTGCACCGGTCTTCAGTGAAGTGGTGCAACAGACCTTGCGCATGATGGGTGTTCAGCCGGACATGAGCGTCAAGCCGCAAATCGTTTACAGCCCCGTCGAGGAATCCTTCTGATGGAGCAGCTACAAACACCCGGACAGGCGGCGCAGTGGTTGCGCCAGCGCGTGACCGGCAGCCTGTGGGCAGACAGCCGCAAGGTCGGTGCCGGCGATGGCTTTATTGCCTGGCCGGGTGCCGCCACCGATGCGCGCAAGTATGTGGCCGCGGTGCTGGATGCCGGCGCACAGGCCTGCCTGGTCGAGCGGGATGGTGTTGAAGCTTACGGCTTCTCCAACGCGCGCGTGGCAGCCTACCCCGGACTCAAGCTGGCGACGGCCCCTATCGCTGCGGAATTTTTCGGTCACCCCAGCCGCCAGCTGGACCTGCTCGCAGTGACAGGCACCAACGGCAAAACGTCGACCGCCTGGTGGCTGGCCCAGGCGCTGGGCCGGCTGCATCGGCCCTGCGGCGTGGTCGGAACACTCGGCATGGGTCAGCCGGACGCCATGGTGTTCAACGGGCTGACAACGCCTGATCCTGTGCTGTTGCAGCAGCAACTGCGGCGCTGGGTCGATGAGGGTTTCGCGGCTTGCGCGCTGGAGGCGTCGTCTATCGGCATTGCCGAACACCGACTCGACGCGACCGCCATACGTGTGGCCATCTTCACCAATTTCACGCAGGACCATCTGGACTACCACGGCGACATGGCGTCCTACTGGGAGGCGAAAGCGCGCCTGTTCGGCTGGCCGGGCCTGAAGGCTGCGGTGCTCAACATCGATGATGCGAAAGGCGAGGCCCTGGCGCTGTCCCTGCGCGATTCGGGTCTCGATGTCTGGACCGTGTCCTGCGTGGCGCCGGCCCGTCTGAGGGCACAGGCCATCCACCAGGCCGAGGACGGAATGAGCTTCGACGTGCGCGAAGGGGAGTCCTGCCATCGCCTGTCCACCGGCCTGGTCGGTCTGTACAACGTGTCCAACCTCCTGGGTGTGATGGCGGCACTGCGTGCACTGGGCCTGCCTCTGCGCGAGGTGGTCGATGCCTGCGCCGATCTGTCGCCCGTGCCGGGGCGCATGGATGTGGTTTCGGTACCGGGCCGGCCGCTGGTCGTGGTTGACTACGCGCACACGCCCGATGCACTTGAGAAGGTGCTGGGCGCACTCCGGCCGCTCGCCGACGGACGCTCAGGCCAGCTGTGGTGCGTCTTTGGTTGCGGCGGCGAGCGCGATGCCGGAAAGCGCCCGTTGATGGCGGCAGCGGCCGAACAAGGCGCCGACCAGGTGGTGGTGACCAGTGACAATCCGCGCAGCGAAGACCCGGCAGCCATCATCAGCCAGATCCTCAAGGGCTTCAACGACAGCGGGAGGGTAGCGGTGCAGGCGGACCGCGCCCTGGCGATTGCGCACACGGTGACCCGCGCGGCTGCTGGCGACGTGATCCTGATTGCCGGCAAAGGGCATGAAAATTACCAGGAAAGCGCCGGTATCAAGCTGCCGTTTTCCGACAAGGCCCAGGCCGAATCCGCCTTGAGCCATGGCGCGGGCGCACGGCTCGCCATGGGAGGCCTCGCATGATGACCTTGCAACAGGCCTTGCAGTGGATGCCTTCGGCGCGCCTGGTGGGTGATGGTGCCGTGCGGTTTTCACGTGTTCACAGCGATACGCGCAGCCTGCGGCCCGGTGACCTGTTTGTGGCGCTCAAGGGGGAGCGTTTTGATGCCCATGATTTCCTGCCGCAGGCCGCCAGCCAAGGCGCGGTGGCGGCGCTGGCGCAGCGCGGTCTGTCCGCGGGCCAGCCCGGCCTGCTGGTGGAGGATTCCCTCAAGGCCCTGGGCCAGCTGGCCGCCGGATGGCGGTCGCAGTTCAGCCTGCCGCTGATAGCGGTGACCGGCAGCAATGGCAAAACCACGGTCACGCAAATGATCGCGTCCGTCCTGCGGGCCTGGAAAGGCGACGCGGCCTTTGCGACCGAAGGCAATTTCAACAACGACATCGGCCTGCCCCTGACCCTGCTGCGTTTGCGCGCAACTCATGAAGCCGGGGTGGTCGAATTGGGCATGAACCATCCGGGCGAGATCGCCTACCTGGCCGCGCTGGCGCGTCCCACGGTGGCCCTGGTCAACAACGCCCAGCGCGAACACCTGGAGTTCATGGCCACCGTGGAAGCGGTGGCGCGGGAAAACGGCAGTGTGATTGAGGCTTTGCCCGATTCGGGCGTTGCGGTGTTTCCGGCCGATGAAGCCTACACGCCGGTCTGGCGTGCAGCTGCCGCGTCGCGTGCCGTGCTCACTTTCGCCGAATCGGGTGAGGCTGACGTGACCGGCGCAGCGCAGTGGCGCGGCAGCGCCTGGCACGTCAAGGCCGCCACGCCGCAAGGCGCGTTGGAATTTACGCTGCAGGTCGCGGGTCGCCACAACGTCAAGAATGCGCTCGCCGCGACGGCCTGTGCGCTGGCCGCCGGTGCGCCGCTGGCTGCCATTGCTGCCGGCCTGTCCGCCTTTTCTCCGGTCAAGGGCCGTTCACGCGCCTTGCAGCTGACGCTCGCCGGCCGTGCCATCACCCTGATTGACGACAGCTACAACGCCAACCCGGATTCGGTGCGCGCTGCCATCGCCGTGCTGGCGGAACTGCCGGGCCCGCGCTTGCTGGTGCTCGGGGACATGGGCGAGGTCGGTGACCAGGGGCCGGCCTTCCATGCAGAAGTGGGCGAGCATGCACGTGAGCGTGGCATTGAACAGCTGTTCACCCTTGGCCAGCAGTCCGGCGACGCCACCACGAGTTTCGGCGCCGGCCGCCATTTCGGCGATGACCTGCCCGCACTTCAGAGCGCGGTCGCTGCGGCTTTGCCGGGTCTGCGCAGCGTGCTGGTCAAGGGTTCACGTTTCATGAAGATGGAGCGGGTCGTGGAGGCGATCGCCAGCGCACAACAACAACAACCGGAGAAAAAGAATGCTGCTTAGCCTGGCCCAGTGGCTGCAAACCATGTCGCCGGAGTTCGGCTACTTTCGGGTGTTCCAGTACCTGACCTTTCGCGCGGTCATGGCCGCGTTGACGGCCTTGCTGATCGGCTTGATTGCCGGTCCGTTTGTGATCCGGCGTCTCACGCATCTAAAAATCGGGCAGCCGATCCGCGAATACGCGATGCAGACCCATTTGAGCAAAAGCGGCACCCCAACCATGGGTGGTGTGCTGATCCTGCTGTCCATCGGCATCTCGACCCTGTTGTGGTTTGACCTGAGCAACCGCTTCGTCTGGATTGTGCTGATCGTCACCCTGGGTTTTGGCGCGATCGGCTGGGCCGACGATTGGCGCAAAGTGGTGCACAAGGATCCGGAAGGCATGCGCTCACGGGAAAAATACCTGTGGCAGTCGGTGATCGGACTGCTGGCGGCGCTGTATCTGGTGTTCAGCATTTCGGAAAGCTCCAACCTGCGGGTGTTGGAGCTGTTTTTCAGCTGGGTGCAATCGGGCTTCGACGTGAACCTGCCGCCCAAGGCGGGGCTGCAACTGCCCTTCTTCAAGGAGATCAGTTATCCGCTGGGCGTTTTCGGCTTTGTGCTGCTGACCTACCTGGTCATCGTCGGTTCCAGCAATGCCGTCAACCTGACCGACGGTCTTGACGGCCTGGCCATCATGCCCGTGGTCATGGTGGGTTCGGCGCTCGGCGTGTTTGCCTATGTGACCGGCAGCGCGGTGTATTCCAAATACCTGTTCTTCCCGCACATTCCCGGCTCTGGCGAGTTGCTTATTTTCTGCTCGGCCATGGCCGGCGCCGGCCTGGCCTTTTTGTGGTTTAACACTCACCCTGCGCAGGTCTTCATGGGCGATGTGGGTGCGCTCGCGCTGGGCGCGGCGCTTGGCACGATTGCGGTCATCGTGCGCCAGGAAATCGTGCTCGCCATCATGGGCGGCATTTTTGTCGTCGAGGCGCTGTCGGTGATGCTGCAGGTGATGTATTTCAAGTACACCCGCGCGCGTTATGGCGACGGCCGGCGCCTGTTCAAGATGGCGCCCCTGCACCATCACTTTGAAAAGAACGGCTGGAAGGAAACGCAGGTGGTCGTGCGTTTCTGGATCATCACCATGCTGCTCTGCCTGGTTGGCCTGTCCACCCTGAAACTGCGATGACTCCCGAAGAATCCATCAGCCCCGGCACGCCGCCCGATCAGCCTCCCGCAGAGCTGACGCAGGCCCTCAAGCCTGCGCCTGTACCTGACTCCACGCCTGCCGGGGAAGCGCCGGGGGCAGACGCCGACCAGGCGCGTCCCGCAGTGGCTGGCAAGGCGGGTGTGCGGCCCTTGCCCGAAACGCTGACGGCTGCGCGTGATGCCGCTGCTTTTGTGGCCCAGCTGTTTGCCGAGGTGAGCGCGCCCGAGCAGATTGCAGCGCCTGTCGCGGCGCCAGAAGTGCTGCCTTCCGCCGGGTCTGTGCGGAGCGAAGATGAAGAAAATGTGATCCAGGGCGCCGCAGCCGGTGCGTCGGTAGCATCGCCGCTGCAGGGGCAACATGTTCTCGTGCTCGGCCTCGGGACGTCGGGCCTCGCCATGGCGCGCTGGTGCTTGCGCCAGGGCGCGCGTGTCACCGTGGCCGATAGCCGCGAGGCGCCGCCGCAACTGGCGCGCTTGCAGCAGGAGCTGCCGCAGACAGGCTTTCGCGCCGGCGCCTTCGAGGCGGGACTGATCGAGGGTCAGGACGTCCGCGCCATTTTCCGCAGTCCGGGCCTGTCTCCTGAGATGGTGGCCCCGGTCTGGCATGCGGCGCAAGCCATCGGCTTGCCTGTGGGCGGGGAACTGGACCTGTTTGCCCGCGCGCTGGTCGAGCTGCGCGCCCAGCTCGGCTATGCGCCCAAGGTGCTGGCCATCACGGGCACCAATGGCAAGACGACCACGACGGCCCTGACCGCTCAGCTTGTCGCCAATTCCGGCAGCACGGTGGCGATGGCGGGCAACATCGGGCCCAGCCTGCTGGATACGCTGGCCGGGCACATTGATGCGGGGACCTTGCCCGAGGTCTGGGTGCTGGAGCTGTCCAGCTTCCAGCTCGACAGCGTGCAGGGCTTCGAGCCGACGGCAGCCACCGTGCTCAACCTGAGCCAGGATCACCTGGACTGGCACGGCAGCATGCAGGCTTACGGGGCGGCCAAGGCGCGTATCTTCGGCAGCAAGGCGCTGCTGGTGCTGAATCGCGATGACGCGGCAGTGATGGCGATGCTGCCGGAACCGCTTCGTGCCAAGCTGCAAAAGCCGCAGTGGCGTGAGTATGTGACCTTCGGCCTCGGGATGCCGCAGCGCCCGGGTGACTTCGGTATCGAGACTGTCAATGGCATGGCATGGCTGGTGCGTGCTGCCGAAGCCGATGAAACCGTCAAGCGCCGCAAGGATGAAGAGCTGGTGCTGCACATCCAGCGCCTGATGCCGGTAGAGGCCATGCGCCTGCGCGGCCGGCACAACGCCGCCAATGCGCTGGCCGCTCTGGCGCTGGCCGGTGCCGTGGGCGGCACCATGGCATCCATGCTGCACGGCCTGCGCGACTACGCGGGCGAGCCGCACCGTGTCACGCCGGTGGCGGTGGTCAATGACGTCGAATATTTTGACGACAGCAAGGGCACCAATGTCGGCGCCACCGTCGCGGCGCTGGCCGGCCTGGGTGCTGAACGCAAGCTGGTGGTGATCGCGGGCGGCGATGGCAAGGGCCAGGACTTTTCGCCGCTGGCCGATCCAGTACGCAAATATGCACGGGCGGTTGTCCTGATCGGGCGCGATGCGCCGCTGATCCGTGCCGCGCTGGAAGGCGCAGGTGTGCGCCTGCTCGACGCCGACTCCATGCAGGCTGCGGTTGAACTGGCCGCGGCTCAGGCGCAAACCGGTGATGCCGTGCTGATGTCTCCGGCTTGCGCGAGTTTCGACATGTTC
Organism: Pseudomonadota bacterium; assembly: GCA_040385775.1. GTDB lineage: Bacteria > Pseudomonadota > Gammaproteobacteria > Burkholderiales > Burkholderiaceae_C > Polaromonas. The sequence goes on from JAZKGR010000192.1 coordinate 26,336, forward strand.
GACAACTATGGGCACCGGGCCCAGGTGTTTTGCGATGCGGTCCAGGGGCTGGCGCGGGATGCGGGGGTGGTGTCATGACCGTCGCCACACGTCTTGCGGGATGGTTCTCCGGCCTGGGTGGCGCGGCCACTGACGGCCTGCCGGTCAGACTGGGCGGCCAGGGCGCTTCGCGGACGGCGTCTGCGCCGGTGCGGATGTCGGGCGTGGACCAGTCGCTGATCTGGGTCACGGTGGCGCTGCTGGTATGGGGCCTGGTGATGGTGTACTCCGCTTCTGTGGCCATGCCGGACAACCCGAAGTTTGCGCGTTACGCGCACACCCATTTCCTGTTGCGCCACGCGCTGTCGCTCGGCGTGGCATTTACGGTGGCCTTGCTGGCGTTCCAGGTGCCGGTAGCCACCTGGGAGAAGCTGGCGCCCTGGCTGTTTGTGGCCTCGCTGGTGCTGCTGATGCTGGTGCTGGTCCCATTCATCGGCAAGGGCGTCAACGGCGCACGCCGCTGGATCTCGCTGGGCTTCATGAATTTTCAGCCTTCAGAGCTCGCCAAATTTGCGGTGTTGCTGTATGCCGCCGACTACATGGTGCGCAAGATGGATGTGAAAGAGCGCTTCTTCCGTGCCGTCCTGCCCATGGCGGTCGCCATCGCCATCGTGGGCCTGCTGCTGCTGGCCGAACCGGACATGGGCGCCTTCATGGTGATCTCGGTGATCGCCATGGGCATTCTTTTTCTGGGTGGCGTCAACGCCCGCATGTTTTTTGTGATTGCGACGGTGGTGGTGATCGCCTTCGCCCTGATGGTGATGCTCAGCGACTGGCGGCGGGAGCGGATTTTTGCCTACCTTGATCCGTGGAGCGACAAGTATTCGATGGGCAAGGGTTACCAGCTTTCGCATTCGCTGATCGCTTTCGGGCGTGGCGAGGTGTTTGGCGTCGGCCTGGGCGGCAGCATCGAGAAGCTGCACTGGCTGCCCGAAGCGCACACCGACTTCCTGCTCGCCGTCATCGGCGAGGAGTTCGGTTTCCTCGGCGTGTTGTGTGTGATCGGCGCCTTCATGTGGATGACGCGCCGCATCATGCACATCGGCCGCCAGTCGATCGCGCTGGACCGGTTGTTCGCCGGCCTGGTCGCCCAAGGCGTCGGCATCTGGATCGGTTTCCAGGCCTTCATCAACATGGGCGTGAACCTGGGTGCGCTGCCGACCAAGGGCCTGACCCTGCCGCTCATGAGTTACGGCGGCTCGGCGATTTTGATGAACCTGATTTCGCTCGCGGTGGTGCTGCGGATTGACTATGAGAACAGACTGCTCATGAGAGGGGGGCGAAGTTGAGTAAATGTGCCCTCATCATGGCCGGCGGCACCGGCGGCCACATCTTCCCGGGTCTCGCTGTGGCGGAAGCCTTGCGCGAGCGCGGCTGGCGCGTGCACTGGCTGGGCGGCAAAGGCACGGACGAACGCCCCAGCATGGAAAGCCAGCTGGTGCCGCCGCGAGGTTTCGCTTTTGAAACCATTGATTTTTCCGGCGTGCGCGGCAAGGGGCCGGTCACCCTGGCCTTGTTGCCCATGCGCCTGCTCAAGGCCTTCTGGCAAAGCATTGGGGTGGTGCGCCGCGTCAAGCCCGATGTGGTGGTGGGCCTGGGCGGCTACATCGCGTTTCCGGCCGGCATGATGAGTGTGTTGCTGGGCAAGCCGCTGGTGCTGCACGAGCAGAACTCGGTGGCCGGTTTGGTCAACAAGGTGTTGGCCAGTGTCGCTGACCGGGTGTTCACGGCCTTTCCTGGCGTGCTGAAAGGCGCGCAGTGGATTGGCAATCCGCTGCGGCCTGCGTTCACGCAGCAGCCGGATCCCGAGACCCGTTTTACCGGCCGCAGCGGCCCTCTCAAAGTTTTGGTGGTCGGCGGCAGCCTCGGTGCGCAGGCGCTCAACCGCATCGTGCCGCAGGCGCTGGCCTTGATCCCCCGGGAGCTGCGGCCCCATGTGTTGCACCAGAGCGGCGCCAGCCAGATCGAAGCCTTGCGCGAGAACTACCGTAGCGCCGGCGTTGAGGCCGAACTGACCCCTTTTATTGAGGACACGGCCGGCGCCTTCGCCGAGGCCGACCTGGTGGTGTGCCGCGCTGGCGCCAGCACGGTGACGGAAATTGCGGCTGTCGGTGCTGCTG
>JAZKGR010000193.1:0-10704 GCA_040385775.1 Pseudomonadota bacterium
CCTTCGGGAAGTTTGTATATTATGTTAAGTGCCGTGACGCGAATAATAGTTAGATTGTTTTACATATTGGCGAGAATTGTAAAAGTATGTAAAGCTGGCCGGAATGTTCCGAGCAACGCACACCCCGCCGCTTCCCGTTCTGCTTGACGACCTCCAGACCCGTGACCCCGTGGCCATCGCTGGCCACCTTGGGGTGTCGGTCAGGACGTTGGAGCGCTGGAAACAGGCCCAGGACGCGCCCCGCGCGGCCCTACTGGCTCTTTTCTACGAAACCCGGTGGGGTTACAGCCTCACCGAGTCCACGGCCCACAACGGGCACATGATCGAAAGGCATTGGCGGCAGGCGTTGCAGCGTGAAGCCGCCGCCCTGCGCTTGCGTATCTCCCGCCTTGAGGCCATCGGGGACTTTGGCGCGGCGAATCAGCCGATCAGCGCGGCGTGTCCAGCCACTGCGCCTTCATCCATGCGCGCACGCTTGGAAATTGTCCGACGATAAAGGCAGCGACCAGCGCGCCGCCCAGGACAATCAATGTCTCCCGGGCGATCTCAGGGGCAGAGGGTAGGATTTTCATTTGTGGCCGTAGTGGCGGGCTTCGCAGGCGCTCACCCGTGATTCAAGTTTTTCAACGTCACGGCGAAGCCATGCCAGTTTTGTGCTGACAACGCCCCAGGTAACCAGCCCGTTCGCCAGGGCGGTCAACAGGGCAATTTGCATTGCCTCGCCCATGGCTTACTCTGGCTTGACGTCAGGAAGCAGCACAGCGGCAGCGCCGGCCACACCAGCGACACAGGTGCCGATGATATCGACCGTGCCAGGTGGCAGGCCCACCAGCACGCCCAGCACGGACAGGCCGGCCAGGGTTGACGGTTCACGCAGCCGACTGGCCAGGTATTGCAGGAAGTTTTTCATCGTCGTCGCTCCTTTAAAAAAAGATCTATGCGTAATAGCCCGCCGCGCCGCCGTAGAAACCAGCCGGCAGCGTCGCCGCCGTGTCGGTCTTGCTGGGCTGATACAGCGATTCACCGACCTTGAGGGTTTGCATCGGCTTGGGGGTGTCCAGCGGCGTGGGGATAGCCGCAGCGGCCGGCCGGCGCAGGTACAGGAACGCGGCCAGCGCCGCCAGTCCCACAATAAAAGTCGTGTCGTTTTTCATGCCCAGGTGCCTCCGTAGGGGTCGGTGAATGTGTGCGGAAATTGCGCGTCCGCGTCGCTGGTGCGGGGCGGTACATAAGGCGGCGTCGCGTAAGGCTCCGAGCCGAACTGTTCTTTCAAAAACCCGCCGATAGATCGACCGATCAACAGGCCAGGCGTGAATATTTCCCAGGGCTGCGCCTTGTCCAGTTTGAGCGCCTCTTGCGTGTCATACACGCGCACGCCCAGCGGCCTGTCCTGCCCATCATTGGCCAGCCAGTTGCCGACACCGGACGCGCCCTGATAGGCCAAATTCTGGTCAGACATTGGATTTAACGCCTGCCCTACTGCGGCCACCGCGCCCCGGCTTTTCGTAAGCAGGAACAGGCCGACGACAGCGCCGGCACCGATCAGCAGCAGCTTGGCGTGTTTCATGCCAGGGTGCCCCCTGCAGCGACATAAGCCGCCGTGACATAGGCCAGTGAGCGCATTGGCTGATCGACGTTTGCACCGGGCAGCGATGCCCACCGGTTGCGCATCTTGTTGATGGCCGGCACGAGCCGCCCCGCTTTGACGTCTTCCAGCGCGCCATCGCTGTCCAGGATGGCAATAAAAAACGCTTCCTGATGCGCAGGCGTGAAGCCGGCCTGCACCTTGCCACGGTTGCGGAAATCGTCATAAGTCGTCGCCGTGATTTGGTATTTTCCCGCCGCGCTGGTGCGCAGTTCGCGCCCCGCCTTGTCCACATAGGGGAAAAAGCGTTTCGGATGGTCAGACACGGCGCTAGCTGAATCGAAGGTGCGGCCAGGTGCCGGCCAGCCGAACAACACGTCATAGCCGCCATTGGGACCGCGTGCGGTGCCCTCTGCATTGGCGACCATCATCCCGGCCGCCGCGATGTTTGCCGCCGCCTTGTCGGGGGACGTGTAGCCGGTGGATGGTGCCCAGCCGGCAGGAATCAGGTCCTGCAGCGTGAATTCTGGCTGCGGTGCTGGTACAGGGTCCGGCAGCGGCTGCAGCGGCGCAGGCGCTGGCGTGCTGGCCTCGCTCGACGTGCCAAACAGGAAGGCACCGAGCGCAGCGAACATGGCCAAGATGCGCGTGCGGTTCACTGCGATTCCTCGAAATATTCAAACATCGCAGAGAGCGCGACGTTGGGGTCCCCGGCCCAGCAGACCAGGCCATAACCAGGCTCGACAACGATAGGCTCCATGAACGTGTAAACCAATGCTTCCCCGGCCCCTGGCGTGATGCCCCCCAGCGCCGTGCCAGCCGCAACGACCGCTTCCCGGTACATCGTGGCCACAGAAACCGCACCGCCTGAGAGCTTGCTTTGTCCGGACCCCTGCGCCGTAGCCAGGGCTGCAGCCGAAAAACCGAAGCTGACACCGCCCGCACCCACCGACATTGACAGGCGTCCGACCACCAAATTTTTGCCACTGCCAAGCGGGTTAAATAGCTGCAGGTGTCCATTCAATCCCGGGGAAGCGCCGATAGACGTAACGCCCATAAACGCGACATTGGCTTTTGACCGCGCCTTACCGCCGTCAACAACTTCCACAACGCCCTGCAGCCGGCCAACGTCTATCGAGGACGAATCCGGCGCGACAGACAATTTCCCTTCAATGGGTTCGCCTGACATATTTGTCACCACCAGGCCCCGCACCGGCACCGCCAGGCGGTACGCCTCACCGGGGGCCAGTTCCGCGCTGGCACCGCCGCCCAGTGAGCTAATTTTTATGCGCGGGTCAATGCCGCCGCCCGCCGTCCGTTCGTAATAGCGGACATAACCGACGATGGTGTCCATGATGTTGACGCTACCGGCTGCGGCCAGCTTGAAGACGAGTGTTTGCATTTATTTTTTCCCCATGTACGCGGTAAGGCCCACCACAGCGGCCAGCGTCAGGCCGGCCAGTGCGAGGGTGCGATTTCCTTGGGCGCTGTCAGCTGCGACAGTGAATGCGCCCTTGATGGTTTCAGCGCTTTTTTCGGCCAGGCTGAAAGCCGCGGTTGCGACCTTGCCTTGCTGGGCGCTGGCCTCCGAGGCAAGCATGGTTGCCCCGATGACCGATTTATTCGCAATGTCCGCAGCCAGGCCGGCCACGTTGAACGCGCCGGCAATCGCGCCATGGTCGGTGAGACTGTTCCCCGTGGAGTTGTCACCGATAACGACAGCGTTACCGTCCGCGACCGTGCGCCGGTCCGTTACGGTCGTGGTGTTGCTGGTTGACGTGCTTGCGTCGGTTTTGCTTTCGCTCTTACCGCCCATACAAATCCTTTTGCCAAATCACGCCGCGCCCTTGTTGGCCGCGCCGCGTGTAGCCTTGTTTTTCCAGTTCTCGCATCAGGCCGCGCCGCTGGGTGATCAGGCGCACGGCCTTGCCGTTCACCCGTGATTCCAGCCACGGCAGGTAATCCATCACCCTGCCCCGCTCTGTGGCACCCTGCGCCGCGACCAACTCAACCACCCCACCGCCGAGCATCCGGTGGGCAAGATATCCGCAGCCGCCTCCCGCAAAATCAATGCGCAAATTTGCGCAGCCCTCCAGCGTTTCGGTCATGCTGGTGCCGTCGCAATTGAAGCGCGCGACCCGGTCAAACTTGGCCGGGTCAATTGGCACGTAACGGGCTACCGTTTCCACAGCAGGCCCAGGACGGCAGCGCCGCCGACGATCAGCACCGGGAGCATGTTTTCCCAGCCGCCCGCCATCAGCGATTCAGCCGGCGCGCCGTCGCCGTTATTGGTCGTTTTGTTGTTGGGTGCGCCCGTGACCTTGGAACTGCCAGTGCCGACCGTGAAGCCGGAAAAGTCAATGTCCTGATTCAGACGGACAGGCGCGCCGCTCATGATGTTGGCACCGCCACCACCACCGGACGCGCCCTTGTTGCCGCCGTTCAGAGCACCCAGCAGCGCGGTCCCTGCCGCAATCCAGGTGATCGGGTCCACGGTTTACCCCTTGTTGCCGGTCATCGAAATAACCAGGAACACAGCGGCACCGATCAGCGCCCACTTGACCAGGCTTTGCTGATTGATCACCTGAGCCTGCGAAGGCCCGAGGGCGTTCACATAAACCGGCGTCGGCTGGTTCTGGTAGGCCAGCTTTTGCGACTGGTATGCCGCGTAATGCGGCACACCCGTTTTCAGCAGGTCAAGGAAGGAATTGACACCCGGCATGAAGCTGGATGCACCCGCGTTCCCTGCCCCGCCGAAGCCACCAGTCAGGCCGCTTCCGGCCTGATAGGTGTCGGACATGAGATCGTGACCGTTTGTCGCGTCCCATGCGCTTGCGTTCTCGGACATAGCGGCCCCCGATCAGTTCGACAGGTTGAAAGGCGCGTCCAGGCATTCATAGAAAATCACGCCGTTATCCGTCGCGGTCAGCGTCGGCGCGAATTCCAGGGACTGTGCGCCGGCAGTGACCAGCGCGCCGGCCAGGTTGTCAGCGCCGCAGAAGTCCAGCAGATACGCCTTGGCCTGCGGTACGCGCTTGCGTTCCTGCAGGTAAAAACGGTTTTCTTGGTCTTCCAGTTCCCACTGGATAGAGCCGTTTTTCTTGATGTCGAACTTGCTTATGTTGCCGTTGGTCGTGGCGGTGCCATCGGCCCCGGTGTAGATCATCGTGAGCCGCTTCACGAGCGCGCCCTTTGGCTCAAACGGGATGTTGAACCGGCCACCAGCGGAGAAGCTGTAAGGCTGCACGATCAGCGCCGTCACAAGCTGGCCGTTGGGGTCTTCCGCAGACGCGCCTTGTGGGCCAGTCAGCCAGGCGTTGGCGTACATGACAGGGGTGACAGCGTCGGACTTGATTTTGACTTCAAGGTACACGTCATCACTGAATTTCGTCATATCCCAGCCGCCGATTTCTTTCAGCGCGCCGACTTCCTGCAGCGGGTCCCACAGGTTGATCGTCAGACGGTTTGCGTCGTCGTAGAGGCCCATTTGCTTGTTCAGCTTGTCCAGGATGGTGCCGCCAGAGAGCGCGCCCACGGTCGGAACGTGCCACTTGGAGCGCGTGCCGATCTTGAGCGTGATGCTCTCGATATTGGCTTTGGTCATCGTGCCGCCGCTGAATCGCAGGGTGATGGCCAACAGGGTCAGCGCCCACTTGGGAATTTTGATGGTGGCAGTTTGGCCAGCCGCGACCGGATTGAAGTCCGGCAATTTCATTTGAAACATGGTTGTTCCTTGTTGGGTTTTAGAGCGTCAGCGCGGGGGCCGATCAGCGGGGCAGGTATGCGCCGATGACAGGGATTGCCACGGTGCGCTGCACCATTGCCACGATGGCGTAAGCAGCCAGGGCGACAGCAGCAGTTTTCATGTATGCCTTCATGTGAATCTCCGAAAAAAGTGAGTGAAAAAATCAACAACGGTTGAAAAGACACCCCGAGGTTCCGGCGATGACGCCACAGCGTCAAAGCCGGCTTTTTCCCGTGATTCACGGCGATTCGCCACCCAGGCCAGGTATTTTTTTCGTTGCTTTTTCACGAAAATCCCCCTTTGGGCGCGCCCTTGGCCAGGTTGCCCCGGTGAATCTCCTTTGTTTCCCGGTGCCGTTCGATGTAATCCCACGGCCCCAGCGCCTGCAATTCATCGGGCGACACGGTGAGCATTTGGGCCATGACCTTGATATCGGTCGGCAGTTCGAGATTCCCGCAATAAAGCCGCGTCGCTTGGCTCAGCGCGGTCTTGTCGATGATTGCGGGGCGCTGGCTGGTGCCGTACACGATCAGGCCCCGGTGCCGGCCTGCGGTGAGCGCCTGAGTCCAGCCAGGCCCGCCGCCGTTGGCGTCAACCACTTGGGACAGTTCCTCGCACAGCAGCGCGACCTTTTGCGCGGCCAGGCCGATGCGGCAGAACACGTCAAACTGCGCCACCTTCACCTTGTTGTCAAAGGACGGCAGGAACCGCACGGTAAATTCCGGCTTTTGCAGGGCGATATCCCGCAGGCTGGCCAGCGTTTTGCAGATAGGGACGCCCTCGTATTCATGCATCGCGTCCCACACCATGACGCGGCGCAGGCCCCGCGTTTTTATGTCTTCTTTGATGCGTGTGGACTTGCCTGAGCCGGTGGCACCGATGGCAATCAGAATGTCGGCTTTTTTCTGCACGCTGGCCGTCCCTGACGGCCCCGGCTCAGCCCGTGACAGCCGCTTGACCATGGCCAGCCTCCCCGGTTTTTTCCGGGGAATTCCGGAGTTTCTTGACCTCGATGACCACCGGCAGCGCCATGCCTGCAGTGCAGAGAATCACGGCAACTTCCGGGGGCAAGCCATCGGCAGACCAGCCGTATTTGTCGGCAACCTTGGCCATATGCGTGCCCCACTCTTGGCACGCATCCTCAGAAAATCCCGCCTTTGCGCCAGGCAGGAACATGCCGACGATCAGGCCGACCGCTGCAGGTATTTCAGCCCAGCCCGCCGCCGCGTTGGTTTTCTCGACAAGCGCGGCCTCTGCAGCCGGCGCGGCCTGCGCGCCGTCAAGCGCGTCTATATCCCGGCCCAGGCTGGCCAGTTCATCGGTTCCGCTCATCGCGTTCCCCTAGGAAAAAAAGGTTGATCGTTCGCGCGGTGCCGGTGCAGGCGGCGCGGTTTTTACCGGCGTTTTGCCGGTTTTCACGGTGACCGCTGGGGCAGGCGCTTGCGCGGCCGCAGGGTCAGCGGGTACAGGCTCAGCGCCCAGGCCACGCAGGTAGGCATCGCTGGTTTTATTCCAGTGATGCCGACCCTCGAAGCCGCAGAAGTCGCAGCGGTAATAGGCCAGGTTCCCCCGGTTCTTTTTCACCGCTACAGGCTTTGTGCACGCGCCGCATTGGCCGTGCGCTACGGTTTCGGGGGAGGCCATCAGCCGGCAGGCGGTGTGTCAGCCAGGCCCAGGCCCTGCACCAATGCTTCCAGCACCTTGACGGTGTCGGCCTGCAGGCGGGCGCGTTCATCGGCCAGGGCGTCGGACTTTTCAAAGGACGCCATGACGCGCTCCATGATCAGCGCCATCGGGTCAGGACCGCCCTCGACGTATTCAGGGATATCGCCTTTGGACAGGTCGGCAATCGCGCCCTCAATGGCTGACGCCTGCGCCTGCAGCTTTTGCGACGTGGTTTCGTGGCAGCGGTCCCTGACTTCCTTTTCAATGTCTCCGATGGTGGACAGTGCCGCTGTCAGAACGGCCAAAATTTGCGTTTTCATGTGGATTCCTTTGATGGTTTCCACCCCTACCCCTCAGAAAATCGTCCTGCAGCGCCTGCGCCTCTGCGTCGTCGGTGGCGTCCGTACAGTTATTGACACCAGTCCAAGGCTGCGCGGCTTTGCCGCTTCGCTCAAATTCGGACACAGGGACAGCGTCCCCGGTGACAGCGTCCAGGCCCAGGACCTTTACCAATTCCGGGTGCCGCTTGGCAATGTCACGCAGGCCCCGGCGCGCGTCCTCCCGGGCGTCCAGGTCGGCCAGGCCGGCGCGTTGCACGGTCCAGGTGTGCAGGCGCGTCGTCAGGGCTTCGCCCGTTGGTGCCTCGACACCGACCACGCGCGGCACGGCATCGCCGTATTTGCCCAATGTTTCCTTGTCGTACTGCGGCTTGATCAGTTCCGTCCGTGGTGCCTCGGGGCCACCCTGCAGCACCCAAAACAACGCCCACAATGCACGGTCGGCAGCGGCCCGCGGCCCCTCGAATAGTTCAAGCTGCAGGGGTTGGCCATCCTTACCTAGGCGGCGCAGTTCACGCCACACCGTAACGGACGGCCCGCCTATTTGCTGGAACTGCCGGATACCCCAGGTGCTGGCCCAGGTCCTGACGCGCGGCGCGGCTTTTGAAGCAGTCTGCCCACTAGCAAAATCAAGCCCAATTCCGTCGCCCAATTCAGTGCATCCGTCAATATTTTTGCTGATGTATTTTGCGATGTAGCCCGTTGCCGAGCCCTTGGAGAGGTCGATGCGTTCACAGGTGAAACGGTGCTTTATCGCGCCGGCTTCATTGAAAGAATCTTCACACGCATAGCGTCCAGCAATGCCAACAATTCCCGCTCCGGCATCGTCCCGGCCTGCGGCCAGGCGACGAGGCACGAACCAGCCGAGCCCGCTACTTGGAGCAAACAGCAAGATGTGCCAATGGGGGCAACCGTCGTGATGAGGTTCTGCCACACGAAATCCGTACGGGGCGTGTCCCTCTCGCTTCCACTCTGCGCGGATTTTGGCCCACGTTTCGTTAAGGAATTTTTGCCCGTCGCGGGGGGTGGCGTTGTTCCATTTGTCATTTGGTTTCCCTTTTGCGTTGAAGCGGTGAAAACGACTCGGACAGGTCAGCGTCAGAAAGACCGCCTCGTGTCCCATGTAGGCGGCGGTTTCCTCAAACCCCCGGCAGCGCGTCATCAGTTCCGACCGGCGCAATTTGGGGTTACTGACGCTACCGTCTGCAATCTCAGCCAGGTTGAAGGACTGGCCTTCATCGTTGACGACTTCCAGGCGTTCCAGGGTGCGCCGGTTTTGCGCGGCGCGTTCCTTTTTGCGCTTCATCGCATGGTCAGACACATAGCACTGACCACGGCGGCGCACCAGGCCTGCAGCGTGTTCTATGGCCTCGTTTTCCCGCAGCAGTTCCCGCCGTACGTTACGTGACCACCAGAGTGGGTCCAGCATCCGACCGATACGGCCGGCCAGGGTGATTGTTTTTATCGGCGGCTTCGCCTGATAGCCCTCTGCGATGCTGTCCAGCGTGGCCGTCAGCGCGTCAGAGCTTGTCGGGGCGCTCAGCGGCCCCAGGTGGGCGCGCACGGCGCGCACGGCGCACGCGGCATGGTTGATCAGCAAGGCGTCATCGGCGCGCGGTTCCAGCGGCGCGCCGGCAGTGCCGGCCATCACGCGGGCGCGCACCACGGCGCACGCGGCGCGGTGTCGGTCGATTGGTTCAATCATCGCCGGTTCTGCCAGTCTTCCAGCCGCGCCAGGATGCGCAGCAACTGCTCACCCTGACGCGGGCTGACGCCCTCTACACGCCTTGCGATATCGAGCAGGCGCGACTTGTGCTGATTAATTTCACGCTTCAAATCGGCCAGCTTTTTGCGGTCGGCGGCGGTCATACAAACCACATCCGGGGACCGACGCGGAACGCCCGCGCCGCGAAGGTTGACGCGATCATGCCGGTGATGTTGTCGGGGGTGAAATCGGTCGGCACTTCGAACCACGCCTTCTCCCGCGTGACCACATCGACCACGACAAATTCACCCACGCACGGGGCACTCAGGTATTCCGCATCGCCTTCTTCCGCGATGGTCAGGACGTAATCCAGCAGCCGCGGCCCCTTGTCGGTTTTGGGCTTGCTGTAGTGGGCGCGGAACGTGCCGCGAGCTTCCGTCAGGACGGGTTCGATCAGTTCGACGCCCATCACAGCGCCCCAACATGCGGCAGATGCACGGCAATTTTGAAGTCACCGCCCCGCAGCGGCTCGACGCGCCAATTTTCGCCGCGTCCCATCATCGACGGACCGAAGCCGCCCGGTGTTTTGCTGACGTACTTCGCCAGGTATTTATCGGCGTCAGGGCAGCGCATGGGAATGTGCTGTTCGACAATTTTGCTGGCCGGCCCGATGGTCAGCGTCAGCTTGCACGCCTCCGAGCCCTTCCCTTCCACAGCCGCCACGGCGGCGCACTCGATGGCGGAACCAAAGACCCCGGCCAGGTCGGCGGGAATCTCAAAGCTGACAGCCGCCCTACCGTCGCCGGCCAGGTGCATGACGTGCACGGTCCCCGCGTATGGCATCGGACTTATGACGAGCTGCCCGCCGCCCGTGAGTTTGAAGGTTGTTTTCATGCCGGCACCCGTACGAGGTTGCCGAAGTCGTCAACGACAGCCAGGTAACGGTTTTCCTTGGAGGTCATCGACCAGCAAAACCAAAAACCCGGACGCTTCCACAGCGGCCAGGACGAATACTCTGCATTGGAAATTGCGATTTTCATGTTGCCCCTTTGCGCCCCCCGGCGCATCTACGTCACCACCACCCGAAGGGCCAGCGGGTTTCAGAGGGGGGGGTGGGGACGTGTGGACCCGCTGGCAGACGTAATGTACTCAAGAGCGCCAAAGTACTCAATACCCAAACGGGGATAGCCTCCATGGCATTGAGCATGTATCGTCTGGCCTTGGGATGTTCAAAACGGGGGTTTTATGCGCACCATTCACCAGGTTCTAGACCAGGCTTTGCGGGTCCAAAAAGTGAAGTCCGATTACAAGCTTTCGCTGATCACTGGCGTCAGCGAATCGTCTCTGTCAACGTACCGAAAAGGCATCAGCCTTCCGGACGAAGTCAACTGCAAAAAACTGGCTGCAGCGATCGGGGAAGCGCCCGAGCTTTTGACCGTTGAAATGCAGGCTCAGCGGGCCAAAAATCCCGAGGCCCGCCAGATATGGCTCAACATCGCCAAACGCATGCAAATGGGCTTTGCCAACGTGTCGCTGATGCTGGCCATTGCTATTGTTTTGATAGCTCTAACCTCCCCTGCGGCGCGGGCTGCAAGCGATGAGCTTTTTTCACCTTCGGGAAGTTTGTATATTATGTTAAGTGCCGTGACGCGAATAATAGTTAGAT
>JAZKGR010000194.1:0-4417 GCA_040385775.1 Pseudomonadota bacterium
ATGCAAAACCCTGGCGCACGATCACATGGCAGGTGGTGCAGGCCGCGCTCATGTCACACGCATGTTCGATATTGATCTTGTTGTCGAGCAAGGCTTCGCAAATCGAGGTGCCCGCAGGCGCGGAAACTTCAGCGCCGTTCGGGCAGTACTCGGGATGGGGCAGGATTTTGATGATGGGCATGGTGATGCGGTTCTCTCAGACCGTGGCGATGTTCTTGCCGGCCAGAGCCTGGCGGATGCCGCGATTCATGCGCTGTGCGGCAAAATTTTCGGTGCCCGCGGCCAGCGCCTTGACGGCGGCTTCGATCTGGGCGGCATCGCCTTGCTGGCGTGTGCTGGCCAGCTCGGCCATCAGGCGGTCTATGTCAGTTTTCTCAGACGCGTCCAGTAAATCCGCGTCGGCCGCCAGCGCGCTTTGTGTCGCCAGCAGCATGCGGTCGGCATCGACCTGCGCCTCGGCCAGCGCGCGCGCCTGCATGTCCTGCTGGGCGGTGGAAAAACTTTCCTGCAACATGCGGGCGATGTCGTCGTCAGACAGGCCGTAGGACGGCTTGACGTCGATGCGCGCCTCCACCCCGCTGCCCTGCTCTTTGGCGTTGACGCTGAGCAGGCCGTCGGCATCCACCGTGAAGGTCACGCGGATGCGCGCCGCACCGGCTGCCATGGGCGGAATGCCACGCAGCTCGAACCGCGCCAGGCTGCGGCAGTCGGCGACCAGGTCGCGCTCGCCCTGCACCACATGCAATGCGAGCGCCGTCTGGCCGTCCTGGTAGGTCGTGAAGTCCTGCGCCATCGCTGTCGGAATGGTCTGGTTGCGCGGCACGATGCGTTCGACCAGGCCACCCATGGTTTCGATACCGAGCGACAGCGGGATCACGTCGAGCAACAGCAGCTCGTTGCCGCCGGCATTGCCGGCCAGCTGGTTGGCGGACACCGCCGCGCCCAGCGCTACCACTTCATCGGGGTTCAGGTTGGTCAGCGGCTCGCGGCCGAAAAAACTGCCGACGGCTCGGCGCACCTGCGGCATGCGGGTCGAGCCGCCCACCAGCACCACACCCTGCACATCGTCCTTGCCCAGCTCCGCGTCGCGCAAGGCCTTGCGCACGGCGGTCAGCGTGCGCTGTGTCAGCGACGCAGTGGCTGCCTCGAAGTCCGCCGCCTTCATGTCAAATTGCACGTTGGCCCTTGTCAGGCGGGCGGAGAATGCTACTGAATCTGTAGCAGACAGGGCCTCTTTGCAGGCGCGCGCGGTCTGCAGCAGAGCCGCCTTGTCGCCCGCTGTCAGCGTGTCAGCCGCCACACCGGCCTTCTCCAGCACCCACTGCACCAGCGCGCGGTCGTAGTCGTCGCCACCGAGCGCCGAATCGCCACCGGTGGACACGACTTCAAACACGCCCTGGCTCAGGCGCAGGATGGAAATATCGAAGGTACCGCCGCCCAGGTCGTAGATGGCGTAAACACCTTCGCTGGCGTTGTCGAGCCCGTAGGCAATCGCAGCCGCCGTCGGCTCATTGATCAGGCGCAGCACATGGATGCCGGCCAGTTGCGCGGCATCCTTGGTCGCCTGGCGCTGCGCATCGTCAAAGTAGGCGGGTACCGTGATCACTGCGCCAAACACATCGTCATCGAAGGTGTCTTCGGCCCGGTAACGCAGGGTGGCCAGAATTTCGGCACTGACTTCGACCGGACTTTTTTCGCCAGCCACGGTTTGCACCGCAACCATGCCGGGTTTGTCGATCAGTTCGTAGGGAAGCTGGGCGCGGCTGCCGATGTCCGCGATGCCGCGCCCCATCAGGCGCTTGACCGAAGCAATCGTGTTTTTCGGATCATCCACCTGGGCAGCCAGCGCCTCGTAGCCGATCTGGCGGGTGGCGGCGCCCGCGCCGTCCACACCGTAACGCACCACGCTGGGCAGAATCACGCGGCCTTCAGCATCGGGCAAGCATTCGGCCACACCGTTGCGCACGCTGGCCACCAGCGAATGGGTGGTGCCCAGGTCGATGCCGATGGCAATGCGCCGCTGGTGCGGATCCGGCGTCTGACCGGGTTCGGAGATTTGCAGTAAAGCCATGGGTCTGGGGTGCGCTTGTTGTTATGAAAGTCTATTGTCCCAGCGCATCGATACGCGCATCGACCTCACTGGCAAAACGCTCAATAAACATAAGGCCTCTCACCTGCCGGGCCGCCGCCGGGAAGTCCTTCTCGGCGTCCAGCAGTTGCTCTATTTTTGATAGCTGCTCAAGCTTACTGGACATAGCCTGGACGGCGATTTCTTCAATATCTTCGAGGTCATCGGCGTCATCCAGTGCCTCGCGCCATTGCATCTGCTGCATCAGGAAGTCGGCAGGCATGGCCGTGTTGCTCTCCGCCTCAATGGGCGCGCCGTGCAATTCACACAGGTACATCGCGCGTTTGAGCGGATTTTTCAGGCGCTGGTAAGCCTCGTTGATCCGCACCGACCACTGCATGGCCAGCCGCTGCGCAGCAGCACCCTGCGCCGCGAACTTGTCAGGGTGCGCCTCCCGCTGCAGCTCTTTCCAGCGTGCATCAAGCACGGCACTGTCCTGCGCAAATTGCACAGGCAGGTCAAACAGTTCGAAATCGTTGGATTGGAGACTTGTCACGGAAAGCCCGTTTTCGGGATGGGAAGCGTAGCGAGCGGGCGTCAGCGAGGTGCGGCCAGCGCGGAGCAACCGGAGCGTACTGTGGGTACGTGAGGATTGCGAGCACTGCCCGCGCCTCGATCACGCCTGCGCAGTAGCTTCACACCCGAAAAGATTCGCCGCACCCGCAGCGGTCGCGCTCATTCGGATTAATGAACTTGAAACCTTCGTTCAGCCCCTCGCGCACAAAGTCGAGTTGGGTGCCGTCGATGTACGCCATGCTTTTGGGATCGACCAGCACCTTGACGCCGTTGTCCTCGAAGACCACGTCTTCAGGCGCAATTTCATCGGCGTATTCAATCTTGTAGGCCAGGCCGGAGCAGCCGGTGGTTCGCACGCCCAGCCGCACGCCCACGCCTTTGCCGCGCTTGCTCATGTAGCGGGTGACGTGCCGTGCTGCGGCGTCGGTGAGGGTAACGGACATGGTTCGCAGGGTCTGGGAAAATTAGTGGGCGTGCTTGAGCTTGTAGTCGCTGACGGCAGCCTTGATCGCGTCTTCAGCGAGGATGGAGCAGTGGATTTTCACCGGCGGCAAGGCCAGCTCTTCGGCAATCGCGCTGTTCTTGATGCTTGCCGCTTCGTCCAGGGTCTTGCCCTTGACCCACTCGGTCACCAGCGAGCTCGACGCAATCGCCGAGCCGCAGCCGTAGGTCTTGAAACGTGCGTCCTCGATCACACCAGTCAGCGGGTTGACCTTGATCTGCAGCTTCATCACGTCGCCGCAAGCCGGCGCGCCGACCATGCCGGTGCCTACCGTGTCGTCGCCCTTTTCGAAGGAGCCGACGTTGCGGGGGTTTTCATAGTGGTCCACCACTTTTTCGCTGTATGCCATTTTGTTTACCTCTTTAAGCTTTGCTGCCGCGCTCAGTGCGCAGCCCACTGGATGGTGGACAGATCCACACCATCCTTGAACATTTCCCACAGCGGTGACAGGTCGCGCAGCTTGGCCACGTTTTCCTTGATGGTCGCCACCGCGTAATCGATTTCTTCCTCGGTGCTCCAGCGGCCAATCGTCATGCGCAAGCTGCTGTGGGCGAGTTCGTCGCTGCGACCCAGAGCACGCAGCACATAGCTGGGTTCCAGGCTGGCCGAGGTACAAGCCGATCCGCTGGACACCGCCAGGCCCTTGATGCCCATGATCAGCGACTCGCCTTCGACAAAATTGAAACTCATGTTGAGGTTGTGCGGCACGCGTTTGTCGGCGTGGCCGTTAAGGAAAACCTCTTCCACATCTTTGAGCCCGGCCAGCATGCGCTCGTGCAGGGCACGGATGCGCTTGTTTTCCTCGTGCATCTCGGCTTTGGCAATGCGGTAGGCCTCACCCATACCCACGATCTGGTGCGTCGGTAAGGTGCCGGAGCGCATGCCGCGCTCGTGACCGCCGCCGTGCATCTGGGCTTCCAGCCGCACCCGCGGCTTGCGGCGCACGTACAGCGCACCTATACCCTTGGGGCCGTAGGTCTTGTGCGAGGTCAGACTCATCAGGTCCACCGGCAAGGTGGCCAGGTCAATGTCGACCCGCCCGGTTGCCTGGGCTGCATCGACATGGAAGATCACGCCTTTTTCACGGCACAAGGCACCGATGGCGGCGATGTCCTGGATGACGCCTATCTCGTTATTGACAAACATGACGCTCACGAGAATGGTGTCGGGGCGAATGGCCGCTTTCAGCACCTCGATGTCCAGCAGGCCGTCGGCTTGCACGTCGAGGTAGGTCACTTCAAAACCCTGGCGCTCCAGCTCGCGGCAGGTGT
>JAZKGR010000195.1:0-26066 GCA_040385775.1 Pseudomonadota bacterium
GGCATCCAGCGCGTCGCGGTGGTGGACTTCGATGTGCACCACGGCAACGGCACGCAGAACTCGTTTTACGACGATCCGGATCTGTTTTACGGCTCCTGCCACCAGTCGGAGTTTTACCCCGGCACCGGCGCGCGCCACGAAACCGGCGTGGCCGGCAACATCGTCAATGTGCCCTTCCCGCGCGGCACCGGGTCGGCCGCCTTCCGCGCTGCCATGACCACCCAGTTGTTGCCGGCGCTGCGCAAATTTGCGCCGGGGCTGCTGATCATCTCGGCGGGCTTTGATGCCCACCACCTGGACCCGCTGGGCGGGCTGCAGTTCACCGATGACGACTACCACTGGATCACCCGGGAGTTGATGAAGGTGGCCGATGAAAGTGCGGAGGGCCGTGTGGTGTCGGTGCTCGAGGGCGGCTACAGCCTGGAAGGCCTGGCCAGCGGTACGGCGGCGCATGTGCGCGCGCTGATGGAGGCCTGAAGCGCGATGGAACGCAAACTCCGGGTCGGCCAACCCATCACCCCTGAAGAATTCGACGAACTGTCCGACGCGCAGCTGGAGCGCCTGGTGCCCAAGGCCTACCGCGAGTTTTTTCCTGGCAAGGACGACTGCGCCGACGGTTATTTTTATTTGCACGACGGCACTGCCTGGAGTTTCTACAAGGGAGGGTTTCTCGATGACTGATCTGGCGAATCTGGCCAAGGAGTTCGCGCCCGCAGGCAAGCTGCGTGCTTCGCTGAACATGGGCAACCCGGTGCTGGCGCACAGCCATACCGCGAAGGAAAAGCCTGCAGGCGTCACCATCGACCTGTCGCGCGAATTTGCGCGCGAGCTGGGTGTGGCGGTGGATTTCCTGCAGTTCGACACCGCCGCCAAATCGGTGGCAGCGCTGGCCGCCGGCGAGGCCGACATCGGCTTCATGGCGATTGACCCGCTGCGCGCGGAGACTACGCACTTCACGCCGGCCTATGTGCAGATCGAGGGCTACTACCTCGTGCCCGAAGGCTCGACGATCCAGAGCAATGCCGATGTGGACCGCGCCGGCACACGCATCGTGATGGGTGCCGGCAGTGCGTACGGCCTGTATCTGCAGCGGCATATCCAGCACGCCACGCTGGTCCAGGTGCCAACCTCGGAAGCCGTGGTCGATGCCATGCTGAAAGACGGCCTGGAAGTGTCAGCCGGCGTGAAGCAGGGGCTGGAAGCCGACGCGCTGCGTGTCGGCGGCCTGCGCCTGCTGGGCGAGCGTTTCATGGTGATCAACCAGGCGATGGCCATGCCCAAGGCGCGCAGCGCTGCCGCGGCGGCCTTCATCGATGATTTTGTCGCGCGCATGAAAAGCAGCGGATTTGTCGCTGATTCGCTAGAGCGCCACGCGATTGTGGGCGCGACCGTCGCCGGCAACTGAGCACCTGTTGACCAGACTGCTCTGCTTTTGATAGCTGCCTGCTCCCGCTGCTTATGGGCTGGAGGCCTTTTTTGCTGATGAATTGCGAGCGCGGCCGGGTCGCTGCCTACTTGTAAAAAGCCTCGACCTTGCCCTTGAGCTTGATCATCAAGGGATGGCCCTTGCGGTCCAACGCCTTGCCCGCGGGCACCTTGATCCAGCGTTCGCTGATGCAGTACTCCTCGACGTCGGTGCGCTCCTTGTCGTTGAAGCGGATGCCGATGTCATGCTCGAACACGGCGGCGACATGGTGCGGGCTGCGCGGGTCCGCGGACAGGTGGTCGGGCAGGGGCGGACGCTGGGGCGCGTCGGTGGCGGTGGTGTCGTTCATGCTTGTTTTGGTGTGAGGTGGAAGGGTCGGGCAGCTTTAGCTGCCCAGGCCCGCATAAATGGTCTGCACATCGTCATTGGCGTCGATGGCGGCCAGGAAGGCTTCGACTTCATCCAGTTCGCCGGCGCTCAGCGTGGCGGGATCGACGGGGTTTTTCGGCTTGTAGCCGAGTTTGGCCGACAGGACGGTGAAACCCTGGGCCGGCAGTGCGCGGCTGACGATGTCGAGGTCGGCCGCATCGGTGATGAACAGCGTTGTGCCTTCGTCCTCGCCGGCCTCGAAGTCCTGGGCGCCGGCTTCAATCGCTGCCAGTTCCGGGTCGGCACCCGCTGCCGTGGGTTCGGCCTCGATCATGCCGACGTGGTCGAAGTCCCAGGCCACCGATCCCGAGGTGCCGAGTTGCCCTTTGCGGAACAAGACCCGCATTTCGGGGGCGGTGCGGTTCAGGTTGTCGGTCAGGCATTCGACCATCACCGGCACGCGGTGCGGCGCAAAACCCTCGTAAATCACATGCTCGAAATGGACCGCGTCGCCGGTCAGGCCCGCGCCTTTTTTGATGGCGCGCTCCAGCGTGTCCTTGGGCATGGACACCTTGCGGGCCTGCTCCACCACCAGCCGCAAGCGTGCATTGAGCGACGGATCGGCGCCGCTGCGCGCGGCAACCATGATTTCCTTGGCGAGTTTGCCGAAGACCTTGCCTTTGGCATTGGCCGCCAGTTCCTTGCCTTTTGCTTTCCACTGCGCGCCCATGCTGGATCTTTCTTGAGGTGTGTCAGAGGGTTCTGCGCTGGTGACACCTGTGCGCAGGACCGGGGGCCCTGTTTATACACCCTGCCAAGCTGCTGGAAGCCGATTTGCGGGACCGGCTGCGGTACGGGCCGGCGGTCCCGCTGCCTAGTCGCGTGCCGGTATGGCCAGGCCCTTGACCACGGCCGGCCGTGCGACGAAGCTTTCCAGAACGCGCTTGACGTTCCCAAAGGTGTTGAAATCGACCAACTCGCCAGCGCCGTAAAAACCGATCAGGTTGCGCACCCAGCCGAAGGTGGCGATGTCGGCAATGCTGTAGTCGTCTCCCATGATCCAGTCGCGGCCTTCGAGGCGCTTGTCGAGCACGCCAAGCAGGCGTTTCGATTCAGCGACGTAGCGCTCCAGCGGGCGTTTGTCTTCGTAGTCCTTGCCGGCAAACTTGTGGAAGAAACCGAGCTGGCCAAACATCGGGCCAATACCGCCCATCTGGAACATCAGCCACTGGATGGTCTCGTAGCGGGTCGCGGCATCCTGCGACAGGAATTGCCCGGTTTTTTCGGCCAGGTAAATCAGGATGGCGCCGGACTCGAACAGCGCCAGCGGTTTGCCGCCGGGGCCGTGCGGGTCGAGGATGGCCGGGATCTTGTTGTTCGGGCTCAAGGACAAAAACTCGGGCGACATCTGGTCGTTGGTCGCGAAATCCACAAGGTGCGGCTCGTAGGGCAGGCCGGTTTCCTCCAGCATGATCGACACCTTGACGCCGTTGGGCGTCGGCAGCGAATAAAGCTGGAGCCAGTCAGGATGTTGAGCGGGCCATTTGCGTGTGATGGGGAAGAGTGAGAGGTCGGTCATGGTGGACCGGATTGTCTGGTCAATGCGCGCCGGTTCGCCGGACCGGCCGGCGAGCCCGCCCTCGCGGTGGGGGTATTTTGATGAAACTGCCTGCGATTCGGCCCCTGCGGGCATCGCCGATAATTTCTCATCCTTACCGGGCCTTCACATGACCATCCGCACAGACACCCATGCCATCACCAACGCGGCACAACTGGCAGCGCTTTTTGGTGAAGTCGGTGCAGCTTCCATCCGGAAAGAAGTCGCCTTTGTTCACCCGCATTACCGGGCGCTGATCGAAGCTTCGCCGTTTGCGGTGCTGGCGACAGCCGGCACCGATGGGCTGGACGCTTCGCCGCGCGGCGATGCGCCGGGCTTTGTGCAGTTGCAGGACGACACCACCTTGCTGCTGCCGGAGCGCCGCGGCAACAACCGCGTGGACAGCCTGCGCAACATTCTTGCCGACCCGCGCGTGGCGCTGCTGTTCCTGATCCCCGGCGTGGGCGAAACCCTGCGTGTGAACGGGCGCGCCACCATCACAACGGCGCCGGAGATGCTGGCGCGTTTTGTCGTGCAGGGTCAAGTGCCCAAATGTGTGATCCTTATCAAGGTGGAAGCGGTGTTCTTCCAGTGCGCGCGGGCCATCCAGCGCTCGGGCTTGTGGCAGGCGCCTGCGCCCGACGCACGGTCCCGGCTGCCCAGCACCGGGACCATGCTGGCGGCGCTGACGGCCTCGGCCATCGATGGCGAAAAGTACGACCGGGAACTGGCGGACCGGCAGCGTGCCACGCTGTATTGAGCTGGCGGCGTCCTGGGGCGCTACCAAAATAATAGCTGTCAGCTCCCGTCCGGCAGGGGCTGGAGACCGATTTGGCCTATAAATAGGGGCGCTGATCTGCCCCCGCAACGGCGCGTCAGGTGCCGCTGAGCAAACCCTCGACCGCCGCGCCCAGCGCCAGCAGTTCACGGTCACCACCCCGGCGGCCCACCAGCATCAGCCCGACCGCCAACCCGCCCAGGCGCGGCAGCGGCAAGGACAAGGCGGGCAGATCGAAGAAGTTGAAGACCGAGGGGTTGCGCAGCAGCAGGGCGTTGGTGCGCAAAAACACGTCTTCGTCCTGCACCTCGGCGATGCGCGGCGCCAGCAGCGGCACCGTGGGCAGCAGCAGCGCGTCGATGCCGGCCATGCGTGCATCGAGCGCGGGCATCAGTGCAGCGCGCGCCTGCTGGATGCCGACATAACTGGCAGCGTCCAGCGTCTGGCCGCGGCGGATGCGACCCAGCACGATGGGGTCGTAGGCTTCAGGTCGGGTTGCCACGCCGCCCTTGTGAATCCAGGCGGCCTCGGCGGCGACCAGCGTACCGCCTTCCTGCAGGCGGAAGGGTTCACCGAGCAAATCATCAAGAGATTGATTGCTGACCGCTGCACCCGCACTTGCCAGTGTGCCCATGGCGTGCTCCACCGCAGCCAGCACCGCGTCCTGCGTCTGGCTGAACAGCAGGCCGCGCGGCACACCCAGGCGCAGGCCGCTCACCGCGCGGGCCGGCAAGGGCTGGTGGGCGATGCCAGCCAACACACCATCGGTGGCTGCTGCGTCTGCCACGCTGCGGCACAGCGGGCCCACGCAGTCCAGGGTGAAGCTCAGCGGGTAGGCGCCGTCGCGCGGCACCCGTGCCTGCGTGGGCTTGAAGCCGACCAGTCCATTGAGCGCCGAAGGGATGCGCACCGAGCCGCCCGTGTCGGAGCCGATGGCGATCTCGCACATGCCGCGCGCCACCGAGACACCGGCCCCCGACGATGAACCGCCGGGGATGCGGCTGAGGTCCAGCGCATTGCCGGGCGTGCCGTAGTGCGGGTTGATGCCCACGCCCGAAAACGCAAACTCGGTCATGTTGGTTTTGCCGACGATCACGGCGCCTGCGGCGCGCAGGCGGCTGAGCACCAGCGCATCGTGCGCCGCCGGCGCAGCACCCTGCAGCAGTTTTGATCCGGCCATGGTGGCTTCACCCGCCACGTCGAACAGGTCCTTGATGGAGACAATGCGGCCGTCCAGCGGGCCCAGCAGCTGGCCTGCGCCCCGGCGCCTGTCTGAGGCTTGGGCGGCAGCGCGGGCGCTGTCTGCGTAGACGCGCGTGAAGATACGCCGGCCTTCGTCGCCCGCGGTGGTGATGGCCGCCAGAGCGGTTTCCAGCCGCTGGATGGCGGGGCTGTCGGAGGATTGCGGTGTCATGGCGCGATTATCCTCACCCGCCTGGAGTCTTGCACCTACCATGCAGTGAACACCCGGCCTATCATCGCCCGATGACCACGCCCACTTCCTCCCTGCGCTCCTTGTTCGACACCCAGCACCGCGCCAGCCGCGCACAAATTGATGTGCCGCTGGCCTTGCGCCGCGACCGCCTGCTGCGTGTACGCCGCCTGCTCGACGACCATGGCCCTGCGCTGGCGCAGGCCGTGCAGCAGGACTTTGGCGTGCGCTCGCCGCAACTCACCGAGATTGCCGACCTGTTTGTGCTGCGGTCCCTGCTGTCGAGCACCCTGAAGAACCTGGCGAAATGGATGAAGCCCGTGAAGGTCGGCACGCCGCTGTACCTGTTGCCGGCCCGCGCTTTTTTGCAGCGCCAGCCGCTCGGTGTGGTGGGTGTGGTGTCGCCCTGGAACTACCCTGTGCAGCTGTCGCTGGGCCCGGTCATCACGGCGCTGGCGGCCGGCAACCGCGTGATGCTCAAGCCGAGCGAGCTGACACCGGCCACCTCCGCCCTGCTGGAAAAGCTGCTGGGTGAGGTGTTTGCGCCTGACGAGCTGTGTGTGGTGCAGGGTGACGGCGCGGTGGCGGCGGAATTTGCCGCACTGCCGTTTGACCATTTGTTTTTCACCGGTTCCACCGCCGTCGGACGCAAGGTCGCCGAGGCCGCTGCCGCCAACCTGACCCCGACCACGCTGGAGCTGGGCGGAAAATCGCCCTGCATCGTTGACGCGTCCTGCGACCTCGACGCTGCCGCGATCAAGATCGCGCATGGCAAGCTGCTCAACGCCGGGCAGACCTGCATCGCACCCGACTACGTGCTGTTGCCCAGCGGCAGGGAAGCCGCCTTCGGCGAAGCCTTCGCCCGCGCCGTGGCCACCTTGTTCCCCACCATTGCAGGCAACCCCGATTACGCCGCCATCATCAGCCCGCGCCACCACGAGCGGCTGCAGGCCTTGCTGGCCCAGGCCGAGGCCGGCGGTGCGCGGCTGCAGGTGGTCAATCCCGGTGGCGCGGATGCCACCGCGGCACGGCAGATGGCGCCGGTGCTGGTGTTTGATACCGCGATGGATTCGAAATTGCTCAGCGAGGAAATTTTCGGCCCCATCCTGCCGGTGCTGGCTTACGCGTCGATGGACGAAGCCATCGGCTACATCAACGCACGGCCGCGCCCGCTGGCGCTGTACTGGTTCGGCACCGACACGGCGGCGCGCGACGATGTGCTGGCCCGCACCGTCAGCGGCGGCGTGACCGTCAACGACACCTTGATGCACATCGCCCACGAGAACCTGCCTTTCGGCGGTGTCGGTGACAGCGGCTGGGGCAGCTACCACGGCGAAGCCGGCTTCCTGCGCCTGACGCAGCAAAAGCCGGTGCTGGTGCAATCAAAATGGGCGCGGGGCGATTTGTTTTATCCGCCGTATGGCAAGCGGTTTGATCAGGTGATGGGCTTGTTGAAGCGGCTGATTTAGTAGTCGCATGGTCAGCTTGCTGAGTGATTGGGGAGAATAGGTCAGACAGAAGGCTTGGTCATGAAAGGTGAACAATCAATGAGAGAGAGAAAATCCCTGATTGAGAAAATAGCAATTGGAGTCACCCCTGCAGTCGACCTTGGTGCCTCGGCTCTTGGCATCATCCCTTGGTTCGGCCCGGTTCTTGGAATGGTTCAAGCTCTAAGCGATATTCAGTCACAAATACTAGTTAATAAGATGCAAGCGTTTTTGGCCGGCACCGCCAACGCCACCCAAGATGACTTAAATGCTGCATCGATGGATTTCGACACACCGGGGAAACGCGAAGACATAACGGGGTCTCTGTTGCTTGCTATCAATAGCTACACTGATTTGTATAACTGTCAGCTTTTGGGGAAACTCTATCTAGCTTTTCTTCGCAAGGAAATCAGCGGCACTGAATTACGTCGATTTGCGTTGGCAATCAATATTGCTTTCTCAGATGATATTCAGGAGTTTCTAATTGATAAATGCTTGGATGTTGAACCACAGGCATATAAAGAAAATTTGCAGCGTACCGGACTTATTCGGCAAATTACTGGAGACGACGCGCCCGCATGGGGCGTTGCTTATGAAGTCTCACCATTTGGTAGAACTTTTCTCCGAGTCATGAGCGCCGAATAGAACGAACTCAGGAGTTGCCGCTTTTTTTCTGATAGGTCTAACCGATAACCTCGGGGCGGTTATTGAAGAGGATTGCACACTTCTGATATCAGCATCAATCCGGTCTTGTCGCCTATCGCCCCGCCCCAAACACCTGCACCCAGTAAATCGCCTGCGTGCTCCAGGTGTTGACCACAAACGCGGAGCCCGTTTCAACAAACGCCGGCGACATGATGTTGGCGCAGTGGCTGGGGCTGTCCAGCCAGCCTTGCACGGCGATTTCGGGCGTCATCTGGCCGGCGGCGAGGTTTTCACCAATGCTGCGCCAGCGGTAGCCCAAACGTGTGGCGCGGCCGTCCACGGTGCTGCCGTCTCGCGCGGTGTGGTTGAAGTAGCTGTGCTGCGCCATGTCGGCGGCGTGGCCTGCGGCGACTTCTGTCAGCAGCGGCTGATGCCGCAGCGGTGGCACGGCGACAAACAGCTCCTTGCCGCAACGCCGGGCTTGGGCGCGCGCGGCGTTGACCAGCGCCAGGATGCGGGCTTCGACTTGCTCGGCCTGCGCGGCGGCGGGCGCCACAAAAGGTTGGGCCATCACCACCCAGAGCTGGTTGCCGCGCTGGTGAAAGCCGGCGTCTGTCATGGGCAGGTGCATCACCGCCGCGCATGACTTGCCCAGTGTGCTGGGCGCCAGTGCTGCGGGCGCTGTCCTTCCGCGCATGGTGATCTGAGTGGCATGCACAGCGCGGTAGTTCGCGGTTTTGAGGGCAGCGTCGAGCTTGTTGCCGTCGGCCAGCAATGCGGCGGCGCGCGACAGCGCTGCGTTTTCACGCAGCGCCGGCGTTCGCGCCGGTCCTTCACCGCAGCCCTGTTGCCGGATGCTGTTGACCGCTCGCAGCAGCGCAGGGTGCTCCGGCGCGGGCGACTGCGCGTAAAGCGGTGCGCCGATCGCCAGCATGCTGAAAGCGAGCCAAGCCGCCGCCAGCGGCCTTGCCACTTTGCGGGTTCTTGTGCAGACCGGGAAGTTCATCAGGCCATGATAGCCACGCCGGGCTTGCTCACCGTGCTTGTCGTGTTCCCGCGCTGAGGCCACACCTCCGTCGGATGCTGGAATGCTCCCTTTTTGATAGCTTGTTATGACCATCCGGTAAGGGCTGAAGGTGTTTTTTGTCGTGGATGACCGGTGTCCCGAAGGCCGTTGAGCAGGTCTGCTGGCCCGGAAGTCCTGGCCAGGAAGGCGTCGGCGCCGTCGGGCCGCGTCCGGGTGGCGACGTTGTCGTTTACATCGCCCCGGACCAGCGGCCGGATGCGGCGCAGACGTCGGCAGACGCGCCATGGCGCAGGAGCTGGCCTTCGTCCAGCAGCACGGCGGTGTCCGGCTCGGTGTCGAAGCGGATGCCCAGCGCACGTGCGACATGAATCTCCTCGATGGGCAGCTCCCAGCTCAGGAAAACAGTGCTGCAATCCGTACCGGGCAGAAAGTCGCTGGTATCGAAGCCGCTGTGGTCGCGTTTGATGACGGCATGCGGCTGGCCGGTATCAAAGATCACCACCGTGCCACGGCGCAACGGTATGCGCCGGCCGGCCGACGGAAAATGGATGTCCAGGCCCTGGTCCTCACTCAGGAACAGGTTGCAAAACGCCATGCCGCCGTACTGATCGGCGTCGTGGTGGTACTTCGCGCCGCGGCAGGCCATCAGCGCGACCTCCGAAACGGCCAGCACCTCCTGAAGACCCAGGCTGCGCGTCCAGTCCGCCACGGCCTGCACGCACTGCCTGTACGCCGGCCAGCGCATGCGCGCGCGTGGCAGGGGCAAGGGCTCGACTTCGCCGGCTTCGAGTTCCAGCTGCAGCGCGATCTCCAGTTCCCAGTCGGTCGTCAGCAGTGCAGGAGGCGCAGGCACAGCCACCTGGCCGGACAACACCGTATCGCTGACGCTGCGGCTGCGAATGGTTTCGTCGCTCCAGAAAAAGCAGGTCAGCTTGTCTTGCGCGTGCGGCGGTGAAAGCGGGGGAGACATTTGCGCCAGTGTAGTCAGGCGCAGACCACTGGCTGCATGGGGGTGACTTTGCTTACAGCCCGGTCTTGTTCTGGAAGTAACTCGGCGACTGGCCCATGGCGGCCTTGAACATGGCCGAAAACGCGCTGTCACTGGCATAGCCGCTGGCGGCTGCGACCTGGCTGACCGGCGTGCCGCGCGCCAGCAGCGGCAGTGCGTGCGCCAGGATGGCCTGCTGGCGCCATTGCTGGTAGCTGGTGCCGAGTTCATCGCGGAACAGGCGTGCCATGGTGCGTTCGCTGGCGCCCATGTCGGCTGACCACTCGGCCAGCGTGGCGCGCTCCGAGGGCGCGCGCAGCACCGCCTCACACAGGGCGCGCAGGCGCTTGTCGCCATGCTCCGCATGCGGCATGGGCACGCCCAGGGGCTGGGTGTCGGCATGGGCAATCTCGTCGACCAGCAGGCCGCTGAGCATGGCCTCGCGCGCCGCGCCCAGGCCGGGACTGTCGTGGGCATCGAGAGCGAGCACCATTTCCCGCAGCAATGCCGACACCACGATGACGCGGCAACCCTGCCAGCCGGCGGGGGTCGAAGCGGCGTGGATATACAGCGTGCGGAAATCCGCCGCTTCCAGCACATGGATGGCGTGCAAGGCGCCTGGCGCGATCCACACCGCGCGCGAGGGCGGCACGATGTAGGTGATTTCGTCCGGTACGGATGCCGTCACCTGCAGGATGCCGCTGGCGCAGTAGGCCAGCTGCGCCCAGCCGTGGCGGTGCGGTTCGAAATGCGTGTCGGCCGGCATACTGCGCGCGCGCACACGCACCGGGCGCGATGGGCTCGGCGTGAAGGCGTCGATACCGACCACCGAGATCAGGGCCGGACGTGCGGGGAGGGGGCTGGAAGGGCGCGGCATGCTTTGGCTGAAATTCGCTAAAAGATGTCTTTTTGTCGCATTCAGGAATCGAGGCCCGATATTACGATAGCGCCATGAGCATCACAAGCACACTGAATCCGCCGGCCCTCAACCCCGTCAGCCTGCGCCAGGACGCCGGCGTGATCGGCCTGGTCGGCCTGGCGCACATGATCAGCCACTTCAGCCAGTTGCTGCTGGCGCCGCTGTTTCCCTGGCTCAAGGAAGAGTTTGCGGTGAGCTACGCGCAGCTTGGTTTCCTGATGACGATTTTTTTCGTGGTGTCCTGCGCGGTGCAGGCACTGTCGGGTTTTGTGGTGGACCGTTTCGGCCCCCGGCCGATTTTGTTCGCCGGCCTGAGCCTGCTCGGCATCGCGGCCTTCGGGTATTCGGTGAGCACCAGCTACTGGATGCTGGCGGCTTTTGCTGTGGTCGCGGGCATCGGCAACGGCGTGTTCCACCCGGTGGACTACACGCTGATCAACCGCAAGGTCAGTGCGCCGCGCTTGGGCCATGCCTACAGCTTTCACGGGATCACCGGCAGCCTGGGCTGGGCGCTGGCGCCGGCGTTGCTGGTGCCGCTGGCCATCATGTTCTCCTGGCGCGTGGCGCTGATGGGTGCCGGCGTGCTGGCCTTTGGGGTGCTGGCGGTGCTGATGCTCAACGGCCGCAAGTTCGATCTCCCTGCTGCACCGGCCAAACCGGCGGGACCGCAGGCAGCAGCCGAAAGCAGCTTCGCCTTTCTGCGCATTCCGGCGGTGTGGATGTGTTTTGTGTTTTTCTTCCTCTACGCGGTGATCATCAGCGTGGTCCAGGCCTTCGCGCCGGAAGCGGCGCGGCAGTTGCACGGCGTGCCGGTGACGCTGGCGGCGATGTGTCTGACGGTGTACATGGTGTGCAGCGCGGCGGGCATGGTGCTGGGCGGTTTTCTGGCGTCCGATCCGGCACGCTGCGAGCGCGTGGTCGGCATCGGCTTCGGCGTGGCCGCGCTGGTGGCGCTGCTGATCGGTTTCGGCCCGGTGCCTGGCCTGCTCGTGCCCGTGCTGTTCGGCGTGATGGGTTTTGCCACCGGCATCTCGGGCCCCTCGCGTGACCTGCTGGTCAAGAAGTCAACCCCTGAAAACGCCACCGGCCGGGTCTACGGCATTGTGTATTCGGGCCTGGACATCGGGCAGGCGGTTGCGCCGCTGTTCTTCGGCACGTTGATGGACCATGGCCAGTACCGCGGTGTCTGGCTGGGCCTGATCGCCACCCAGGGCCTGTTGGTGCTGAGCGCCTTCAATGTACGCAAGGTACGCCGCACCGCGCTGGCCACCGCCGCTCCGGCCTGAGCGGAAGCGGTGCCAGCCAAACGGCCGGCTGAGAAAACGCGAGCCTTTAAACCCGAAGGGCCAGGCCTGTTCCACCGCTTCTGAAATCCCGATGCGCGGGCCGCTGATCACCTGATGGGGGTGCTGCCCATGGGCGCTCAGTCCGGAGGTGGCGCCGCAGCTTCGGGCAGGCGCCGCTTCTCGCTGACCAGCACGTACAGGCCGGAGCCGATCAGCAGCGCGATGCCAAACCAGGCCAGCGTGTTCGGCACGTCGCCCCAGACCGCGTAACCCAGCACCAGCGCAAACAGCAGGCCGCTGTAGCGAAACGGCGCGACCAGCGTCATCTCGCCGTGGCGCATGCTGTTGATGATGAAGTAATAACCGCCTGTGAGGAAGACCGAGGCGAGCGCCAGCAGGCCGAACTCGAACAGGCCGAAAGGCTGCCAGCCCTGAAACAGCGAGCTGATGCCCGAGACCACCGTGACCGCGACCGCCGTGGCCAGCGTGATCAGGATGGACGGGACGCCACCGTGGATGCGCCGCGTCATCAGGTCACGCGCCGCGTGAAACAGCGTGCCCAGCAGGCAGACCAGCGCCCAGGCGTTGAAGCCTTCGGCGCGCGGCTGGATCACCAGCAGCACACCGAGGAAGCCGAAACCGACGGCCAGCCAGCGCGCGCCACGCACCCGCTCGGCCATGAAAAGCGCGGCAAACATCGTCATGAACAGCGGCGCGGCGAGGTTGATCGCGGTGGCATTGCCGATCGGCAGGTGAAACAGCGAGCCCAGGTAGAGCATGGTGGCGACAGCATCGACCAGCGCGCGGCCCGCAACCCAGCCGCGTGCAGCCTCGCGCAGGCGCGGCGTGGCGCCCAGCGCATGCGCGACGGCCAGCACCAGCAGCACCGACATCAAGCCCCGGATAAAGATCAATTGCGCGCTGGGCATGCTTTGGCTGGCGAACTTGACCAGTGCGTCGTTGGTGACGAAACAGCCCATGGCGCCGACCATGCAGACAATGCCGCGGCGGTTGGCTGCAGCGGAAGCGCTCAATGTCATGGGAAATGTTCAGTTCAGAAAAGTCCACGCTCTTGCCGCGCCCAGCAGCAGGCACAGAACGGGAATGTAAAAAAGCAGGGCGCGCCCAGTGCGGGTGGACGGTTGCCCGCCCAGCAGCAACAGGCCCAGTGTGAACAGCGCGGTCGGTTCGGGCGCCATGCCCAGGACTTCAGCCTGCACCCACGGCCGTCCCAGGGCCAGGCCCAGCAGGGGATACAGCAAGCCGGCGGCAGCCAGCAGTGCGCCCGGGCCGCGTGCGCCGGGGCCTGGCGGCGCGGCGGGCTGACGTGAACGCAAGGCCATGCCCGCCAGAAGCACCGCCTGCACGCCAAAGGCGATGGCCACGTAGCTCGCGGCCCAGTTGATGCTGGCGTAACGCTGCCAGAGAAAAGCCCAGCCGACCCACAACCAGGCTGCTGCGAGCGCCAAGGCGATCCAGCGAAAGCTGCGCGCCGGCCGGATGGCGGTGAGCCAGAGCGCGGCCATCGCGGCGGCGAGCAGCGGCAACTGCAGCGGCCAGACATCGCGGTTGTAGAGCTCGACCAGGCGCCAGTAGGTCCTGGGTGCATACATCAGGAAGTCCGACAGCGTGTAGGTCGACCACTCCGACATTTCAGAGCTTCGCTACATGTTCGGCCATGCGCTGGCGCAGGGCCGCATCGGGCAGGCGGCCGCGCGACGCGCCCATGTTCTCTCGCAAGTGGGCGGGGTTGCTGGTGGCCGGGATGGCGCAGGTGACGGCGGGGTGAGAAACGACAAACTTCAGCGCGACCTGCGCCCAGTTTGTGCACTCGATCTCGGCCGCCCAGCCCGGCAAGGGGTGGCGCTGCAACTGGCGCAGCAGCGCACCTTCGCGAAATGGCCGGTTCGCCAGCACCGCGATGCCGCGTTCGCGCGCCAGCGGCAGCAGGCGCTGCTCGGCCTCGCGGTCCAGCAGGTTGTAGCTGAGCTGAATGAAGTCGATACGCTGGCTGCGCATGACTTGCTCGAACTCGCTGTGGCGCCGTCCCTCGGAGGTGGTGATGCCGACATAACGCAGTTGCCCGGCGGCCTTCATGGCCTGCAGCAGCGGCAACTGCTTTTCCCAGGCGAGCAGGTTGTGCACCTGTAGCAGGTCGAAACGCGGCACCTGCCAGAACTTGCGCGAGGCCTCGACCTGCGTGGCGCCATCCGACGATGTCCAGACCTTCTCCGCTGAAAAAACCTTTGACTGGGCCTGCAGCTTTTGCAGCGCCTCGCCGATCACGCCTTGCGAGGAGCCGTACATGGGCGATGAGTCGATCAGTTTGCCGCCCGCCGCAAAAAACTGCCGCATGACTTCTGCACTCTGGGCGCGCGCGGCCGTGTCATTGCCGACATTGAAGGTGATCCAGGTGCCGAGTCCGATCACCGGGAGCTGTTCACCCGAGGATGGAATGGGTTTGGTCAGGACCGTCGGCTGGGCAGAGGTTTGGGCGAAAGCGCCTACTGCGCCCAGCGCGGGAACAAGCTGCAAAAGATCGCGGCGATTCATGGTTTGACCGTATCACAGCCAAGGCAATGGCAAGTCGGATGGCGCATAAACCCTGAACGGGCAGCAGGTTTCAGACCGCGCTGCGATGCCTGGCGATGCAGGTGTCCAGCACCTCGGCCGATTCACGTTGCCACCAGTTGCCCGACGAAAAAATCTCGACCTCGCTGTAGCCGGCGAAACCCTGGGCCTCGACCCAGCCGCGGATGCGCGGGATGTCGATGACACCGTCGCCCATCATGCCGCGGTCTTCCAGCAAATGGGTGGTCGGCGTCATCCAGTCGCAGACGTGGAAAGCCATCAGCCTGTCCTTGCCGGCGCGTTTGATTTGCGCTTCCAGCTTGGGGTCCCACCAGACGTGGTACACGTCCACCGCGACGCCCAAGGCGCCGGTACGTGACGGATCGAGCGCGTCGCAGACGTCCAGCGCCTGCTCCATGGTGTTGATGCAGGCGCGGTCGGCCGCGTACATCGGGTGCAGCGGCTCGATGGCCAGCGGCATCTTGCTGGCCTTGGCGTATTCCAGCAGTTCGGCGATGCCGTCGCTGACCTGCTGGCGCGACAGTGCGATGTCTTTGTGCGCGGCTTTTCCGGCGAGCGCGCCGGGCAGGGCGCCGACCACCAGCACCAGGCAGGCGGCGTTCAGTTCGCAGGCTTCGTCCACGGCGCGGCGGTTGTCCTCTCGCGCAGCCTTGAGGCCGGCAGTATCGAGGGCCGGAAACATGCCGCCACGGCAGTAACCCGAGAGCTCCAGGCCATGGTCCTTGACCAGCTTCGATATGACCGGCAGACCGGCAGCAGCGACCTGGTCGCGCCAGGGCGAGATCGCCCGGATGCCGCGTTTCGCGCTGGCTTCAATGATGTCGGTCAGCGGCTGCTCGACACCGCGGCTTTTGCGCACAGTCGCGGTGTTGATGGAGAGCCAGCGGTGGTCTTCGGAAAAATCGCGCATTATTGCCTTCTTGCTTGTCATCCCGGGCTTGACCCGGGATCCATCGGGGTGCACCACCATGGATGCCGGATCAGGTCCGGCATGACAGATGATGGGTCAGTGTTCTATGCCATGCAGCGCCAGCAGCGTTTTCATGCGCTGCACGGCGAGTTCGGGGTGCTCCAGCAGATTCGCCGCATCGGCCAGCCGGAACAACTCGGCGAAATGCTGCAGCGAGCGCGTGCTTTGCTGGCCGCCGACCATGGTGAAGTGGCTCTGGTGACCGTTGAGCCAGGCCATGAAGACCACGCCGGTTTTGTAAAAACGCGTGGGCGCCGCAAAGATGTGGCGCGACAGCGGCACGGTGGGGCCGAGGATGGCGTGGAACTTCTCGACATGGCCTTGCGCCAGTTCACCGAGGGCCGCGCTGGCCGCGGGTGCAATCGCGTCGAAGATGCCCAGCAGCGCATCGCTCTGGCCGTGGAACAGCTCGCTGCCCTGACCGTCACCGGCAATCAGCTCGGCGTAGTTGAAGTCGTCGCCGGTGTACATGCGCACGCCCGTGGGCAGGCGGCGACGCATGGCGATTTCCTTGTCCTTGTCGAGCAGCGAGATCTTGATGCCGTCGACCTTGTCCGGGTGGGCCTGGATGATGCCCAGTGCCGTGTCCATGGCCTTTTCGACGTTGCTGCTGCCCCAGTAGCCGGCCAGCGCCGGATCGAACATCTCCCCCAGCCAGTGCAGCACCACCGGTTGTTTCGCCTGGCTCAGGATGCGGTCGTAAACACGTTCGTAGTCAGCCGGCGACTTGGCGACCCGGGCCAGCGCGCGGCTTGCCATGACGATCAGTTTGCCGCCGAGCTTTTCAATCGCGGCCATCTGCTCTTCGTAGCCGGCAATGACCTCGTCAACCGTCTTGACGTTCTCTAGCACCAGCTGGTCGGTGCCGCAGCCAGAAGCAACCAGGGCTCCGGGCACGTCCTTCGCGGCATCGAGCGAGCGGCGTATCAGCTCCAGCGAAGTCGGCCAGTCCAGGCCCATGCCGCGCTGCGCGGTGTCCATGGCTTCGGCCACACCCAGGCCCAGCGACCACAAATGCTGGCGGTAGGCGATGGTGCTGTCCCAGTCGATCGCGCAATTCACCCAGGGGTCGCTGACCGCCAGCGGGTCGGCCACGACGTGCGCCGCCGAGTAGGCGATGCGGTTGAACTTGACGCCAGCCGGCGGACGAACGGGCGTACGGCCCTGCAGCGTGTAGGGCTGCAGGCCACCGCTGGCGACGGGCAGGGTCAGGGATAAAGCCATGAATTCACCTTTTATGTATCAAATTGGGCCGTAGCCCTCGTCACATCTGAAGAGTCAGCTATCAAACCTGTAGCGCCGGAACGTCCACCCAGCGGCGTTCCTTCCAGCTTTCGAGCGCAGCCTCGACAAGTTGCACACCCTTGGCGCCTTCGGGCAAGGTCCATTTGTAGGGCTCGTTTTCGACCACGTGGCGGATGAAATGCTCCCACTGGATCTTGAAGCCGTTGTCGTAGGTCTGGGTGTCCGGGACTTCCTGCCACTGGTTGGTGAAGTTCATGGTCTGCTTCTCGTCCGGGTTCCAGACCGGGCGCGGCGTGTTGACGCGCGACTGGGCCTTGCAGGTGCTCAGGCCGGCGACGGCCGAGCCGTGCGTGCCATCGACATGGAAGGTGACCAGATCCTCGCGGTTCACGCGCGTGGCCCAGGACATGTTCATCTGCGCAATCACGTTCTCGCCGCCGTGGCCGATCAGCTCGGCGGTGGCGTAGGCCGCATCGTCGGCGGTGGCCTTGTAGGGCTTGCCGGCTTCGTCCCAGCGCTCGGGGATGTGCGTCGCGCCTATGCAGGAGATGGACTTGACCTCGCCGAACAGGTTGTCCAGCACGTAGCGCCAGTGGCACATCATGTCCAGGATCATGCCGCCGCCGTCTTCGGTGCGGTAGTTCCAGCTCGGGCGCTGGATGGGCTGCAGGTCGCCTTCGAACACCCAGTAGCCGAACTCCAGGCGCACCGACAGCATCTTGCCGAAGAAGCCGGCGCGGCGCAGCATGTCGAGCTTGCGCAGGCCGGGCAGGAAGAGCTTGTCCTGCACGGCGCCGTGTTTCAGGCCCGATTTTTCAGCCAGGCGCGCGATCTCGACGGCTTCGTTGAGATTGGTGGCAATCGGCTTTTCACAGTAGACGTGTTTGCCGGCGCGGATCGCCTTGGCCAGCAGCGTGGGACGCATCTGCGTGGTGCCGGCGTCGAAGAAGATGGTGTCGTCCTTGTTCCTCAGCGCTTCGTCGAGGTCGGTGCCCCAGCGCTCGATGTTCCAGGCCTTGGCCAGCGCTTCCATCTTCTCGGCGTTGCGGCCGATCAGGATGGGATCGGGCATCACCTTGTCGCCGTTGGAGAGCGTGACGCCGCCCTGCTTGCGGATCGCGACGATGGAGCGGATCAGATGCTGGTTCATGCCCATGCGTCCGGTGACGCCGTGCATGATGAGTCCTAGTCGTTGGGTGGCCATGGGGTTCCTTTGAAACGGGTGGGGAATGCGGCGGCCGCACCGGGCTGGTCTCGCCGAAGCCCTGAAGCCTCAGCCGACCCGCGCCGGTGGCAGCGGTCGCGGGATTACTGGGGGGCGAGGCCGGCGGCCTTGACCAACACGGCGTTGCTCTTGATCTCGTCCTTGATGTAGGCGTCGAACTGCTCTGGCTTCAATGTCCAGGCGTCGGCGCCGAGCGTGGCGAAACGCTCCTTGACTTCAGGCGTGTTCAGCGCCTTCACAACTTCGTCGTTCAGGCGGTTGACGATGTCGCGCGGCGTTTTGGCCGGGGCCATCATGCCGATCCAGAAATTGAATTCCGAGCCGGGCACGCCCGCTTCAGCGGTGGTCGGTACCTGGGGCAGGGCACTGGCGCGTTTCGGCGAACCAACGGCAAGCGCCACCAGCTGGCCGGCGCGGATCTGGCCGATCACTGGCGCGATCGGCGAGAAGTAATAGTCCACGCGGCCCGACATCACTTCGGTCACGGCTTCGCCGGAACCCTTGAACGGGATGTTGGTGGCTTCGATTTTGGCGGCGAGCTTGAACTTCTCGGCGTTCAGATGGGTGGCGCTGCCCTGGCCGGCGGAGGCGAAGTTCATGCTGCCGGGTTTAGCGCGCGCGGCGGCCAGCAGTTCCTGCAGGGTTTTGATGTTCTTGGATGGCGACATCACCAGCACATTGGGTGTGCTGGAAATCGGCGTGACGCCCACGAAGTCGCCCGTGGTGTCGAAGGGCAGCTTGGCAAAGGTCGACGGACTGACCGTGTGTGAGGACGAGTGGATCATGATGGTGTAGCCATCGGGTGCGGCGGTGGCCACGGCCTGTTGGCCGATGGTGCCGCTGGCGCCGCCACGGTTGTCAATGACCAGCGTCTGGCCCATGCTCTGGCCCATCTTGTCGGCGATGGCGCGGGCAATGATGTCGGTGGTGCTGCCTGCGGCAAAAGGCACGATCACGCGGATCGGCTTGTTCGGGTAGGCGCCCTGGGCGCTGGCGGCCAGCGGCGAAAGCGCGGCCAGCACAGTGAGGGAAGTCAGTGAAGCCAGGGCGGCGCGGCGTGCAAAGGTCATGGTTGTCTCCTGAAGGATATTTGGAAAAAGCGGAAAAAAGGAAGTCCGGCTGACACAAACAAACCGGAGTTTACGCCTAATTCACCATTAAGTGAATTAGGAATTTGTAAAAATCTTGCCAGGGCCGCAAAACGGTGCTGCTTCAGTTTCTGAGGACGTAGCCCAGGATCACGTCGCACATGTGCGAAAGCCGCTCGTGGTGCGCCTTGGGCGTCATCAGGTCGCGCCCGAAAATCGCCGACAGCGTGTGGTTGTTCGACAGGTAGAAATAGGCCATGCCGGCGATCGACACATACAGCTGGATCGGGTCGATGCCGCCCCGGAACAGGCCTTCGCTGCGGCCGCGCTCGAGGATTTCCGCCAGCGTCTGGATCAGCGGCGAGTTCATGTCGCGCACCCGCCCGGACATCGCCAGGTGCCGGCCCTGGTGCAGGTTTTCGCTGTTGAGCAGCGTCAGGAACTCGGGGTGCGCGATGTAGTACTCCCAGGTGAACTGGGTCAGGCGCTGGATCGCCTGGGCGGGCGGCATGTCGCGCAGGTGCAGCTGGTTCTCGGCTTCCCGGATGTCGGCGTAGGCCTGCTCCAGCACCGCCAGGAACAGCTCGTCCTTGCTGGTGAAGTAGTAGTAGATCAGGCGCTTGTTGACGTCGGCACGTTCGGCGATGCGGTCCACCCGCGCGCCGCCCAGGCCGTGCTGCGCGAACTCGTCGCGGGCGGCGACCAGGATCGCCAGCTGGGAGCGGTCGGCGTCGCGCGAGCGGGTCTCTGTGGGTTTGGTTTTGGCGGCGGGCATTTTTAATTAACCATATAGTGAATTATTGCAAAACCTGCAATGTTGATTCACGCCATGCTACAGCGCCGCTTCAGCGCATGGCATCAAGCACGTCCCAGCGCGGCATGGCGGCGCTGGCGAAGCCGGGCACGTGCAGGGCGCTCAGGTCCAGTTGCCCGCCGCGCACCGCCAGGTGCGGCCGGCCAGCCGCGTTGTCGTAAAGGCCCGGGTGGGCGGCTGCAAAAGCTTCAGCCTCTGCAGCCGGGGCGATGCCGAACCCATCGACATAGTGATGGCCGTTGCGCTCGATGTGCGTCACGCCCAGGCTGGCCGCCAGCAGGGTGTCCTGCTGCACCGCCAGGCCGGCCTGGCAGGTGAGGTCTTCGCCCGAGAGCAGCAGGCGCTGCGGCTCCCTGGCCACGCGGGCGGCGTTGGCCAGCGAGCGGTAAATGCCTTTGCAAGCCTTGCTGGAAATGCCGCGGTAACCCAGGGCGATGCCGCGCTCGAACACGTCCGCCTGGTCGTCCGATTCGTCCAGAATCACCGGCACGCCAATGCCCAGGCCGGCGATGGACTGGCCCAGCGCCACGCGGCGCGGTAGCGGTTGCTCCAGCAGCAAGGTGCGCCGCAGCAAGCCGGCGGCTTGCTGCGACCGGGTCAGCGCCTGCCAGAAGCCGCCGAGCGCATCGGCATCCTGGAAAGTCTCGTTGCCGTCGAGGGTGACGCGGTAGTCGCCTGCTTGCGCATCGAGCACGGCCGCAATGCGCGAGAGCCGGTCGAGGTCGGCGTCCAGCTGGCCCGAGAGCTTGAGCTTGAAGTGGTGCAGGCCATAACGCCGTATCGCCGCTTCCAGCGTGGCGGGCAAGCCGTCGCCGGGGTCGGCGCCTGCGTCGGCCTCGGTGAGCCGGTCGGCCAGGCCGACCGTGTGGCGCAGGGTGACGGAGGACGGCCGCTGCACATCGAGCACCGGACCCCAGGGGTCGCCCAACAAACCGGCGCGCAGGCCATCAACCCAGGATGCGCCCGCTGCCCGCAGCGCGGCGTCGGCAATCGCCTTGTCAAGCAGGGCCGGGCCGAACTGCGCCGCCAGGCGCGGCAGGCCGCGCGCCACCGAGGCGGTGATGGCCGGCTCACCGGCGGACAGCGACAGCCCGTGCGGGCTTTGTCCCGCATCGGCGGCGCCATAGGCATCGCGCGCCGCGCGCAGGGCTTCGCGCAGCTGCTCGAAATTCTGCTCGTGCGTCAGTTCCGGCGATTTGTCGAACCATTTGGGCACCATGAGTTCGGCGCTGCCGCCTTCAAACCTGCGCCCGCCGACCTCGAGCCCGACCCGCACAAAGGCCTGCGGGCAGCGCGTCACGGTGGCGGCGCCGAAGCGAAAGGGCAGGCGCAATGTGACTGGGCGCTCGAACAGCGTGACCGACCGCAGGGTGATGTTTGTCGCGCTCATGGCAAGGCGTTCCAGGTGTTGCGCACATGCGCGGCGCTGAATTCGGCGCAGCCCGGCCCGTCGGGCAGGTAGATGAAGGGCTCGACCGCCATCCAGCCTGCATAGCCCGCGCCCTTCAACACCTGCAGCACCGGGGCTTGCGGGGTATCGCCTTGGCCGGGGCCGCGGCGGTTTTTGTCGTTGAGCTGCACGTGAGCGATATGCCCGCTGGCCAGGTATTGCGTCAGCACCTCATGCACTGGCGCGGTTTCGACCTGCGAGGCGGCGCTGACGTCGAGCATGGTGCGTATGGCCGGCGAGCCGATGCGGTCCACCATGGCCGCGGCCTCGGCCACGGTGTTGATGACGGGTGTCTCGGCGCGGGACAGCGGCTCCAGGCAGTAGGTCACGCCGGCCGCCTGCGCGTGCGGCGCCAGTTCAGCCAGCGCGTCCTGCAGCCGCGCATTGGCCTCAAGCGCACTCTGGCCCGGAAGCGGCGAGCGCTGGCGCGGCGAGCCGTGCACCAGAACAGCAGCGCCGCACTGGGCGGCAAAGTCGATCAGGCGCTTGAGCAGGGACAGGGTTTGTTGCCGCACGGCGTTGTCGCCGCTGACCAGTGACAGGCCGTCCGGCTTGACCAGTAGCCAGTGAAGGCTGGAGATCGCCAGGCCGTGACTTTGCGCGGCGGCGCGAAAGTGCTGCGCGGCTGCGGCATCCAGTGTTTGCGGATCGTCTGCCAGCGTGAAAGGCGCCAGCTCCAGGCCGGTGTAGCCGTACGAGGCCGCCAGCGCGCACTGCCGGTCGAGGGGCAGGGGATGCAACACTTCATTGCACAAGGAAAGTTTCATATGGGTTTTTTGCCGCGCTTGTAGAGGCTGTAGAGCTTCCAGCCGACGGTGCCGAAGATCAGGGCCGCCACCACGGCCGAGATCGGGCGGGTGAAGAAGGGCACCAGGCTGCCGTCCGACAGGATCAGCGCGCGCCGCAGGTTTTTCTCCAGCAGGTCGCCGAGCACGATGCCGAGTACCAACGGCGCCATCGGGTAGCCAAAGGCACGCAGGAAGAAGCCGATCAGGCCGAACGCCAGCATCACATACACGTCGAAGAGACGGCCTGAAATCGCAAAACTGCCGACGGCACAGAGCACCAGGATGATGGGCACGATCAGGTGCTGGGGCACGCGCAGCACCTGTACCAGCGCCTTGGTCAGCACCAGGCCGTAGATCAGGATGCCGATGGTGGCGAACAGCATCATGGCGACCACGTCATACACAAACTGGGGGTTCTCCACCATGATCAGCGGGCCGGGCTTGACGCCGTGGATGATCATGGCCGCCATCAGCACGGCTGCGGGCGCCGAGCCGGGAATGGCCAGGGTGAGCACCGGAATGATGGCGCCGGGCACGCAGGCGTTGTCGCCGGTTTCGGCAGCCATCAGTCCTTCCACCGACCCTTTGCCGAACATTTCCTTTTCCTTGCTGGCGCGCTTGGCTGCGGCATACGATGACCAGGCAGCCACGTCCTCGCCGACACCCGGCACGATGCCGACGCCCGTGCCGATCAGGCCGGAGCGCAGGATGGTCCGCCAGTACTGCGTGATGTCGCGCAGCTTGGGGATCACCGTGTCGAACGGGCTGATCTTGACCGGCGCCTGGCGCGTTCTCATGGCCGTCAGCAGTTCGGCGAAACCGAAAGCGCCGACCAGCGCCGGCACCAGCTGGATGCCGCCGGCGAGGTCGCGAACGCCCCAGGCAAAACGCTCATAGGCGTACTGCGGCTCCTGGCCGATGCCAGCGATGAAAAGCCCGGCGATGCCGGCGATCCAGCCCTTCAGCGGGTCATCGCCGGTCAGTGTGCCGGCGATGATCACGCCGAACAGCGCCAGCCAGAAAAATTCATAGGCGCCGAACTTGAGTGCCAGCCCGCCGAGGATGGGCGTGAAGGCGGCGAGACAGAACATGCCGATCAGCGTGCCCAGCACCGAGCCCGTGGTGGCGATGCCCATGGCCCGTCCGGCCATGCCCTGGCGCGCCAGCGCATAGCCATCCAGGCAGGAGGCTGCAGAGGCGGGCGTGCCGGGTATGTTGAGCAGGATGGCCGAACGCGAGCCGCCGTAGATCGAGCCGACGTAGGTGCAGATCAGGATCAGTAACGCTTCGCTGGGCGGCAGCTTGATCGTGAGTGTGGTCATCAGCGCCAGCGCCATGGTCGCGGTCAGCCCGGGCAGCGCGCCCATGATGACACCCACCAGCGAGGACAGCAGGGCGTAGAAAATGGTTTCGGGCGTGGTGAAGCGAGTTATCGATTCGCCGAAAAGAATCAGTCCGTCAAACATGTGGATCAAGCTCTATGAAATGCGCCGCGAAGGGCCGCCCCGAGCAAGCAACGGCCCCCTCGGGGGGCAGTGCAGCACACGAAGTGGCAAACGTGGGGGCCATGTCTATGGCAGACGGACAAGGAAGATTCGCTCGAACACCAGCGTGACAATGGCCGCGGTCAGCACGCCTGCCAGCACGGCCACGGCCCCGCGCCGCAGCGGTGTGGTGTCAGGCGGTGTGAAGCAGGCGACAAAAGCCGTGACAAACAAAAACGTGGCCAGCCAGAAGGGCGCGCGTCCGATC
Organism: Pseudomonadota bacterium; assembly: GCA_040385775.1. Lineage (GTDB taxonomy): Bacteria > Pseudomonadota > Gammaproteobacteria > Burkholderiales > Burkholderiaceae_C > Polaromonas. The sequence goes on from JAZKGR010000195.1 coordinate 23,879, forward strand.
AGGCCGCCGGCATAGGCCAGGGAAAGCGCCATGGTGAGGGTGATGCGGCGGTTCAGCAGGGGCCCGGCAGGCGCATCCTCGCGGGACGCGGCGCGCCGGTGCCAGCCGCGCAGCATGAGAACCCCGCCCAGCAACATGATGACGCTGCCTATCATCCCGGGCACAAAACCCGGCATGGTGTAAAGCTCGGCGCCCATGGACGTGAAGCGGTCCATGCGCAGCGATTCGACCACGATCAACAGGCCAAAAAATAGCCAGCCCGCGCCGCCCAGAAGGTCGGAGCGGGCGGTTTTACCGCCCTCATTCATGCTGTGTCCTGCGGAGGGTTGTCAGGGTTTGGGGATGCCGACGGTGTCGGGCGAAACCTTGGCCTTGCCGGCAGCCTGCTGGGTCCAGGCGTAAGACTGGATCGCGGGGAAGACGGCCTTTTGCGCTTCTTCGCCGGCCATGGGCGCGAACATTGCGCCGCGTGCCTGCGCGTACTTTTTCAGGGCTTCGTTTTTGGACATTTCGGTGGCCCAGATCTTGTCGAGCGTTTGCGCCACTTCAGGTGGCGCGCCCTTGGGCACGAAGATGCCGAAGTAATTGATCGGATCCTTGTAGCCGGGGATGAACTGGGACAGCGGCGGGATGGTTCCGTAGCCTTCGATTTCAATCGACTTGTCGCCCACCACGGCCAGTGGCCGGATTTTCTTGGCGCGGATCATGTCTGTCTGCTCGGCGGCCAGTTGCGTGGTGACTTCGGTTTCGCCGGAAGCGGCGGCCACGGCGGCGGGGGCGCCGCCGTCGTAAGTGACGTGTTTGTAGCTGACGCCGGCTACGCGCGCGATCGATTCAATCGCCGAGTGGCCGCTGGAATTGACGCCGGCCGTGGCGACCGAGATCGCGCCGGGCTTGGCCTTCATGGCGGCCAGCAGCTCTGGCATGGTTTTGTAGGGCGAGTCCGCGTTCACACCGACCACGGCGATGTGCGCCACGTTGAGGTACAGGTTCCAGTCCTTGGCCGAGGTGTCCAGCATGCCGAGCACCTTGTAGGTGCCCAGGTCCTTGGCGCCGCCTGCCGTCCAGGTGTAGCCGTCCTTGGGCGCTTCCATGGCATTTTTTGTGCCCACCGAGCCGGACGCGCCGGGCTGGTTCATGATCACGATTTTCTGGCCCAGGTATTTTTCGAGTTCAGCCGCGGTTACGCGCGTCACCTGGTCGGTGGAGCCGCCGGGCGCCCAGGGCACGATCAGGGTGATGGGTTTGTTGGGCTTCCACTGCGCCATGGCGCCGGTGGCAATGAGGGACAGCAGGCCGGCAGCCAGCAGGCTGCGAACGGGCAGGGCAGATTTCATGAAAGGTCTCCTTCGTTGTTAATTCACTGATAGGTGAATTGTAAAAAGTGCATGGAAAGGGGTCAACCAACTGGGTGAGACATTTATTGGGAGATACCCTAGTAAATTTTCAATGAAAAATGGGAGGACGGACTTTGGGTGCACCGGCTGACGCACCGGTCCTTCCGGGACGCGCAGGGCTAAATATTTAACCATTTGGTGAATTGATCCGTGCAAGTCGCGCCAAGGGATGACACCGACAAGCCAGCCCCTTGCACATAATGGGGCAGGCACCGGCCATCCGCGCTGCTGCCATTTCCAAGGAGACGGCCATGAACGATTCGACCACCCCCCAAGACGGCGACTTTGCGAGCTGGGTTGACGAAAAGTCCGAGGCGCTCAAGTTCGAACTCGGGGAGAAATTCCCGGTGCCGCCGACCGAGCTGCACTCGCCCTCAGTGCATGTGGAGACCGGCCGGCAAAAGCTGGAGGAAGTGCTTCTGGAGCACGAAGAGCCCACGCCGGAGTTTCTCGAAGAGCTGAAAGCGCTGGAAAACGCAGCGCCGCTGAGCGACGAGGAACTGGCCCGCCAGGCGCTGGAAGCCGGCGGCGCCGACGGTGACGCCGCCACGCCAGAGTAGTTGGCCCCCACGGTCGCTCACTTCGAGCCTGCGGCAGCTCCCTGCCCCTTGCACTGGAAAAGGGGCTGCTGCGCCTGCGATCTGGCAAAGCCAGTCCCGCGGCCCCGGCTGGTATGAAGGGCGTCTTCCCCCGTTCTGCGGCGCGCCTGCGTGCATTCCAGCGGCACAATATCCGGATGACAACACAACTTGCCGGCCATCTTCTTGTTCAATGCCTTGTGGCCCAGGGCG
>JAZKGR010000196.1:0-4974 GCA_040385775.1 Pseudomonadota bacterium
CGGCGCGTATTTCTTGAGCGATTTTCATAACAGTTCTTACTTGAGGCTGGGCCGCTGGACGCTGGTTGAGGAGACGGGTCCCGCGGCAGGTTGTGCGGCCGGCCCGATCGGGACTCTCCGCAAAGCCCTTGATTTTAGCTTTTTTTTGCCACAAATTCGAGCAAGCGGCTGGCAAGGTCGGACTGGCCCAACAGACGCTGCCTGACTGTGTGGACACATTCGGACCAGCCTGGACTGTCGATGGCGGGCAGATCCTGCCCAGGGCCGTTCCAGGCCTCATGAAAGGCGCGCAGCGAGGGCGGCGCGTCCAGCATGCCCAGAAAAGCCTGCAGCTTGGTCTGGTGGGCCTGGTCGTCCTGCGGGTAAATCTGCCAGACAAAGGGTTTGCCGGCCCACAGCGCGCGCACCACCGAGTCTTCGCCGCGAACGAAGTTCAGGTCGCAAGCCCACAGCAGGTGGTCGAAATCGGTCTGAGTCAGCAGCGGAAGGTATGAAATTGATAGCAGCTTTCCCTTGTCCAGCGGGGGCTGGAGCCGGTTTTCATGGATGGTCACGGCCCGCACCGCCGCCGCGGCGCGTCCGGCGGCCACCAGCAGGCGCACCGGCTGGCCGTCCTGTCCCTTGCGCGCAAATTGAGCCAGCAAGCTTGCCAGGGCAGGCGGTTCGTAGCAGAACAGGCCAACCAGCGTTTCACCGGTCGATTCGATGTGCTGTGCCGCCAGCCAGGCCGCCCGGTCGAACGCCGCCTGCCGCTGCAACAGGCCGGGCTCACGCAGCAGGCCGCCTGTGGCCGGCGTGAAGCCGGGGTAAAAAAACCACTTGGTCCAGCCCGCTGCCGGGCCGTGTTGCACCGGCGAGGGCAGGGCGTGGCTGCGTTCCACATAAGGCTCGGCCGACAGGTATTCGAGGTTGACCCATACAGGTTTCAGGCCTCCAGCCCTTTGCTGGTCTGCGCAGGAAGCTATGAATTCAGGAGCAATCTCGCAACCGAAGGCCTCCACCAGCACCTCGCAGGGCGCACTGTCCAGGCGCAGCAGGTTCAGTCCCAGCGGTTCCGTCCAGGGCAACACGCTGACGCCCGCATGCCCCTGCGGTGCCATCCATGCCAGCGCCGAGGCATCATCGACCCACAGCCGCACCTGCTGGCCACGCGCGGCCAGGTCGGCGCTGAGCCGCCAGCAGACACCGATATCGCCATGGTTGTCGATGACTTTGCAAAATATGTCCCACTGCCGGCCGAGATTCATTTCCGGATTGTCCACAATACGGGTACTTTTCGTATCACCATGACGACCGCCCACGAATTCGATCCCCAACTGCTCAGCGAAGTCGCGGCCCTGCCGGCGATGCCCGGCGTTTACCGTTATTTCGACGCCGAAGGCGGTGTGCTCTATGTCGGCAAGGCGCGCGACCTGAAAAAACGCGTGTCAACCTACTTCCAGAAAAACCACGGCGGCACGCGCATCGGCCACATGGTGACGAAGATCGCGCGCATGGAGACCACGGTGGTGCGCTCCGAGGCCGAGGCCCTGCTGCTGGAAAACAATCTGATCAAGACGTTGAACCCGAAGTTCAACATCCTGTTCCGCGACGACAAAAGTTATCCCTACCTGAAGCTGGCCTCCCACGACTTCCCGCGCGTGGCCTACTACCGCGGCGCGGTGGAAAAAAAGCACCGCTACTTCGGGCCCTACCCGAGCGCCTGGGCGGTCAAGGAAACGATCTTGCTGCTGCAAAAGGTGTTCAAGTTGCGCACCTGCGAGGACACGGTGTTCAACAACCGCACCCGGCCCTGTTTGCTGTACCAGATCAAGCGCTGCTCCGCGCCCTGCGTAGGCCACGTGACGCCGGAGCAGTACGCGCTGGATGTCGCCAATGCGGAGCGCTTTTTGCAGGGCCAGGCCGAAGAGATACTGACCGAGCTTGAAAAGCAGATGCGCGGCCACGCGGAAAAACTGGAGTTCGAGCAGGCCGCCGAGCTGCGCAACCAGATGTCGGCGCTGTCCAAGGTGCTGCACCAGCAGTCCATGGAAATCGGTGGCGACAAGGACGTGGACATCCTCGCGGTCAAGGTGCACGGCGGCAAGGCCTGCGTGAACCTGGCCATGGTGCGCGGCGGCCGGCACCTGGGCGACCGGCCTTATTTTCCGACCCATGTGGAACATGCCGCTGACCTGGCCGCTCTGGACGGCGACAGCCCTGAATCTGCCGGGACCGAAGCAGCGGGCAAGGAAAAAAGCATCGAGGCACTGGTGCTCGAGGCCTTTGTCGCCCAGCATTACATCGACGTGCCGGTGCCGCCGATGCTGGTGTGCAGCCAGCCGGTGGACAAGGAACTGATCGCCGCCCTGATCATGCAGACCGGCAACAAGGTCACGGCCATCCACCAGCCGCGCGAGCAGCGCCGCATCTGGCTGGAGATGGCGCAGAAAAATGCCGACCTGCAACTGGCCCGCCTGCTGGCCGAGCAGGGCTCGCAGCAGGCCCGCACGCGCGCGCTGGCCGAGGCGCTGGAACTGTCGCTGGAGAATCTCGACACTCTGCGTATCGAATGTTTTGACATTTCACACACGGCCGGCGAATCGACCCAGGCCTCGTGTGTGGTGTTTCACGGCCACAAGATGCAAAGTGCCGAATACCGGCGTTACAACATCGAGGGCATCACGCCGGGCGACGACTATGCCGCCATGCGCCAGGTGCTGATGCGCCGCTACAGCAAGCTGGCCGAAGCGGCGCGCAACAACGCCGCGCGCCTGCCTGACCTGGTGCTGATCGACGGCGGCAAGGGTCAGGTCTCGATGGCGCGCGAGGTGTTCGAGGAACTGGGGCTGGACCTGGGCTTGATCGCCGGCGTCGAAAAAGGCGAGGGCCGCAAGGTCGGCCTGGAAGAACTGGTGTTTGCCGATGGGCGCGAGAAGATCTATCTCGGCCGCGATTCGGCCGCGCTGATGCTGATTGCCCAGATCCGCGACGAGGCGCACCGCTTTGCCATCACCGGCATGCGCGCCAAACGCGCCAAGGTGCGTGTCGGCGCCAGCCGGCTCGAAGACATTGCCGGCATAGGCCCGAAAAAACGCGCCAGCCTGCTGCAGCGTTTCGGCGGCATACGCGGCGTGACCTCGGCAAGCGCCGAGGACATCGCCACCGTCGAAGGCATATCGCGTGAACTGGCCGATGAAATTTACCGCGCCTTGCATTGACGGCGTAAAGAGGTTTTTGCACCACGCCGCGCCGTGAAAGCCGGGGTATTTAAGGGCCGCTACGACGCCCGCCCGTCAACCTGCATGCTCTCATGCCAAAATCGGGCGATGTTCCTGACCATACCCACACTGATGACCTGGACCCGCATTGTTGCGATTCCGTTGATCGTGGGGATTTTTTATATCGACGTTGCGCCGGAAAAGGCCAACCTGATTGCCACCGTGATGTTCGTGGTGTTTGCGGCGACCGACTGGCTGGACGGCTACCTGGCCCGCAAGCTGAACCAGACCTCGTCTTTCGGCGCCTTTCTTGATCCCGTCGCCGACAAGTTCCTGGTGTGCGCCTCGCTGCTGGTGCTGGTACACCTGCAGCGCGCCGATGTGTTTGTGGCCCTCATCATCATCGGCCGCGAAATCGCCATTTCGGCCTTGCGTGAATGGATGGCCCTGATCGGTGCGACCAAAAGTGTGGCGGTGCACATGCTGGGCAAAGTCAAGACGACAGTCCAAATGGTGGCCATACCCTTTCTGCTTTACGACGGCGACCTGTTTGGCGCCATCGACACCCATCTCTGGGGCACCTGGCTGATCTGGTTGTCGGCCGTCCTGACGGTCTGGTCCATGATTTATTACCTGAAAAAGGCCATTCCCGAAATCCGCGCGCGCGCCAAATGAGCCGGCCCGCATCGAATGACGCCCTGATCCGGGCGATGCCCGCCGTCTTCGTGCTGATCTGGAGCACCGGCTTCATCGTCGCCAAATATGGCCTGCCTTATGCGCCGCCGCTGAGCTTTCTGGCCATCCGGTACGCCTTGTCACTTGTGTGTTTCATTGCCTGGATTGCCATCGCGCGGGTTGCCTGGCCAGCCAGCCGCGTGCAGTGGCTGCACCTGGCCGTCACCGGCATCCTGATCCATGCGGGTTATTTGAGCGGGGTCTGGTCGGCGATCAAGGGCGGCATGGGTTCGGGCCTGTCGGCGCTGGTGGTCGGGCTGCAGCCGGTGCTGACGGCGGTCTGGGTGTCGCAAATGGGAGAGTCCAATGCCAGCCAGGGCCGGGTCAGCAAGCGCCAGTGGCTGGGCCTGGTGTTGGGCCTGGCCGGTTTGCTGCTGGTGGTCTCGCGCAAATTCGGCCCGGGCAACGAAGCCACCCCCTATACCCTGGGATTTGCTGTGTTTGCGCTGCTGTGCATCACGGCCGGCACGCTGTACCAGAAGCGTTTTGTGCAGTCCGCCGATGTGCGCAGCGCCAACGCGATCCAGCTCGGCGCGGCCTTGCTGGTGACACTGCCGTTTGCCTTTCTTGAAACCGAAGCCGTGCAATGGACCGGCGGCTTTGTAGGTGCGCTGGCCTGGTCGGTGCTGGGCTTGACGCTAGGGGGCAGCTCGCTGCTGTACATGCTGATCCAGCGTGGCGCCGCCACCGCCGTGACCAGCCTGCTTTACCTGGTGCCGCCCACCACGGCGCTGATGGCCTGGTTGCTGTTTGGTGAAACCATCACCGTGGTCACGGTGGCCGGCACGGCGCTCACGGCGCTGGGCGTGAGCCTCGTGGTGCGGCCCGCAAAGGCTCCGGTTTAGTTTTCCAGGGCGCACCCTGGAATTGCGCGAGCAGGTGGTCGATCAGCAGGCGGATCCGCCGCGGTGCGTCGGCACGATAGGGCGCCAGCCAGTGGATGTCGGCATCCGGCATCACATAGGCCGGCAGCACACGCACCAGCTCGCCGCTGGCCAGTTGCGGCGCAATGTCCCAGAGGCTGCGCAGCATGATGCCG
>JAZKGR010000197.1:0-2542 GCA_040385775.1 Pseudomonadota bacterium
GTAGCAGGCATTGAGCGCGCCGGCCGAGGTGCCGACCAGGATTTTGAAGGGGAAATGCGGCGCTTTGTTGGCCTCGTTCTGCGGGCTCAGCATGCACGCCACTGCCTGCAGCACGCCGGCCTGGTAAGCGGTGCGCGCGCCGCCGCCCATCAGCACCAGCGCGTTGAGCTTGTCGTCAGGCCGTGTCAGGCCGGAGGAAATAATCGTTTCAAGCGACATGGCGCCTGGCCGACGCGCCGGCTGAGACGCCTGGGGGCAAGCAGGAATGCAGGCAAAAGCGGGCCAAACAGGTGTTCATGCGCTGCACTCCGAAACAGGGGTGGAGAAAGTGATGCTGATTTTAGAGCCCATCCTGAGCCAATGGCGGGGCTTTGCGCCATGGGATGGGTACTCAAAAACAGAAAAAGTTTCAAAAAATTCATACAAATCAACAGGAGACCACCCAGGCGCCAACAGGGTCTGCGGCGCGGGCGTGATGCGCTGCAGGCTTGTTTCATTTTTTCTTGCGCCGCAGGATTGCGTTTGCCCGGCTTCAGGCGCATAGTGAAACCAAGAGAGTTGTCCGTCCGCCGCCTTGCCGCTTGTGCCAGTCGGTGTTTTTAAACCCTCATCCAGCCATGGAAAAGGAGTCTCTTTATGAATTTGACGATCAGCGGCCACCATCTTGAAGTTACCCCCGCCCTGCGCGGCTACGTGACCAGCAAGATGGATCGAATTACCCGGCATTTTGATCAGGTTGTCGATGTAAAAGTTTTGTTGACGATTGATAACATGAAGGAAAAAGAACGGCGCCAAAGGGCAGAGTGCAATGTGCATGTCAAGGGGCGTGACCTGTTTGCCGAGAGTTCGCATGCTGATTTGTATGCTGCGGTCGATGAGCTGACCGACAAGCTGGACCGCCAGGTCGGGCGTTACAAGACCAAAACCCAGGACCACCACCACGTTGCCGCCAAGCGCCAGGCCTGAAGGGCCGCAGCCGCTGCCCGCAAGTGGCACAAAAAGCCGTCTGTGCAGTCAGGCGGCTTTTTTATGCGCTGCATGGTATCCATGCTGATGAAAGTGCATAATTCGGCGACTAAAAGATCGTTATGAACCGTCTTTCGCAAATTCTGCCTTCCGCCCAAGTCCTGGTGAGTGTTGAGGCCACCAGCAAAAAGCGCGCTTTTGAAGAGGCCGGCTTGCTGTTTGAAAACCAGCATGGTTTGAACCGCGCCCTGATCACCGACAGCCTGTTCGCGCGTGAGCGCCTCGGCTCCACCGGCCTGGGCCACGGCGTGGCGATTCCGCATGGCCGCATCAAGGGCCTGAAAGCGCCCATGGCCGCAGTGTTCCAGTTGCGTGCCCCGATTGGTTTCGATGCGCCTGACGAACAGGCGGTCGGCTTGCTGATTTTTCTGCTGGTGCCCGAGGCGGCGACCCAGAAACACCTTGAAATCCTGTCCGAGATCGCCGAACTGCTCAGCGACAGCGCCCTGCGTGAGCAGCTCAAGGCCAGCACCGATGCGGCGGCGCTGCACCAGCTGATTGCCTCCTGGCAGTCCAGCCACGCTGTCAGCCCCTGAACATGCGCCCTGACCTGACACAGGTGTCCTTGACAATCCAGGCATGAAACCCACCGTCGTCAGCGCCGATGTCCTGTTCGAGGACCACCGCGCCGCGCTGAAGTGGGAGTGGGTGGCCGGCCTGGGCGCCTCCGAACGGCGCTTTGACGAGGTGGCGGTGCGTGCCGCCCGCTCCGGCGCCGACCTGGTCGGTTACCTCAACTACATCCACCCCTACCGGGTGCAACTGCTTGGCGAGCGCGAAATCGCTTACCTCAGCAACGGCAGCCCTGAAGATTGCGCCCGCCGCATCTCGCGCATTGTGACGCTGGAGCCGCCGGTGCTGATCATTGCCGACGGCCAGGTCGCGCCCGACACCCTGCTGTCGATGTGCGAGCGCGCGCAGATCCCGATGTTTGCCACCAAAGAGTCGGCGGCCTTTGTGATCGACGTGCTGCGCGCCTACCTGTCCAAACATTTTGCCGACCGCACCTCCATGCACGGTGTGTTCATGGACATCCTCGGCGTGGGCCTGATGATCACCGGCGAGTCCGGCCTGGGCAAAAGCGAGCTGGGCCTGGAGCTGATCTCGCGCGGCCACGGCCTGGTGGCCGACGACGCGGTGGATTTGTACCGCATCAACCAGACCACCATCGAGGGCCGCTGCCCGGAGCTGCTGCAAAACCTGCTGGAGGTGCGCGGCATCGGCCTGCTCGACATCAAGGCGATTTTTGGCGAGACCGCCGTGCGCCGCAAGATGCGGCTCAAGCTGATCGTGCACCTGGTGCGGCGCGAGACCCTGGAGCGCGAGTACGAACGCATCCCCTATGAGCCGCTGACGCAGGACGTGCTCGGTATTCCGGTGCGCAAGGTGGTGATTCAGGTGGTGGCGGGCCGCAACATTGCGGTGCTGGTCGAGGCTGCGGTGCGCAACGTCATTCTGCAGTTGCGCGGCATCGACACCTACCAGGAGTTTGTCGAGCGGCACCGCCAGGCGATGG
>JAZKGR010000198.1:0-38367 GCA_040385775.1 Pseudomonadota bacterium
CCGGGCGTATCGAGCACCACATGGGTCGTGCCTTTGGGCGGCTTGACAATCATGTCGGCACTGACATCCCAGGTGGTGATGGGCCGTGCGGCCGGCGGGCGCAGTCCGAGCCAGAGCCGTGACGACTGCTGGCGGTCGGCATCGCCGAGCATGACCGCATGGCCCTGACTGGCGAAATAACCGGCAACATTGGTGGCCAGCGTCGTTTTACCGACGCCGCCCTTCGGATTGGCAATCACAACCACAGGCATGAATATCTCCCGATGTTTGAGCACTATGGTAACGGCAGCCGCGCCGCCAGCCAAACCGCAGCCCGGGCGGTCCAGGGCGCAAGCGCCGGACGGGAATTCCCTCCAGGCCGAAAATAACAAGCAAATAAGGCTAAAACCCTTATCTGGTGGGGGTCAGCAGCTTCTCTTTTGATAGCAACCGGTAGACACTCGCAGGTGCGGCGGCTCACTGCCGTCCGTCCCGGATCTCCTGGCGCTGCTTGTCCTGCTCGCGGCGCTCAACGCAGGTCGGGTGGTTTTTGAAGCGCTGCCTGGCGCACTGCTCGTTCATGCAACTCTGAAAGCCCAGCAGAACGCGGTTTTCACAGGCCTGTTTGGGATGGGTCGGCCCGGCCTGCGCCGCAGCAGCCGGCTCAAGCGGCACGACAGGGGTGGTTTCCACGACAATCGGGCTGACCACCGCTGGACGGGCCACCACGGCCTTTTCAACCGGCGGCTTCACCACCCGCTTGGGGGCCGGCGTGGCGACTGCTGCCGACGAGGCGGCGCCAGACGGCGCGCCTGTTGCCAGCGCCGACGCAGCCGGCAGCGGCGCCGGGCTGCCCACCGCCGCGGCAATTGCGGCAGGGACGGCTTGCGCAGCTTCGTCACCCGACGCGGGCGGGCCCGACAAAAACTTGAAGCCCAGGCCGGCCATCACCAGCACAGCGATACCGGCGACGGCGTACACCGGCATTTTGGATGCAGCAGAGGGTTTCGCGGCCGGCGCGGGGGAAGGCGACGGGGATCGCTGCGCGGCTGGCGATGACGAGGGCGGCGGCGACAAAGCCGCTGCCACAGGCGCGGGGGCGGGCGCCGGCTGCCGTTCCGGCTCCGGTTCCGGCGCGGGCTCGGGTACCTGCGCTGGTTCAGTCAGCTTGGGCTGTTCGGCCTCGGGTGTCGGTGCCTGCGCCGTAACCGGGCTCGGCGATGCGTCAGCAGGCAGCGCATCGGACGCCGCCAGGCGCGTCGCTTCTGCATCAAGCGCAACACGGGCATCTGGCGCGGCAGGCGCAAAGCCGTGTTGTGTCTGCAGGCGAGTCCACTCGGTTTCACCGGCCGGGACCGCGGTGCCGCTTACTGAACCTTCGTCAATGCTGCCGCCCAGCTTCTTCAAGCGGCGGCGCGCCAGGTCCGCATAAATGCCCGAAGGGAAACGGTCGAGAAAACCTGCGAGGTCCTCGATGTCTTCGGAGTCCTTGATGTCTTTCCAGTAAACCAGCTCCAGCTCCTGGGTCACGGTGGAGCCGGAGTCGGTGCCGGACGAGTTCATCCTCACCGTCGAGCCGCCTGCGCGCGACCGCTGCAAGCCGGTGTCCGTGGCATTGCCGCCGCGCCGCCCCGGCTGGCTGACCGGCGGAACAATGGTCGGGTCCGAGGCCTGGCCGCTGGCCTCCTGCAGCGCCTGGGCAAACTCCTGCGCCGTGGCAAAACGCTGCTCACGCTTTTTGGTCAGGGCCCGCGCCACCACCGCGTCAATCGCGGGCGGCAGCAAGTTGTTGAAACTGCTGGGCGCCGCCGGGCTGTGATTGACGATCTGCTGGATGATGGCGAAATCAGTGTCGCCGTCAAAGGGGCGCTTGCCGGTGAGCAACTGGTACAGCACGATGCCCACGGCAAACAGGTCGGCCCGTGCGTCGATGGGCTGGCCCTGCACCTGCTCGGGCGACATGTATTTGAGCGTGCCGACCATGGAGCCCTGTGTGCGCGTGGCCTCGCCCGAATCCTGAATGCGGGCGACGCCGAAATCGGTCAGCTTGACCCGGCCATCGGCCTCGATCAGCAGGTTGGCGGGTTTGACGTCGCGGTGCACGATGGACTGGCGGTGCGCATATTCAAGCGCCGACAGCAACTCGCGCATCATGGCCAGCGACTGCTCCAGCGAATAACGCTTGCCGCCGTCGAGATGGTGTTTGAGGTCCTCGCCCTGAATGAACTCCATCACCAGGAAAGCCATGTCGCCGTGGCGGTCCGAGTCGTAGACGCTGACGATGTTGGGGTGCTGCAGGCGCGCTGCCGAGTGGGCTTCGGTCTTGAAGCGGGCTTCGTACTCGGCCGCTGCTTCCTCGGACAGGTTCTCGACCTTGATGGTCTTGATCGCAACGCGGCGGTTCAGGTTGGGATCACGCGCCTCATAGACCAGACCCATCGCGCCCTTGCCCAGCACGCGGATGATGTCGTAACGGCCAAGCTTGTTCAGGCTCATTGAGGATACGTCTGGAAACAAAAAAAGATTCTAGCTTGCAATCCCCGCAGGGACGGCTTCAGCTGCCAATGGAAAAACTGATCAGCGGACTGCCTTCCTGTCGCTCGCAGCCAGCACTGATCTGGCCGCTGCCCACCAGGTAACACTCGGTGCGCCGCAGCACCACGGCTTCGCTCTGGTTGCCGAAATAAACCCAGGTGCCGTAACTCGATGCATCGCTGAGCACAAACTGGCCGCCGCGCCATTCCAGCGTCGCATGCATGCGCGACACCCGCGGGTCGTTCAGCGCCAGCGAGGCCCCGGCACCGCGTCCTATGGAGATGGCCAGGCTGCGGGCATCAATCTGCACACGCTGTTCGCCTGCCACCAGCGACAGCACCTGCGGCGCGCTGGACGCCATGGATCGCCCCATCATGGTCGCGTCTTCGTCGCGCCCGGCCTGCCACTCCACGCGGTAAACATGGCTGGCCTCAGCCCGGCCACGCAGGTGCATGGGCCCGAGGCTGCGCAGGCTGGCCTGCTGCATAGGCCCCAGCGCGGACCAGACGTTTTGCGTGGTGAGGATTTGCGCCGCGCCGGCCAGGTCGGCCAGGCGGGCGGCGGAGTTGACAGTGTCGCCAAAACAGTCGCCGTCGATTTCCACCACCTCGCCCGATTCGATGCCCATCTGCATTTGCACCGGGGCGCCACTGCCGCCGGCGCGTATCGGTTTTTCAAGAAAGCGTTTCTGGATGCTGATGCAGGCGGCCAGCGCATCGCCTTCCTGCGGAAACACCACAAACAGGCCGTCGCCCAGCAGTTTGACGACACGGCCGCTGTGCTGCTCGAAAACCTGGCTCAGCGCGCCGACCAGCTGGGTGACAAAACGCGAGGCGGTTTCGTCCCCGAGCCGTTCGAACATGCTGGTGCTGCCGACGAGGTCGGCAAAAACGACGGTGGTCATGCAGGCGCCACCGCAAACAAAAAGATGAAGAAAACAGCAGCGCGGCCGGCCTCAGGCATCAACACGTAAGCATTTGTTCCCATGCGGCGATTTTGACCCAAAAGCGGACTGGTCCGCTGTGAGGTTTTTACCGGTTTCGCCGCAAAGCTGCCAGATGGCCCGCCGTCTAGCGAAAAGCGTCCCAGAGCAGCTTGATGCCGGTGAGAAACATGCCGACATACAAAATCCGGTAGAACAAGACCGGATCAATGCGTCGGGTCAGCCGCACGCCAACCCAGACGCCCAGCGGCGCCAGCGGCAGCAGCACCAGCGAGGTGGCCATGTTGCGCATGTCCAGCAGGCCCAGCCAGGCGTACGGTATCCACTTCGACAGGTTGATGACAAAAAAGAAAAACGCCATGGTGGCGGTGAAGGTCACAGGCGCCAGCCTCAGGGGGATCACATAGGCGCTGAGCGGCGGCCCGCCGGCGTGGGAGATGAAGCTGGTGAAGCCCGAAGTCACCCCCAGCAGCCCACCGAGCCAGCGCGGCGGCGGCGGGCTGTCGGGTTTGGGCGGGAACGCAAGGCGCTGTGCCAAAAACAGCAGCGTGAAGGCGCCCACGATGCCGGCCACGATATTGGGCTGCATGATGCTGAAGAGCAGCGTGCCGACCAATGTGCCGAGCAAGCCGAAAGGCAGAAGGAACTTCACCAGCCGCATGTCGAAGTCCTTGCGGAAGGCCGCCATGCCCAGGATGTCGATCAGCAGCAGGATGGGCATCAGGATGGCCGCCGCCTGCGGCACCGTCACCGCCAGCGCCATCATCGGCACCGCCAGCGAACCGAAGCCCGCGCCGAAGCCGCTTTTGCTGATGCCCATCAAGAGGACAGCCGGGATCGCGACAGCGTAGAAGAAGGGATCGGTGATGAGGGGAAAGGTCACGGGCAGCCTGAAAAAAAGAACCACCCGCAGGAACGGGAGCTGCCGATTATCAGGCCTGCGCGGCGCTGGCGTTGCCGCGGCCCTCTCATTGACGGCACCCAGTGTGGCGCCGGACTTCAGATACAAATCGGGGCCTGGCCCTTTCCCGAAAAGGGGATGAAGCTATCATATTTATAGCACGCCAGGGGCAAGCGGGCGCCTTGGCGCTGCAGCGTAACCATCTGGCGGATCCGCAGTTCATTGTTCATGGCGCGTTCATGCGCACGCCCGCCGGTTTTACGCAGGTGTCCCGAGCGGATTCAGCACAAAGTCGAAATCGAGGCTGTAGACCCCATCAGGCTGTTGCACCCAAGCGGCCACCAGCGACTGCCGCACACCGAACACCGCGTCGGAGTCGAGGTAAACATCGCCGTCGCGGAACACGTGGGTGACCAGCTTTTCATAACCCGGCGCCGTGATCATGAAATGCAGGTGTGCCGGCCGCCAGGGATGACGCTTCGTCGCGCGCAACATGTCGCCCACCGGGCCGTCGACCGGGATCGGGTAGGCCTCGGCGACGATGGTCCGGAAGTCGAAACGGCCGTCCGCACCGGACCTGAGCACGCCGCGCGCGCGGTGCTGTTCCAGGTCCGGGTACTGCACGTCGTAATTGCCCTCGGCGTCGGCCTGCCAGACTTCGACCACGGCGCCGGCGACCGGCTCACCGCCGAGGCCCAACACCCGGCCGCGCACGATGCAGGGCTCACCGGCCGCGCCGTTGGCGACATCGGCGCCGTGCTCGTAATGCGGCGCGCCTTCCACATGGAAAGGGCCGAACACCGTGGCTTCGGTGCAGCCCGCCGGCTTGTGGTTGTTCATGGCCACGGTCAGCATGGACAGGCCCAGCGTGTCGCTCAGCAGGATGAACTCCTGGCGCTTGTCATCACACTTCTGGCCGGTCGCCGTGAGGAAGTTGATACCGGCCATCCATTCGGCTTCGGTCAGCTTGACTTCGCGCGCAAAGGCGTGGATGTGCTGCACCAGGCTGGTCATGATTTCCTTCAGGCGCGCATCGGGTGTTGCTGCAAGGCGCGCGATCACGGCCTCGGTGATGGTGTCGGAGTTCAGGTTGCGCATGGCCGGGCCCGGGCGGAGAGGAGTGAATGGAGATGCATGAATTCTTTCGTTGACGCTCTGTCACCAAATATAGGCCAGCGCGCGTCCGGGGAAAAGCCGGCGGCGCAAATGACTGTTTGGCAGATGGAGAAATGCGCACAGTGCCTGGGCCACAATGCAGGCGACACT
This sequence comes from Pseudomonadota bacterium, assembly GCA_040385775.1. GTDB lineage: Bacteria > Pseudomonadota > Gammaproteobacteria > Burkholderiales > Burkholderiaceae_C > Polaromonas. The sequence continues at coordinate 5,625 of JAZKGR010000198.1, forward strand.
GAAAACAAGCGGCAACTGCAGGAGACATGGCGTGGATGGCTGGACAACAACAAAAGTGGCGGCCCCGCAGCCTGAGCCAGGCCGCGCAGATGGCGGGGGTTTGACATGACAGATCCTGTTCACACCGACGTGCTGATCGCCGGCGGCGGCCCTTGCGGCCTGATGCTGGCCAACGAGCTGGGCCGCCGCGGCATACGCTGCCTGCTGGTGGATCCCAAACCGGGCACCGCCTTCAACCCGCAGGCCAATGCCACGCAGGCGCGCACCATGGAGCATTTCCGCCGCCTGGGTTTTGCCGGCGAGATTCGCGCCCAGGGCCTGCCGGCCGACCACCCGACCGACATTGCCTACTTCACGCGTTATACCGGCCACGAGCTGGCGCGCCTGCAATTACCGACCGCCGCGCAGGCGGTGACAAAAATCAAGACCATGGACGGCTCCTGGAGCGCCGCCGAGTTGCCGCACCGCGTCTCGCAAAAATTTGTCGAGACCACCTTGCGCCGGCAGGCGGAAGCCTTGCCCGGCATTGATGTGCGTTACGGCTGGGCGCTGGAAAGTTTCGAGGATGGCGGCAGCCACGTGCAGGCGCGGGTGCAGGCCAGCGCCGGTGGCGCGGCACTGGACGTACACGCCGCTTACCTGGTGGGCGCCGACGGGCCGCGCAGCGCGGTGCGCAGCACACTGGGCATCGCCTGGGACGGCGCCAGCGGCGTCAAGCGGGAGTTCATGGGCGGCAAAATGTTTGCGGTTTACCTGCGCGCGCCGGACTTCTACGGCGTCTTCCCGCACGCCCGTGCCTGGATGTATGTGTCGGTGAATCCGCAGCGCCGCGCCTTCATGGCCTCGGTTGACGGCCAGTCCGAGTTTGCCTTCCACGCCGCCGTGCACGAGGGTGAAGACGCCGAGCCTGGACCGCGGCCGACGCGCAGCGCATCGTCGATGAAGCGATGGGCCGGCATCTGGCGATCGAGGTGCTGTCGGTCGGCACCTGGACCGCCGGGCATTCTCTGGTGGCGCAGAGTTTCCAGCGCGGCCGCGTCTTCATCGCCGGCGACGCAGCGCACCTGTTCACGCCCACCGGCGGCCTGGGCTACAACACGGCGGTGGAAGACGCGGTCAACCTGGGCTGGAAGCTGGCCGCGGTGATTCGCAAGCAGGCGCCGCCGCAACTGCTGGACAGTTATGGGCCGGAGCGCAAACCGCTGGCCGAACGCAACACCGCCTACGCGCGGCGTTTTGCCGATTCGGTGGGCCGCTTCAGCGCCTCCCCCCTGCTCGAGCAGACCGGTTCCGAAGCCGAGGCTGAACGCGCGCGCGCATCGGCCTACCTCAACGCTCACGTTCGGATGGAATTCAACATCCCCGGCGTGACCTTCGGCGGGCGTTACGACAGCTCGCCACTGATCGTGAAAGACGGCAGCAGCCCGCCGCCGGACCAAGCCGGCAACTACCAGCCCAGCGCCAGTCCCGGCGGCCGCGCCCCGCATGCCTGGCTGGACGATGGCCGCTCGCTGTACGACAGCTTCAACTTCGAGTGGACGCTGCTGGTGCTGGGAGCGGACGCGCCGGCCAGTCAGGGTTTTGTCGATGCAGCCGCAAAGTTGGGGCTGGACCTGCGCGTCGTGGCGCACGTGCCGGCAGGACTGCGCGCGCTGTACGAAGCGCCACTGGCGCTGATACGCCCCGACCAGATCGTGGCCTGGCGTGGCAGCGACGACCGCAGCGCGCTACGGGTGCTGGCGCAGGCCAGCGGCCATACGCCCGGCAGCCCTTGACAGCCCATTTGCTCCTGATTTGATAGCTGTCAGCTCCCGTCGGGCGGGGGCTGGAGGCCGATTTTGCTTACAGATTTTGGCCCAGGGGCGGCGAAAGCCAGCTGCTGCGCTACAAAACCGTCGAACGCATCCAGCAGGGGCTGAAACTGCCCGGTGTTGCCTTCGAGCTGCGCCAGCGCGGCGCAAACCGCTTCCAGCGTGGACAGCTGGTCCGGCCGGTGCGCGCGGCGTATCCGGTAGCTTGACGCCGGCAGGTCCCGCAGTGACATCCGCGGCAGCTGCTGCAGCGCCGGGTTCAGGTACAGCAGCTTGCGGCTCTTGCGCCAGGTGCCGTCGAGCACGATCAGCCGCAGCTGTGACGGATCATCCAGCACATCAGGCGCGGGCGCAGGTGGCAGCGGCAAGCCGGCGCCACGGTCGGACGGCCGGTCAGGGTAGAGCAGGATGTTGTGCCGGGTGTTGTCGGACGACTGCCACGCGCCGGCATCAAAGACTTCACCGCAGAGCAAGCGGCTGGATTGCAGGCTCAGCTGCAGCAATCGCGCCGTGCCTTTGGGGTTGTCCGCTTCCAGCGGGTGCTGCAGGATCAGCACCTCGGCCTGATGCGCCACCGGCGTCACCCAGTGGCAGATGCAGCTGCTTTTCGGCCGAAGGCAGGCCGCGCAGTGCAGCCGGCGGGTCACCGGCCTATCACCGCCAGGTAGGCCTCGCGTGTCTGCGGGTCCACCGACGCCAGCAACTGCGCGTAGGGCGTCTGGTGCCGCGCCAGCATGCGCGCCGACGCGACTGTTTTGGAGCGGCAATACCAGTGGCAGCTGTGCTGCATCAGAAACAGTTCGGCCGACAGCGTGTAGGCCCTGTCACGCGGTGAGCGGCGACTGGCGTTAGTGACCGCGCGTTCAATGCCCAGCGCGTGGACGCTCAGGACCTCGCGCATGTCGAAGGTGTAGTCGGGGAAAAACCGGTCGCTTTCAGGCAGAAACACCGGCAGCTTGCTGACGCGGGCATCGGCCGGATCCACCGACGAAAAATCCGCAGCGAAGCGCCGGAACTGATCGACGATCTGCTCCTCGGAAATGGCCAGCGTGTTCCAGATCTGGGCCTGGCGCTCGGGGTCTTTTTCGCCCAGCGCGCGCAGATAACCGTCGGTCAGGCTTTCCATCAGCTTTTCCACCTGGTAGCGCCCCAGATGGCTGGCCAGCAGGGCGATGCGCCTGGCCTGGGTCTTCGCCTTGAGCTGGTAAGCGCCGAAGGCGGCCACCATCAGCAGGAGCACAAAAATTTCCATCGCGGCAAGGGTCCGTAACAACAAGGCCACAGTGTAGTGGCCGCACTCGCCCAGGCGGGTCGGGCGTGTTCTGCAGACCCTTGCAAACTCAGGCAATATGGTTCTGATGAACGACACCACACCCTACACACCCCCCGCCATCTGGACCCCGCCGCCCTCGAACGGCGGCCGCTTCGCCAACATCAACCGGCCGGTGGCCGGCGCCACCCACGACAAGGACCTGCCGGTGGGCCGGCATCCGCTGCAGCTGTATTCACTGGGCACGCCCAACGGCGTCAAGGTCACGGTGATGCTGGAGGAGTTGCTGGCTCTGGGCCATACCGGCGCCGAGTACGACGCCTGGCTGATCCGCATCCACGAGGGTGAACAGTTCGGCAGTGGTTTTGTCGCGGCCAACCCCAACTCCAAGATCCCGGTGCTGGTGGACCGCAGCGGCGCCGCCCCGGTGCGGATCTTTGAGTCCGGCGCCATCCTGCAGTACCTGGCTGAGAAGTTCGGCGTGTTTTTACCCGCAGGCGGCGCGGCTCGCGCCGAGTGCCTGTCCTGGCTGAACTGGCAAATGGGCAGCGCGCCCTTCCTGGGCGGCGGCTTCGGCCACTTCTATGCCTACGCCCCGAGCAAGATGCAATACCCGATCGACCGCTACGCGATGGAGGTCAAGCGCCAACTCGATGTGCTGGACCGCCGCCTGGCGGAAACGCCTTACCTGGCCGGTGACGACTACAGCATTGCCGACATGGCGGTGTGGCCCTGGTACGGCACCCTCGTCAAGGGCCAGCTGTATGAAGCCGGCGAGTTCCTCCAGGTACAGGCCTACACCCACGTGCTGCGCTGGACCGACGCGATAGCCAAACGTCCCGGCGCCCGGCGCGGCCGCATGGTGAATCGCACCTGGGGCGAACCAGCCAGCCAGCTGCATGAGCGCCATGAAGCCAGCGACTTCGACAGCCGCACCCAGGACAAACTGGCGCAGCCGTCATGATCACCCTGTACGACTGCACCACCGCCCCCAGCCCACGCCGCGCCCGCATCCTGCTGGCCGAGAAAGGTGTGGCGCATGAGACCGTTCAAGTGGACCTGCGCGCCGGTGAGCAGATGGGTGAGGCCTACCGCCGTATCAACCCGCAATGCACCGTACCGGCGCTGCGCACCGACGACGGCCTGATGCTCACCGACAACGCCGCGATTGCCGCCTGGCTGGAAGCCCACTGCCCCCAGCCGCCGCTGCTTGGCAATACCGCGCTGGAAAAAGCCGAGATCGCGAGCTGGCAGTGGCGCATCGAGTTCGAGGGCCTGCTGGCGATTGCCGAATGCCTGCGCAACGGCTCACCCGGGATGGCCAACCGCGCCCTGCCCGGTCCGGTGGACTACCCGCAGATTCCAGAGCTCGCCCAGCGCGGGCTGGCGCGTGTGCAGAACTTTTTTGGCGTGCTCGACGAACGGCTGCGCGGCCGTGACTTCATCGCGGCCGACCGGTTCAGCATTGCCGACATCACCGCCGTGGTGGCAGTGGATTTTGCGCGCATCGTCAAGCTCAAGCCCGGCGAGCAGCACCCGGAACTGCTGCGCTGGCGCGCGGCCATGGCGCTGCGGCCGTCGATGTCGCTTTAAACGCGCTCGATCACCACCGCAATGCCCTGGCCCACGCCGATGCACATGGTGCATAAGGCATAACGGCCGCCGGTGCGGTGCAACTGGTTCACAGCGGTGGTGATCAGGCGTGCGCCCGACGCGCCCAGCGGGTGGCCCAGTGCAATCGCGCCGCCGTTCGGATTGACACGTACATCGTCGTCCTGCAGGCCCAGCAGGCGCAGCACCGCCAGGCCTTGGGCAGCAAACGCTTCGTTGAGTTCGATCACATCCATCTGCGCCAGGCTCAGGCCGGTCAGCGCGAGAACTTTCTCGGTCGCGGGCGCCGGGCCTATCCCCATGATGCGCGGCGGCACGCCGGCCGTGGCCATGCCGACGATGCGCGCGCGCGGCGTCAAGCCGTTCTGCTTCGCAGCTTCCTCATTCGCGATCAGCAAGGCGCAGGCGCCGTCGTTGACGCCCGAAGCGTTGCCCGCGGTGACGCTACCGTCGGGACGCACCGCGCCTTTGAGCTTGGCCAGCGCCTCCATGGAGGTTTCGCGCGGGTGTTCGTCCTTGCTCACGACAACGGGGTCACCCTTTTTCTGCGCGATGGTGACTGGTGTGATCTCGGCGTCGAAGAAGCCGGCCTTCTGCGCGGCAACCGCCTTGAGCTGCGAAGCCAGCGCCATCCTGTCCTGGTCCTCGCGGCTGATCTTGTAGTCGGACGCGACGTTTTCCGCCGTCTCCGGCATGGCGTCAGTGCCGTATTTTTCTTTCATCAGCTTGTTGACGAAGCGCCAGCCAATGGTGGTGTCGTACATCTGTGCGGCGCGGCTGAAGGCGCTTTCGGCCTTGCCCATCACAAATGGGGCGCGACTCATGCTTTCGACGCCGCCGGCAATCATCATGCGGGCCTCACCGGACTTGATGGCGCGGGCTGCCGTGCCGACTGCGTCCATGCCGGAACCGCACAGGCGGTTCAGCGTGGTGCCGGGCAGTTCCAGCGGCAGGCCAGCCAGCAGGGTCGCCATGTGGGCCACATTGCGGTTGTCTTCACCGGCCTGGTTGACGCAACCGTAGATCACGTCGGTCACGGCGAGCCAGTCGACGTTGGGGTTGCGCGCCATCAAGGCCTTGAGCGGCACGGCGGCCAGGTCATCGGTACGCACGCTGCTGAGCGCACCGCCATAACGGCCGAAAGGGGTACGAATGGCGTCGCAAATGAAGGCTTGTGGGGTCATGGTTTATTCCAGGAAAAAGAATGTGGGAAGGTGCGCGTCAGGCAGCTCAAGCGGCGATGGGCAGGCCGACCAGCTTTTCCAGCTCGTCGTGGGACAGGCCCTCGACTTTATCAAGCAGCCTGAGGCCGTCCGGCGTGCACTCGAGTGTCGCCAGTTCAGAATAGATGCGCTTGACGCAGCCAACGCCGGTCAACGGGTAGGTGCAGGTTTTCACGACCTTGCTCTCGCCCTTTTTTGTCAGCAGGTCCATCATGACCCAGGTCTGACGCGCACCGATGGCGAGGTCCATCGCGCCACCGACGGCGGGGATCGCGCCGGGCTCGCCGGTGCTCCAGTTGGCAAGGTCGCCGGTTGCTGAGACCTGGAAGGCGCCGAGCACGCAGATGTCGAGATGGCCACCGCGCATCATGCCGAAGCTGTCGGCGTGGTGGAAAAATGCGCCGCCCTTGAGCAGGGTCACCGGCTGCTTGCCGGCGTTGATCAGGTCGTAGTCTTCGTCACCTTCGGCGGGTGCGGGGCCCATGCCGAGAATGCCGTTTTCACTGTGCAGCAACACCTCGCGCGTGGACGGGATGTGGTTGGCCACCAGCGTCGGCATGCCGATACCGAGATTGACGACAGCGCCTTCGTGGATGTCCTGGGCCACACGCGCGGCCAGCTGGTCCTTGCTTCGTTTCTGGTAAGTCATGTCAGGCCGCTTTCTGAAAACCGCCGGCCTGCGTCGCAACGCGGGCTATCTTCACAATCTGATGAACATAGATGCCGGGCGTGACGATGTGCTCGGGATCCATGTCGCCGAGTTCGGCAATGTCGTGCACCGTGGCTACCGTGAGCCGGGATGCCGTGGCCATGACCGGACCAAAGTTGCGCGCCGCTTTGCGGTAGATCAGGTTGCCCCAGCGGTCGCCGCGCTCGGCCTTGATCAGCGCCACGTCGCCGTAAATCGGCATCTCCAGCACGTAGCCCTTGCCCTTGATTTCGCGGACTTCCTTGCCCCGGGCCAGCTCGGTGCCGTACCCGGTCGGCGAGAAAAAAGCGCCTATGCCTGCGCCGGCGGCACGTATGCGCTCGGCCAGATTGCCTTGGGGCACCAGCTCGAGCTCCAGCTTGCCGGAACGGTACAGCGCGTCAAACACATGGCTGTCGGCCTGACGTGGAAAACTGCAGATGATTTTGCGCACGCGCCCGGTCTGGAGCAGCGCCGCCAATCCGGTATCGCCATTGCCGGCGTTGTTGTTGACGACGGTGAGGTCTTTCGCGCCCTGGGCGATCAGGCCGTCAATCAGCTCATTCGGAATGCCGGCGGTGCCGAAACCGCCGATCAGCACGGTGGCCCCGTCCCGCACGCTGGCCAGGGCCTCGGCCACCGACCGGGCGATCTTGTTGATCATGAAACGTGTCTCCAGCAGAAAATCCAATCGCTTCATTTGTTCTTATATAGAACAAATGTTCGTATAATGAATTTTAGGAGATTTTCCCATTCATGGCAATCGCAGCCTCGCCCCTGAGCCCCGGCAAGCCCGGCCCCGTGCCGGGCGACGCCTATGTGCAGTCCTTTGCGCGCGGGCTGGAGGTGATTCGCTCCTTCAGTGCCCAATCGCCCCGGCAGACGCTGAGCGAAGTGGCGGCGCGCAGCGGCCTGAGCCGCGCCGGCGCGCGGCGCATCCTGCTGACACTTCAGACCCTCGGATATGTCAGTGGCGACGGCAAGTATTTCTCGCTGACGCCGCGCATTCTGGACTTGGGTTTTGCCTACCTGTCTTCAATGCCAATCTGGAACCTGGCGGAGCCGGTCATGGAGGACCTGGTCGAGGAAGTCAGGGAGTCGTGTTCAGCCGCTGTGCTGGATGGCACCGACATTGTTTATGTGCTGCGCGTGGCCACCCACAAGATCATGAGCATCACGCTGGGTGTCGGCTCGCGGCTACCGGCCTATTGCACGTCCATGGGCCGGGTGTTGCTGGCCGCGCTGCCGGAAGCACAAGCCATGGCATGCCTGGAGGCCTCACGCCCTGAAGCCTTGACCCGGCACACCGTGACGGACATCGACGCCTTGCGCCAAAAACTCGTGCAAACCCGCAAGCAGGGTTGGTGCCTGGTCAACCAGGAACTCGAAGAAGGTCTGGTGTCCATGGCCGCGCCGATTTATGACCGGGCCGGCCGCACAGTGGCGGCCCTCAACATCAGCGGCCAGGCCAACCGCACCAGCGCCAAGGTGATGCAGGAGACCATGCTGCAGCCCCTGCAGCAGGCCGCGCAAACCATTTCGCGCCTGCTGGCCGTTCAGAGCAGCTGAGCCGGCCGGCGCGTGCCGGCAGAAAACTCAGGACTTGCGTGAACCCATCACCAGCACGACCGCGCCCAGCACCACGGCGCCTATGCTCAGCCATTGCGGAAAGTTGACCGTCTCTTTTTCTTTCACGACCAGCTCGATCGGGCCGACCTTGGCTTTGGATGTGTCTTTGGTGAAGCTGAAGCCACCGGTAAAAAAACCGGCCAGGCCCAGCACGATCAGGACGATGCCCGTGATTCTCATTGCGTTCATGAAGTTCTCCTCGCCGGATGTTGGATGGACCGGCGCGCGCTTGCCGGTATCACGCTGCCGTGTCGGTAATCTACGCGACGGCACACCAGCGGCGCGTAGGACAGAGCCGTTTCACGGTTTTACGTGCCGGAAACACCACAGTCCCGGCGGGAAAACAAGCCGTGCTACGCTTGCGCCATGTTCACGCCTTCGCAAGCCGATGTCCGCCGGTTTTTCTGCTCTGTTTACGCCAAGACCCGCACCGGTCAACCGCTGGAAGCTATTGAAACCATAGCAAGCCAGTGGCTGGAAGAGCACCCCGAATACCACGGCGACTTTGCCGACGCGGACGCCGCGCTGGCAAAAATCTACGAAGTGGAAGCCGGCAAAACCAATCCCTTTCTGCATCTGTCCATGCACCTGTCGATCAGCGAGCAATGTTCCATCGACCAGCCGCGCGGCATCCGCCAGGCGGTGGAGTTGCTGGCCGCCCGGCGCAACTCGCTGCACGACGCCCACCATGAAGCCATGGACTGCCTGGGCCAGATGGTGTGGGAAAGCCAGCGGGCAGGCCGGCCACCCGACGGCGACGCCTACATCGCCTGCGTGCAGCGCCACGCCACAAAAGATTAGCCCCCACGTTCGCTCGCTTTGCGTAGCTCTCTGCCCCCCGAGGGGGCGCTGCGCCTGCGGGCCGGCAAAGCCAGACCCGCGGCCCCTGCTTGAAAAGAAAACAGTCACGTCGCTCTACGTGCGTGCGGCGACTCTTTACAAAGATGGACCCACAAGGACAAAGCCCCGCAGAGCGGGGCTTTGTTTACTTTCCGGAGCGAAGCGGTTTAACGGAACTTGCTCTGAGGGATCACCTTGAGGTCGCCTTCAACGGACGCCAGGTAATTGGCCAGTTGCTTGAGTTCTGCGTTGGTGTACTGCTTGGCCATGCCCGCCATGATGGCGTTGCTGCGGCCAACCTTGGGGTTGTTCTCGACCTTGTAAGCCTTGAGCGCCACAAACAGGTAGTCGGCATGCTGGCCGCCAAGTTTGGCGTAGCTCGGATCAATCGGTTTGCTGAAGTCAGCGCCGTGGCAGGACGCGCAATTGGCCTTGGCCAGCAGGGCGGCGACGGCGGGGCTCGGCGTTTTGGCGGTCCGGGCCGCTGGCGCAGCGGCAGCGGTCACGCCGTGCTGCTCGTAATAGGCGGACAGGTCGGCAATATCCTGGTCGTTCAGCGATTCTGCGATGCCGCGCATGGTCGGGTGTTTGCGATCACCTTTTTTGTAGGCCTGCAGCGCGGCAGCAATGTATTTGCCACTCTGGCCCGAAATCATCGGCACCTTGTACACCTCGGGGAAGCTGGCCTGGTAACCCTTGATGCCGTGGCAGCCGATACACATGGCGTTTTTGGCTTCGCCGGCTTTGACATCACCCTTGATGTCCTGGGAATGGGCCGCAGCGGTCGCAAGAGAGACAGCAAGAGCGAATATCGTGGTGAACAGCTTATTCATTTTTCGCGCACAATTCAGGTGAGGATTCGTTATATCAACAGCCAGCGATTATATCTGTGCCCGCCGGGCTGGCGCCCGCCCCGGCCGAATCCATACCCATTCACCCGTCTTCCCCTTCACCGCTGCTGCCCACCATGAAATTTCAAGGCTCCAAAAACTACGTTGCGACCCAGGACCTGATGCTTGCCGTCAATGCCGCCGCCACCCTGAAAAAGCCGCTGCTGGTCAAGGGCGAGCCCGGCACCGGCAAGACCATGCTGGCCGAGGAAGTGGCCGAAGCCCTGAAATTGCCGCTCTTGCAATGGCACATCAAGTCCACCACCAAGGCGCAGCAGGGCCTGTATGAATACGACGCGGTGTCGCGCCTGCGCGACTCGCAGCTCGGCGACGAGAAAGTCAAGGACATCCACAACTACATCATCAAGGGCGTGCTCTGGGAGGCCTTCACGGCCGACCAGCCGGTCGCGCTGCTGATCGACGAGATCGACAAGGCCGACATCGAGTTCCCGAACGACTTGCTGCGCGAAATCGACCGCATGGAGTTCTACTGCTACGAGACGCGTGAACTGATCAAGGCCAAACACCGGCCGCTGGTTTTCATCACCTCGAACAACGAAAAAGAGCTGCCCGACGCCTTTTTGCGCCGCTGCTTCTTCCACTACATCAAGTTCCCCGACGCCGACACCATGAAGCTGATCGTCGACGTGCATTTCCCGGGCCTCAAGAAAGAGTTGCTGGCTGCGGCCATGAAGACCTTCTACGACGTGCGCAACCTGCCCGGCCTGAAAAAGAAACCGTCCACCTCTGAATTGCTCGACTGGCTCAAGCTGCTGGTGGCCGAAGACATCCCACTCGAAGCGCTGCAAAGCAAGGAAGACAAGGTGGCCGTGCCGCCACTGGTCGGCGCGCTGCTCAAGAACGAGCAGGATGTGACGCTGTTTGAAAAACTGGTGTTCATGCAACGCCACAACCGGTAAACATTGCATGGCCGCTGACACCCGCAAACTCCTGCTTGAAGGCCTGTCCGACGCCGTCGGCTTTGTCGGTGGGGCGCTGATCGGTTTCTGGATCGGGCGCCTGGCCGGCCTCGATATTTTCGCCGCCGGTTACGGCAACGCCGCCATTGGCGGCATCGTACTGGTGGGTCTGGGCGGCGGCCTCGGCCTGCAGGTCGCGCGGCGCTGGCGCCGTGCGCAGGCCAAAAAGCGGAGCGGCGAAAAATGAGTTTTGTGCAACCCATCACCCTGTCCGGCCGCGGCGTCGAGCTGGTGCCCCTGGATCTCAGTCACGAAGCCGGCCTGCGCGCTGCGGCGGCCGACGGCGAATTGTGGAAGCTGCGCATCACCTCGGTGCCCGAGCCAGACCAGACCCAGGCCTATATCGAAGACGCCCTGAAAGCCCGCGAAGCTGGCCATCGTTTTGCGTTTGCCGTGCGCGACCAGGCGACCGGCACGGTGCTCGGAAGCAGCAGTTACCACGACATCCTGCCCGCCGTGAAACGCGTGGAAATTGGCTACACTTGGTACGCCGCACGTTGCCAGCGCACCCACATCAACACCACCTGCAAGCTGCTGCTGTTGACCCATGCCTTCGACACCCTGGGCTGCAACGTCGTTGGCTGGCGCACCGACAACTTCAACCACGCCTCGCAACGCGCCATTGAGCGCCTGGGCGCCAGAAAAGACGGCGTGATCCGCGGCCACGCGCTGCGCCGCGACGGCACGATTCGCGACACCGTGATGTACAGCCTGCGTTCGGGGGAATGGCCTGAAGTCAAGGCGCAGTTGCTGTACATGCTCGACAAACCCCGGTCCGCGAAGGAATAGGGGGGAGCCGCCATGCTGATCGACTTCTTCTACACCCTTCGCTCCGCCAAGCTGCCGGTCTCGGTCAAGGAATACCTGATGCTGCTCGAAGCGCTGCAAGCCGGTGTTGTCGGGCCCAACAGCGGCAAGGATGATGAACACGGCGAGATCGGTGAAGGCGCGTACAAAATCGACGACTTCTACTACCTCAGCCGCACAGTGCTGGTGAAGGACGAAAAACACTACGACAAGTTCGACCGCGCTTTTGCGGCTTACTTCAAAGGCGTGGAGATGATTGCCGACTTCACGAAAGACATTCCGCTGGAGTGGCTGCGCAAGAACCTCGAGCTCGAACTCAGCGCTGAAGACAGGGCCAAGATCGAGAAGATGGGCTGGGACGAACTCATGGAGACGCTGAAGAAGCGTTTTGAAGAGCAGAAAGAGCGCCACGAAGGCGGCAGCAAATGGATAGGCACGGGCGGCACCTCGCCGTTTGGCGCCAACGGCTTCAACCCGCAGGGCATACGCATCGGCCAGGAGAAAAGCCGCAACAAAAGCGCGGTGAAGGTCTGGGACCAGCGCGCCTACAAGGATTACGACGACACCCAGGAGCTGGGCACGCGCAACATCAAGGTCGCACTGCGCCGGCTGCGCAAGTTCGCGCGCGAGGGCCATGTGGAAGAGCTGGACCTCGACGACACCATACGCTCCACCGCGGCCAATGCCGGTTGGCTGGACATCAAGATGGTGCCGGAGCGCCACAACAACGTGAAGGTGCTGCTGCTGATGGACGTGGGCGGCACCATGGACGAACACATCGCGCGTGTCGAGGAGCTTTTCTCGGCGACAAAGACCGAGTTCAAGCACATCGAGTTCTATTACTTCCACAATTGCGTGTACGACTTCATGTGGAAGAACAACCGCCGCCGCTTCAGCGAAAAGTTTGCGACCTGGGACATCATCCGCAAGTACAACAAGGACTACAAGCTGATCTTTGTCGGTGACGCGACCATGAGCCCTTACGAAATATTACAACCGGGTGGCAGTGTCGAATACAACAACGAGGAAGCCGGCGCCGAGTGGATGCAGCGGCTGACCAACGCCTTCCCGAAATTTGTCTGGATCAACCCCGAGCCGCAAGGCGTCTGGCAGTACCGCCAGAGCATCAGCGTGATCCAGCAACTGGTGAACCAGCGCATGTACCCCCTGACCATCAAGGGCCTTGAAGAGGCCATGCGCCTCTTGTCCAAGTAAACTGGACATGTGACTGTTTTCCGTTCCTGCCTCGCCTGGAGGGCGGCCAGGAATTTACCGGCCGCCGCTTTCGCCCTGCTACTGGCCTGCAGCGCTGCGGCGCAAACGGTAGCGCCTGCCGCACCCTCTGCCCCGTCCGACAAAACCCCTGCTGCGCCATCGGCCACCAGCCCCGCGCCCGTCACCCAGACCAGCGTGCCGGCGCCGCCGCCCGCCAGTGTGGCGCCACCGGACACACCGGCCGGTGCAATCGGCCCGACCCAGGCCCAGCCCGAAGTCACCGCCTTCGACATCGAGGTGAAAGCGCCGCCCGAGGTGCGCGCCCTGCTGGAGCGGCATCTCGAACTGCAGCGTTACCGCGCGGTGACCGACCTCGACGATGCCGAGCTGGCGCGCCTGGTGGTGCTGGCCGAACGCAATGTGCGCAACCTGGTCGGCACGCTGGGTTATTTCAACCCCCGCATCAGCATCGCCCGCGAAGGCGCGGCCTCGCAGCGGCCCAACATCGTGGTGGCGGTCGATCCGGGCGAGCTGACCCGCACCCGCGCCGTAGCGATTGATTTTTCCGGCGACATTGCGCAGTCCCCGGATGTCGATGCGGTCAGCCAGCGTGAAGGCATACGGCGCAACTGGCGGCTGCCGCCCGGCCAGCGTTTCACCCAGGACAGCTGGGACAGCGCCAAGACCCAGGCGCTGCGCGATCTGGTGGCACGGCGTTACCCGGCAGGCCGGCTGGCGACCAGCCTGGCCGACATCGACGCCCCCGCTTCCAGCGCCGACCTGTCCTTGACGCTGGATTCGGGCCCGCTCTACCGGCTGGGGCCCATGCAGGTCAGCGGCATCCAGCGTTACGACCCGCTGCTGGTGCCGCGGCTGGCCCGCCTGCACCCCGGTTCTGTCTACGACCAGAACCGCCTGCTTGAAGCGCAACAACGCCTGGCCTCCAGCGGTTACTTCGATTCGGCAACGATCCTGGTCGACCCCGACAGCGACCCGCTGGCCGCACCGGTGCAGGTCACGGTGCGTGAGGCGCCGCTGCAAAAAGTGATTCTGGGCGTGGGCATCACCACCGACAGCGGCCCGCGCGCGTCCGTCGAACACACCCATCACCGCGTACCAGGCATCGGCTGGCGCGCCGTGACCAAGCTGCAGCTCGAACGCAAGTCACCCTTTGCGCAGACAGAGTGGACGGCGATTCCCGATGACGACGGCTGGCGCTGGGGCTTTCTGGGGCGCGCCGAACGGCTGGACGACGACGAACTGATCACGCGGGCGCAGCGTTTGCGTTTCGGCCAATCGCAGGCCGGCGACCGCATCGACCGCAATGTCTACCTGCAGTACGACCGCGCGAGCGTGCAGGCACTGCCGGGCACGACGATCTCGGACAGCGACAGCGGCGACGGTTCGGCCATCAGCGGCAATTACGTCTGGACTGGCCGTTATTTCGACAGCCTGCCCTTCCCGAGCCGGGGTTACGGCCTGGGCGCAGAGCTGGGCGGCGGCATGACCCTGGGCACCGATCGCAAGCCCTTTGTGCGCACTGCCGCGCGCTGGCTGGGCGTCAAGTCGCTGACGCGCGGGCGCATCGCCTTGCGCGCCGAAGCCGCCGCCGTGGTCGCCGCCGATTCGGCACGCATCCCTGGCACCCTGCTGTTCCGCACCGGCGGCGACAGCACGGTGCGCGGTTACGGCTACCGCGACATCGGCATCCAGCGCGCCAACGGCGTCACGGGTCCGGGCCGCTACATGGCGGTCGGCAGCGTGGAGTGGCAACGCCCCATGCTCAAGAACGGCCTGCCTACCGAATGGGAGAACACTTTTTTCATCGACGCCGGCTCGGTCGCTGAAAGGCCGCAAGACCTCAAGCCCCAGGTCGGTATCGGCACCGGCGTGCGCTGGCGCAGCCCCATCGGTCCCTTGCAGGTGGACCTGGCTTACGGCGTGCAGCCGAAAAAATTCCGGCTGCACATGAGTGTGGGGTTTGTTTTCTGATGGACGCGTCCACGGCTTCTCCACCAACGCCGGCAACCCCCCGGCCAGGCCGCCGCTGGCCGCGGGCGGTGGCGGTCTTTTTCATCACCCTGCTGCTCGTACTGTTGCTGGTCTTCAGCGCGTTCTGGTGGTGGTCCGGCACCGAAGGTTCGCTGGCCACCGCGCTGCGCTGGGCGACACGGACGCAGCCCGTCACGGCCGAGGGTGTGACCGGTTCGCTGCGCGCCGGCGGCCAGGTTCAAACACTTTCTCTGCAGCAAGACGGCCTGCAGGTGGTCGCGACCGGGGTGGTACTCGCTTGGGACCCGCTCTCGCTGCTCAAGGGCAACCTCAAGCTCGACCGCCTGGCAGCCGCCCAGCTGCGTATCGACGACCAGCGCGCCGCCGCGCCGCGTGCGGCCGGTCCACCCGCGTCGCTGGCCTTGCCCTTTCGCATCACGCTCGATGAGTTTTCGGTAGGCCAGTTGCTGTGGGTCGGTCCGCCCTCTTTCGAAGCCAGCGCGTTGGCCGGCACTTACGCCTTTGACGGTAAACACCACCAGCTGGAACTGAGTGGCGCGCGTGTGGCGACCGGCACTTACTCGGGCCGGGTCAGCCTGCTGGCCACCGGTGACCTGGACCTCGACGCCATGCTCCAGGGCGTGTTGGACACCGCCGTTCCCGGCAGCAGCACCCGCCTGCCCTTGTCATTCAAGGCCACAGCGCAAGGGCCGCTCAGGGAACTGAATGCGAAGGCCGAACTGCAAATCAGCACGCCCTCCCCGCGCGGCGCCGCCACACCGCAGGCCAGCGCCAGCGCGCGTATCACGCCATGGGCCGCGCAGCCGCTGCCGCAGGCCGACGCCAGCTTCCGCGCGCTCGACCTGGCCAGCCTCTGGCCGGCGGCGCCAACAACCGGGCTCAGCGGCAGTCTGAGCGTCCGGCCCGTTGCCACCAGCGCGAATGCCTGGCAACTGCAAACCGACGTGAAGAACAGCCTGTCCGGACCCTGGGACCAGCAACGCCTGCCGCTGGACACGCTGCAGGCAGAGGGCGAGTGGCGCGACGGCGTGGCCATGGTCCGCAGCCTGCAAGCCAGGCTGGGCGGCGGCGAGATCACCGCCAGCGGCCAGTGGTCGGAGACCTCCGCTGCTGCAGCCAGCGCCCAGGACTGGCAGGCGCAGGCCCTGCTGAAAAACATCAACCCTGCGGCGCTGCACACCCAACTCGCCGCACTGCCCGTTGATGGCCGCGCAGACCTCTCGGGAAATGCCGGCGCGATCAACTTCGATGCCAGCCTGAAAGCCAGCGGCGCCAAGGCCGCTGCGACTCGCAGCACCAGCCCGCTCGGCAGCCTGCGCCTGCGTGATGCCGCCGCCAAAGGCCGCTGGTCCGGCGACACGCTGACCCTCACCGCTTTGCAGGTGCGCAGCGACGACGCGGCACTGACCGGCGCCGTCGAGTTGCAGCCTGCAGCGCGCAGCGGCAAGGGACGCTTGAGCCTGACAGCTTCCGGCCTCGAAGCGCAAATCAACGGTGAGCTGCGCGAAACCCGAGGCGGCGGTGAACTGAGCCTGCGCGGCCGCGATGCCGGGCAAGCGCTGCGCTGGCTGCAGGGCCTGCCCGGCATGCCGGCGGCACTGCGCACCGCCTCGGCCAGCGGCCGAGCCGACCTGCAACTCAGGTGGCAAGGCGGCTGGCGCGACCCGGCCGTGCAGGCGCAACTGGTCATCCCCGCGCTGGACTGGCAGGCCGCGCCCACCGCGCAAGCCCTCAAGCTGCGCGCTCTGCAAACTAATCTATCCGGCCGCCTCAGCCAGGCCGATCTCAAGGTACAAGGCCGCATTGAACAGGGGCAGCGCCGCTACACGCTGCAGACCGCAGCCAGCGGCGGCCGTGTCGGCCCGGCCCGGGCCAGCCTCGCGGCCTCCGGCTGGCAGGGCATGCTGCAGCAACTGGCCCTCTCGGTCGAAGACCCGGCACTGGGCAGCGGCGCCTGGCGCCTGACCAGCCGCGGCAGCGTGCCGCTGAAGTGGACACCAACATCCAAAGGCGGCGCGCTCGAAGCCGGTGCCGGTGAAGCCGTGCTCAGTGCGCCCGCACGCAGCGGCGCTGGCTCGCCATCCCAGGCCGTGCTGGCCTGGCAGCCGATCAAATACGGTGGCGGCCAGCTGCTCACGGCAGGTACGCTCACCGGCCTGCCGCTGGCCTGGATAGAACTGCTCGCCGGTCCGCAACTCGCCGGCGCGGGCCTGGCCGGCAACATGCTGTTCGATGGCCGCTGGGATGCGGCGTTGGGCGACACGCTGCGCCTCAAGGCCAGCCTGGCGCGCAGCAGCGGCGACATCTCGGTGCAGGCCGACACCGCGCAAGGGCCCGCCACACGCGTCGCGGCTGGCGTGAAGGAAGCGCGCCTCACACTCGACAGCAACGGCGATGCGTTGACGATGGCGCTGCGCTGGGACAGCGAACGCGCCGGCACCGCCGAAGGCCAGCTCACGACGCGGCTGGTACGCAGTGCTTCCACCGGCTGGGCCTGGCCCGCAGACGCGCCGCTCAACGGCCAGCTGCGTGCACAACTGCCGCGCATCGGCGTCTGGTCGGTGCTGGCGCCGCCGGGTTGGCGGCTGCGCGGCTCGCTGGCGGCCAATGTGGCCATCAGCGGCAACCGGACCGCGCCGCAACTGAGCGGTACGCTGCAAGCCGACGACCTGGCGCTGCGCTCGGTGGTCGACGGCATCGAGTTCGGCAATGGCCGGCTGCGCGCCACGCTGGACGGCACGCGCATGCGCATCAGCGAATTCATCCTGCAGGGCGCCGGTGACAAAGGCGCGGGCGGCGTGTTGCGCGCCCAGGGTGAAGCCGGGTGGATGGACGGCAGGGCGCAGGTGCTGCTGAACGCCAAACTCGAACGCCTGCGCGCCAGCCTGCGCACCGACCGGCAGATCACGCTGTCGGGCGACATCCAGGCCAAACTCGAAGGCAAGGCCGCCGCCTTCACCGGTGCGCTGCGTGTGGACCAGGCCAGCATATTGCTGCCCGATGAAAGCACGCCGCAGCTCGGCGATGATGTGATTGTGCGCGGCAGCAGCGGCGGCGCAGCAGCCGGCAAAAAAGCCCCCGCTGAAACCAGCAGCACCACCAGCGCCGACGACAAAAACGGCCGCTCGCTGAAACTCGCCCTGCAACTCGATCTGGGCGACAACTTCCGCATCCAGGGCAAGGGCCTGGACACGCGTGTGCGCGGCACGCTGGCACTCAACGCCGAGTCGATTGACGCGGTGCGCCTGACCGGCACTGTGGCCACCGTGGGCGGCCAGTACCGCGCCTACGGCCAGCGGCTTGACGTCGAGCAGGGCCTGCTGCGTTTCACCGGCGCTGTCGACAACCCGACGCTGGACATCCTGGCGATACGCCCCAACCTCACGCAGCGCGTCGGTGTGCAGATCACCGGCACCGCACTGCTGCCGCGCGTGCGCCTGTATGCCCAGCCCGAGCTGCCCGATGCCGAAAAACTCTCCTGGCTGGTGGTGGGCCGCGCCTCGGCCAGCGGCGGCGCCGAAGCCGCGCTGCTGCAACAGGCGGCGATTGCACTGCTGGGCAGCAAGGCCGGCCAGTCACGCGGTCTGGCGGCCTCGCTGGGCCTGGACGAGCTGTCTTTCCGCGGCTCCGAAACCCTGGCCGACGGCAGCACCAGCCAGGGCGCAGTGACGCTGGGCAAACGCTTCTCGCGCAACTTCTACGCGGCGTATGAACGCAGCATTTCGGGTGCGCTCGGCACGCTGTTTGTGTTTTACGACCTGTCGCAGCGCTTCACGATCCGGGCCCAGGCGGGCGAACAAAGTGCGGTGGACCTGATCTACACCCTGCCGTTTGACTAGTACGAAGGCGGCGGATGTGCGAAAGATGGTGCCCTTGGCAGGAATCGGACCTGCGACCTATCCCTTAGGAGGGGATCGCTCTATCCACTGAGCTACAAAGGCAGGCCTGTAGTTTACCAAGGCGGGCTGCGCTGATTGGGTTCCATCCCGGTCACCCACCGGAGGCCACCAATCGCTACTGTTTTGATAGCTGCTTGCCCCCGCTGGACGGGGGCTAGGGGCCAAAAAGACTTATAACCGCGCCAATCAGCGCATCACCAGACCACCATCGACGAACAGCGTCTGCCCGGTCATGAAGCCGCTCCAGTCGGAGGCCAGGAACAGCACCGGCCCAGCCACGTCGTCCGGAGTGGCGATGCGGCGCAGCGGGGTCTGGGCGGTCAGCAGGTCGCGCACTTCCTCCTTGGTCTGCCGGCTGGCAGCGGTCGGGTAAACCAGTCCCGGTGCCACGCAGTTGACCCTGATGCCCAGCGGGCCCAGTTCGGCCGCCAGGTTGCGGCTGAAGCCGACCAGCGCCGACTTGGCGGTGCTGTAGTCGTGATAAGGCACGCTGGGTCGCTCGACCAGGTCGCTGGCGAGGTTGACGATGGCGCCCTGGCTGCGCTGCTTGAAATGCGGCAGCACCGCCTGGCAGACGTTGAAGGTGGCGCGCACGGCACCGTCGATCTGGCGCTGGTAGTCGGCCCAGTCCAGCTCCCAGAACATCTTGCGCTGCTCGGGATCAAAACTGTAGGACGCAAAAGCGTTGTTGACCAGCACGTCGATGCGGCCCATCTCGGCCAGCACCTGAGTGACCATCGCCGTCACCGCAGGCTGTGAACTGACATCGGCCTGCAGGGCCCAGCCGTCTCCGCCCAGCGCCTTGCATTCAGCCGCGATCGCTTCTGCCGAAGTTGTGTCCTGCAGGTAGTTGATGACGACCGCCGCGCCCTCGCGCGCAAAGCCGCGTGCAATCGCTGCGCCGATTCCGCGGCCTGCGCCGGTGACCAGCACCACCTTGCCCTTGAACTTCATGATGGGTCCTTCACTTCGGCGGCAGCAGGTCCTGCATGACCACGTCCGAGGCCTTGATCTCGCGCTGGATCATGCCGAGCTTTTTGTAGCTGTCGGCGGCTTTCTGGAACATGGCCATGTCGAGTGCGCCCAGGCCACGCGCCTGCGTGACGGCCGACACACTGGACGCATTGCGAAGCTGGATGATCTCGCGGTTGACGGCCGGGTTCTTGCCGTCGATGGCGCGTTTGACGGCCAGCGCGGCGGCTTCGTCCGGGTTGGCAATCATCCAGGCCATGCTGTCACGGTAAGCCGCGAGAAAACGCTTGAGCACGTCCTTTTTCGCCTGGTAAGTGGCTTCGGTCACCACAAACATGTCGCTGGAAATATTCAGGTACTCACGCACCGCCATCACGTTGACATCGGCCAGTCCCCTGGAGCGTCCCACCAGCAGGCCGGTGTCGGTCGCAGCGGTTGCATCGACCTGGCCCTGCATCAGCGGCGCGAAATTGAGCAGGCCGGTGACCACGATGGTCACGTCGGCCTCCGTCAGCCCCGCCTGCTGCAGCAGCACCAGCAGGTTTTGCCTTGTGCCGCTGGACAGGCTGTAGACGCCGATCTTCTTGCCCTTGAGGTCGGACGGTTTGGTGATGCCACTCGATTTGAGCGCGACCACGTTGAACACGTTCTGCGGATAGATGTCATAAATCGCACGCAGCTTTTCGCCCTTGTCCAGCGCGGCGAAGAAAGAACCCGGATCGGTGAATGCCACCGTGGCCTGGCCGGTCAGCATGTTGCGGATCGCGTCGCCGCCACCCGCGCCCGGCACGTAACCGAGCTCGATGCCGCGCGCCTTGAAGAAGCCCTTGTCCTCCTCGACCAGCAGGTTGGTGATCTCGGTGATGGGCTGGCTCCAGCCGGCCACCACCACCTTGTCGGCGGCATGGGCCAGGCCGCAGCCCAGCAACAGGGTCGCAGCGAAGGTACGAAGAAGAGAGGTAAAGCGATACATGTCAGTCCTTGGAGTTTTCTTTTAAATGCGGCCAGAGCAGCAGGCGCTCCAGGCCAATGGCCAGTTGGTAGATCAGCAAACCCAGCACGGTGATCAGCAGCAGCACGGCAAACATCAGCGGCGTGTCCATCATGGATTGCGAAGCGATGATCAGCGCGCCCAGGCCCTTGCTGCCGCCTATGAACTCGCCGACCACCGCGCCGACCAGCGCCAGCACCACGGCGACGCGAAAGCCCGCCATGATGACCGGCAGGCCCGAGGGAATTTTCAGGCGCAGCAGGGTTTGCAGACGTGTCGCGCCCAGCATGCGGAACAGCTCCAGCTTGCGCGGTTCCACCTGCTGCAAGCCGGTCAGCGTGTTTTCCATCAGTGGAAAAAAGCAGATCAGCGCGGTGATCACCACAGTCGATGTCATGCCGAAACCGAACCAGACAATAAACAGCGGCGCCAGCGCGAGTTTGGGCACGACCTGGCTGACCAGGACGTAAGGGAACAGCAGTCGCCGCAAAAATGCCGACTCGCCGAGCGCGATGCCGCCCAGCAATCCGGCGGCGCAACCCAGCGCCAGACCCAGCAGCAGCTCGGTGCCGGTGTGGATGATGTGCGGCAAAAAATAGCCGCTGCGCAGCCCGTTCCACAAGCTGTCCCAGATCACCGAGGGCGCCGGCAGCACCAGGGCCGAGACCTGATCGCCACGCGCCAAAACTTCCCAGCCCGCCACCAGCGCCACGAACAGGACCAGACTGGCGAAGCGGCTCAGCATGAAACCACCCCATCCATGGCCTGCCGGACTTGCGCGCACACCGCGTTGAAGGGCGCGCCGTAACGCAGTTCACGCCGGCGTGGCCAGGGCAGATCCACCACCAGGTCATCGGTGATTTTTCCGTCGGCCATCACGGCCACGCGGTCGGCCAGATAGACCGCTTCGCTGATGTCATGCGTCACAAAAAACACCGTCGTCTGCGCGAGGCGGCAGATGCGCAGCAGGTCGTCCTGCAGTTCCTCGCGCGTGATCGCGTCCAGCGCCGCGAAGGGCTCGTCCAGCAGCAGCAGCTTGGGCGCCAGCAGCAGCGCGCGCGCAATCGCGACGCGGCTTTGCTGGCCGCCTGACAGCTCGGTCGGAAAGCGCCCACCCAGGTCGGACAAGCCCATCAGTACCAGCAACTCGTCGGCGCGCGCGTGATCGGCCGGCAAGGGATTGCGCTGCAAGGCGACGGGCAAGAGCACGTTGTCCAGTACGCTTTTCCATTCGAGCAAAGTCGGCGCCTGGAACACAAAACCGAGCTCGCTGCCCGGCTTGCGTAGCGCCTGGCCATCGATGGTGACGGTACCGGCGTCGGGCAGCAACAGGCCGGCCGCGAGTTTGAGCAGGGTGGTCTTGCCGCAACCGCTGCGCCCGACCAGGCTGTGCACCTCACCGCGCTTGATTTGCCAGTCCACCTGATTCACCACACGCGGGTAGGCCGGGAAGCTGTAGCTGACCCCGCGCATGTCGAGAAAGGCCGGTGCGTCAGTCGACATAGGGCGCCAGGGTTTCGGCGGCCGCTTCGGCCGAGCTGTCGATGTCCACCATCTGCACCAGATCCAGCAGGCTGCAGCGGCCGTCGTGGTGCCAGCCGGCCTCGGGCGAGGTCATCTGGCCCAGCGCGCAAACGCGTGTGACACCAGCGCGGCCCAGTTGCTCGGCGAGTTCAAACAGTTCACGCGGCGCGGCGGCGACACCGACCGTCTGCAAAAAAGCGCGGTGCGGGATCAGCAGCGGGATCACGTCGGCCAAGTGATCGACCGCGACCACACGCACTGTGCGATTGAGTGCGCCGGGCGCGAGCGGCTGCAAGCCCTTGTTGTAAACCACGGTCCAGTCGCCATCGCCCGCGACTTGCGGACCGCCGGCCGATAGGCTGTTGATTTCCTCGGCGCCACGCCAGGCCGCCAGATCGGCCGCTTCGCCCAGGCTCAGGGTGCGCCGCGGGTACTTCTTTTCGAGCGCTGACAGTTCATGCGCGAGGTAGCGTGAAAATTCGTCAGGGCTGATCTTGCCGCCCCGCGCCACATAAAACACATGCGGCGAATAACAACCCTGCTGGTCGTAACGCACCACGTCGTAAGCCGCCTGTTGCGCCGCCCTTGGCGCCTTGCGTGCATCGAGCGCCGACGCAGCCACCAGGCCGAAACTGAGCTTGTGGCCGAAGGGCAGGAAACGTGTGGTCACCGGCACCTGGCGCCGCACATCGGCCAGCGCGGCGTTCCCGCCATACGCCAGCACCAGATCGGCGTTGCTGAAAAACACTTTTTCCTGCGCTTCGTCGCCGCCCTTCCACCAGACCACGGCTAGGCAGTCGGCGAGCTTCGGGTCGATCTCGACCAGCAACTGGGCAAACCAGCCGGCCAGCAGCGGCTCTGCGCTTGCCACCTTGCCGATGGTGCCGGACTTGACCAGCAGGCCTGATATCAAACTCCACAGGCACAGGCCGGGCACATTGCCGGCCCAGACATGCACCGCCACATCGGGACCAAAGGCTTTGGAGAAACCGCCCTTGGGTCGCGGCACAAAGTCATCGAGCACCTGCGGGTTGCCGAAATCCTCGGCGAGAAAACGCAACAACTGCGGCTTGCGGAAAGTCTTGAGGTAACCGGTCAGGCCCAGGCGCACCATCTCGGCGTCGTAGCCGGTGACTAGCGGCAAGATGCTGTCGGCCTTGCGCCGCCATGGGTCCTGCGGGTCCAGCAGGCGGTGGATGGCTTTGTCGATGATGTCGACGATCTGCGCGACAGTCAGCGATTTCAAATAACTTCGGCTGGCGCGGCGCACGCGCTGCGTGAGCGCGATGACTTGCGCCTGGGTCAGCGCCGGCACGGCCACCTCGACGCCGCCGCCTTTGCTTTCAAACGTCAATGTTTGCCACGCGACCTCGTCGGCACGCAGCCCCGGCAAATAAGCGGCGGTTTCGCGCAACAGCGTCATGCCGCAGCCGCCTGTAAAAATTCCTCAACCGCCAGCGAGCAGCCCTTGGCCGCACTGCCCTGGGCGCGGCCCAGCAGCAAAAAGCCGCCGTCCACCGCCACACCCACGTCTTCGGTCAGGATCGTGGTGACCGAGTTGAAGTTCGCGAGATCGCAGTGCGCAAGGATGCCCTGCTGGTCGTGCGGCAGCTCTTCACCACTCAAAGGCTCGACCACGCGCGTGCGTATCCAGTGCGGGCCCGACTTGACCGAAGGCAGGACGGCATTGCCGTCGTCGTAAAACTGCGTGCTGAGTTCGGTCATGCCGTACATGTTGATGCAGTCGCTGTCGCTGATGCCCAGCGTGGCCGAGAGCTGGGCATAAAAGTCCTGCATGGACAACTCGCGCGACTGGCCCTTGAAACCGCCGGTGTCCAGCACCCGGCTGCCGGCCGGTAATCTGAAAGTTTTGCCCAGGCGCTGCAACTCGTCGAGCAGGTGCACAAAGCTGTAACTCGCGCCCAGCAGCGCATAAGGCTCGCCGGTTTGTTGCGCTCGCTCCAGCTCGGCAATCGCGCGTTGGGTGTCCAGGCCCTGCTGCGTCAGCAGGTAGTGGCTGGCCGCGGTGCCGAACTCGCGCACGGCCAGCGCGAGGTAATGCGCGAGCGAAGAGTTGGGCAGCAGCGTCTCATCGGGAAACAGGATGCCCATGCGAATTCGGCCGCTGCCGGCCATGAAACGCTGACCGAAGTTGCGGATCATGGACGCGTCGTACACCGCCAATGTAGGGTGGTGGTGTTTGCCCTTGACCTCGGCTTGCGTGGTGCCGCTGGTCATGAAGGTGCGTTCGGCCTGGTCCGCCGGAATGCAGCTCAGGGTCAGGGCCTTGAAGGCGCTGATCGGCACGGCGGGAATGTCGCGCCAGCTTTTGACGGTGCGCAGGGTTTTGCCGCGCTGCTGGCAAAAGCGCTGGAAGGGCCCGTTGTGCTGGAATTGGTGCGCGAACAGCGCGAGCGCCTGCTTGTCGAAAGCCTCGTCAGACGGGGTGTCGCCGGCCAGGAAAGCCAGCAAATCAGCAATCAACGCAGAAGGAGCCATTCGTCACGCTTTCGTTTGCCTGTTGTTCAACAAGTGCTCCGAAAGATGTGACAGCCCCGCACCGGGTTGCTGACAGCTCTCCTTACGTCGGTATGAACCGATTCAAGTTCGCGGGTTTGGTTCTGACCATCTCAGCCACCCTTGCTGCTCCCAGCAAGGCTGCACCCCGGAGCAAGGCAAATTCTAGCGGAATGCAAGACCCGCAGCTTCAGTCGCGTTTGGACCACTCGACGAACTGCGGCGCGTAACCTTTGGACTTCAGAAAGTCGGCCATGGCGTAACCGGTGCCGGCCGGCCAGCATTTGACGTCTTCATGCGCGTAGAGTTTGTAGTCGACCAGTTCCGGCGAGAGGCTGACCTCTCCGTGGCCAACCGCGCTGTAGGCAATGATGATCTGGTTCATGCGCTGGAAGTCGTAGACACCGATCAGCTTGAGGTCGGTGACGTCGAGATTGGTCTCTTCCTTGATCTCGCGCGTGATGCCGCCTTCGGGTGTTTCGCCGGCCTCCATGAAACCGGTGATCAGCGCGTACATCTTCGCGGTCCAGGCGGCGTTGCGCGCCAGCAGGATCTTGCCCTGGTATTCGATCACCCCCGCCAGCACCGGTGTCGGGTTGTTCCAGTGCGTGTAGTCGCAAGCCGGGCAGCGCAAGCGCGCCTTCTCGCCGCCGTCTTCCATCTGGCTGACCATGGCCAGCGGGGTTGCGCAGTTGGGGCAGAACTTGAATTCGTGGCTCATGCAATCACATCCTTGTTTGGTCAATTTTTCAGACTTGTCATCCTGGACTTGATCCGGGATCCATGCCCATGAGCCTCAAAGCACCCGGTGAAACCGGCATGGATTGCGGGTCGAGCCCGCAATGACAAGAGAGAGGACTCAGGCCGGAAACACGCCGGTGGACAGGTAGCGGTCGCCGCGGTCGCAGACGATGAAGACAATCACCGCGTCCTTGACGGTTTTGGCGATCTCCTGCGCGACCCAGCAGGCGCCGGCGGCCGAGATGCCCGCGAAGATGCCTTCCTCGCGCGCGAGGCGGCGGCACATGTCTTCGGCATCCTGCTGGCTGACCAGCACGGTTTCATCGACGGTGCTGGCGTCGTAAATCTTCGGCAGGTACTCCTCGGGCCACTTGCGGATGCCGGGAATGCGCGAACCTTCGGACGGTTGCGCGCCGATGATGCGGATCGCCGGGTTCTTTTCCTTGAGGAAGCGCGAGACACCGGTGATGGTGCCTGTGGTGCCCATGGCGCTGACGAAGTGCGTGATCTTGCCGTGCGTGTCGGCCCAGATTTCAGGCCCGGTGGTTTCGTAATGGATGCGCGGGTTGTCTTCGTTGGCAAACTGGTCCAGCACCCGGCCCTTGCCGTCGCGCTGCATCTGGTCGGCCAGGTCGCGTGAATGCTCCATGCCGCCGCTTTTGGGTGTCAGGATCAGCTCGGCACCGAAAGCCTTCATGGTTTGCGCGCGTTCGATCGACAGGTCCTCCGGCATGATCAGCACCATGCGGTAACCCTTGATGGCGGCCGCCATGGCCAGCGCGATGCCGGTGTTGCCCGAGGTCGCCTCGATCAGCGTATCGCCCGGTTTGATGTCGCCACGCTCTTCGGCGCGTTTGATCATGGACAGCGCAGGCCGGTCTTTCACCGAGCCGGCCGGGTTGTTGCCTTCGAGCTTGCCGAGGACCACATTGTTGCGCTGGGAGTTGCTTCGGGCCTGGATGCGCTGCAGCGCCACCAGCGGCGTTTTGCCAATGGCGTCTTCGAGAGTTGGGTAGTTCATACCCTGCACTGTGCCATAATTTGCCTCTTCGCTTCTTCCTGCCCGGGTGGTGAAATTGGTAGACGCAGGGGACTCAAAATCCCCCACCGAAAGGTGTGCCGGTTCGATTCCGGCCCCGGGCACCAGATACAGGCCCTTCCTTCCACGGAAGGGCCTTTTTCACTTCATGAATTCAAACTTTCTGCGCACTGCGCTGGTCCTGGGCCTGTTGTCGGCCATCGGCCCCTTTGCCATCGACATGTATTTGCCGGCCTTGCCGTCCATCGGCCAGAGCCTGGGCGCGTCCGTCGGTGCGGTGCAGGCCAGCCTGATGGCCTTTTTCATTTCGCTGGGCATCGGACAGATCATTTACGGCCCGGTCTCCGACATGGTGGGCCGCAAGCCGCCGCTGTATTTCGGCCTCGGGCTGTTTGCGGCGGCCAGTGTCGGTTGTGCACTCGCGCCCGACGTGGAGACGCTGGTGGTGTTGCGTTTTGTCCAGGGCCTGGGCGCCTGCGCTGGCATGGTGATCCCGCGCGCCGTGGTGCGCGACCTGCACACCGGCACCGACGCGGCGCGGCTGATGTCGCTGCTGATGCTGGTGTTCAGCGTGTCGCCCATCCTGGCGCCGCTGGCCGGCAGCCTGTTGATCGAATCGCTGGGCTGGCGCAGCGTGTTCTGGGCCGTCACGGTGGCCGGCGTGGCCGGGCTGGTGCTGCTGGCGACCAGCCTGCCCGAAACCCGCCCGCCCGAACAACGCGTGGACAGCAGCGTCGGTAGCGCCCTCAGGTCCTATGGCGTGCTGCTGCGCGACCGCCGCTTCATGGGCCTGGTGTTCACCGGTGCTTTCGGCATCTCCGGCTTTTTTGTCTACCTCGCCAATTCGTCTTTTGTGCTGATCGACCACTACGGCCTGAGCCCGCGGCAGTACAGCATTGCCTTCGCCGTCAACGCCGCCTCCTTCATCGGGGTCTCACAGTTCACCGCCAGGCTGGCCGGCCGCTTCGGCATGGTGCCGGTCGTGAAAGTCGCGGTGACCGGTTATGTGACGATGATGGTGCTGCTGCTCGCCTGCAACCTGCTGGGGCTGGACCAGTTGTGGCTGATGATCGCCCTGCTGCTGGTCGGCAACGGTTTTCTAGGCCTCGTGATTCCGACGACTGCGGTTCTGGCGCTGGACGACCACGGCGACATTGCCGGCACCGCATCGGCGCTGATGGGCACACTGCAGTTTGTCACCGGCGCGGCGATGATGGCGCTGGTCGGCCCCTTCACCGACGGCACGGCGCGGCCCATGGTCGCGGGCATCGCCGGCTGCGCGGTGGTGACCTTTGTGATCGCGCGCATCACGCTGGGCTCCCGCAAGCGCTGACAGCGCAAGGCCGGCGGAAAGACTGGATACTCGCGGAATGCCTGTTTCCAATAACACCCCTCTGCATCAACTCCCTGCCTGGCAAGCCGCCGCGCTGCTGGCTCGCCGCGAACTCAAAGCCATCGACCTGGTCCGTGACTGCCTGGACCGCATCGCCGAACGCGAACCCGAAGTCCAGGCTTTTGTGCACCTTGCGGCCGACGCCGCGCTGGCCCGCGCCCGTGAACTCGACGCCGGCGCCGTACGCGGCCTGCTGCATGGCCTGCCCTTCGGCGTGAAAGATCTGTTCGATACCTTTGACTTGCCGACCGGCTACGGCTCGCCGATTTATGCAGATCAACAGCCGCTGGCCGATGCCGCCGCCGTGGCGCTGTGCCGCGAAGCCGGTGCCGTGCTTCTGGGCAAAACCGTGACGACCGAGCTGGCCAACATGTTCCCCGGCGTGACGCACAACCCGCACAACCCGAAACACACGCCGGGCGGCTCGTCCAGCGGCTCGGCCGCCGCGGTGGCCGACGGCATGTTGCCGCTGGCGCTGGGCACGCAGACGGCGGGCTCACTGATCCGCCCGGCGGCCTTTTGCGGCGTGGTCGGCTACAAGCCCAGCCACAACCGCGTGCCCAAAGCTGGCGTCAAAAGCCTGTCGGAAACGCTGGACACGGTCGGCAGCTTTGCGCGCGGCGTGCGCGATGTGGCCTTGCTGGGCGCAGTGCTGACCGGTGATGCACGGCTGGCCGACCCGGCAGCCTTCGAGCAAACGTCCGCGCCGCGCATAGGCTGGTGCCGGACCCCGGAATGGGCGCAGGCAGACGCCGACACCCAGCAAGCCTGGGATCAGGCCGAAAAGCTGCTGGCCGGGCACGGAAGGTCTTTGGCACTGCCGGACGGCCTGAGCGGCCTGGTCGCCGTGCAGAAGGCCGTGCAGGCTTTCGAGACAGCGCGTTCACTGAGCCACGAGCGCCTGCACCACGGCCACCAGCTCAGCGCGCCGCTGCAGGTGCTGATTGCCGACGGCCTGGCCATCAGCGGCGAGGCCCATGCGCAGAACCTGCAGGCCACCGCCATCGCGCGGCAGCAGGCCCAGGCGCTGTTCGATGCTTGCGACGTGATCATCGCGCCCAGCAGCATCGGTGAGGCCCCGGCCGGCCTGGACGGCACAGGCGACCCGCTGTTCTGCCGCAGGTGGACCCTGCTGGGCCTGCCCTGCGTGCACCTGCCGTTTGCGCGCGGAAGCAAAGGCCTGCCGGTCGGCCTGCAACTGGTCGGGGCCTACGGCGACGATCACCGGCTGCTGGCAGCCGCGCACTGGGTGCACCAGCGCCTGGCGGGCTGATTCAGGCTGCTTGCCCGAACCCCGGAAACTGCTTTTTTTGTTCCCCGGTGCTTGCAAGGGCTTTGAATTAGGCGCATTCTTTGATCGCAGCCATCCGCTGTATCAGGAGCCTGTCATGCGTGTACTTTATCGCTGGTTCACCCCCCTGCTGGGCGCTTGCCTGCTGCTAACCGGGGCCCATGCGGCCACCGTGCAACCTCCGGCCGCGCAGGTCATGATGGACGCGCTGACCCGCGCCAATGCGGCCGTTGTGGGTGTCAAGGTCACAGCAGCCAGCGACGCACGCTCGGCCGAGACCCTGGGCCAGCGCCGCAGCGGCTCGGGTGTGGTGATCGGCCAGGACGGCCTGATCCTGACCATCGGTTATCTGCTGCTGGAGGCCGAGCAGATCGAGATCGTCACCCAGGACAACAAAACCCTGCCGGCGCGCGCCGTGGCTTACGACCTGGCGACCGGCTTCGGCTTGCTGCGGCCGCTGTTGCCGCTGCGGGGCATCAGCGCCGCAGCGCTGGGCAGCAGCCAGGAGCTCAAGCCCGGTGAGCCCCTGATGGCGATGACCGGTCCGCAGGGCAATGACGACGGCGAGGTCAGCATGACGCGGCTGGTCAGCAAGCGCGCTTTTTCGGGCAACTGGGAGTACCACATCGACTCGGCACTGTTCACCAGCCCGCCGGTGCTGGCCAGCGGCGGCAACCACAGCGGCGCGCCGCTGTTCAACAGCCGCGGTGAACTGCTGGGCATAGGCTCGCTGTTTGTCTCCAATGCGGCCGCTGCCGATGTGCGCCTGCCCGGCAACATGTTTGTGCCGGTCGACCTGCTGCGACCCATCCTGGCTGAGTTGCAGCAATCGGGCACCAGCGTCAAAAGCCGCCGGCCCTGGCTGGGCCTGACGTCCAACGACCAGAGCGGGCGCGTGCAGATCATGCGTGTCAGCAAGGACAGCCCGGCGCAACTGGCGGGCCTGGAAGCCGGCGACGTGGTGCTGGCGGTCGACGGCGCCACCGTGGCGACGTTGGAGACCTTTTACAAAAAACTCTGGGACCGCGCCGCGCCCGACACCGAGATCAGCCTGACCGTGCTGCAGGGCGCCGAGGTCAAGACGATTGTGCTCAAGGCGCAGGACCGGCTGCTCACGCTCAAAAAGCCATCCGGTATTTGATTTTGAAGCAAAAATGCGCTCCAGCCCCCGGCTGACGGGAGCAAGCAGCTCCTGATTTAATAGCAAATTACGGAGCCAGCGCTGCCACCAGCCCTTGCGCCACCGTCGGGTAATGCAGCGTGATGCGCAGCTCCTGCTTGAGCCGCGTGTTGTCCAGCCGGCGTGACTCGCTCATGAAACTCAGCAGCAGCAGCGGCAGATCGGCCTGGGCGCTGCTGCGCGCCACACGCGGCGGGCGCGGCAAACCGTAGAGGTCGGCCGCCAGGTCGAAGTAGTCGCCCATCTTCAGCTCGGTGTCGTCGCTGGCATTGGTGACGCGCTGCGGCTTGCCGCGCCACAACGCCGCCAGGCAAGCGCGCGCCAGGTCGTCGGCATGGATGTGGTTGGTGTACACGTCGTCGGACTGCTGCAGCACCGGCGTGCCCTTGAGCAGGCGTGCGCGCGGCGTGCCGCCCTCGCGGTCCGGCGCGTAAATGCCCGGAATGCGCAGCGTGTGCACACGCACGCCGCTGGAGCGGCCAAAAAAGCGCAGTTGCTGCTCGGCATCGACGCGGCGCTGCGCGCGCGGCGTGTGCGGGTTCACCGCCCGCACTTCATGGGCCCACTCGCCGTCGCAGTTACCGTAGACGCCGCTGGTCGAGCCGTAGACCACGGACTGGGGCAGGCCGCGCAGGCGCAAGGCACGCAGCAGCGCCAGCGTGCGCGGATCACGCCGCCAGTCGGGCAGCTTGTCGCCGGGGGGCGGCGCCAGGTGGATCACGCGGGTCCCCAGCCCGGCCAGACGGCGCAGGGTGGCGGGCCGATCCAGATTGCCGGCCAGCGGTGTGATGCCGCGCAGGCGGAAAGCCGGCCCTTTTTCATCGGAAGAGGTCAGCGCCAGCACGCGCACACGAGAAGGCAACTGGCGCGCCACGCGCAGGCCGACATCGCCACAACCGATGATGAGCACGCGCTGGCGGCGGAAACGCGAAGGCAGGGCGCCTAGGGGACTTTGGTTTGAGGGCAAAATTGGGGGTGGGCTGGAAACAGCACCAATGAGACAACAGACCCTAGGATACCGAATATGACTTTTAACGTCACCGTGCTGCCCAGCGGCCGCGCCTTCACCGCCAACCCCGACGAAGCGCTGCTGGCTGCGGCCATCCGCCAGGGTGTCGGCATGCCCTACGGCTGCAAGGACGGCGCCTGTGGTTCCTGCAAGTGCAAAAAGCTCGAAGGCACGGTGGTGCATGGCCCGCACCAGCTCAAGGCATTGAGCCATGAAGAAGAAGCCGCCGGCTTCATCCTGACCTGCTGCGGCGTGCCGCAAACCGACATCGTGCTGGAATCGCGCCAGGTGACCGACGAAAGCGCCTTCCCGATCAAGAAAATGCCGACCCGCGTCAACACCATGGCGCGCGCCTCGCACGACGTGATGATCATCCGCCTGCAACTGCCGGCCAGCGATGTCTTCAAGTACCACGCCGGCCAGTACGTGGAGTTTTTGCTGCGCGACGGCGACCGCCGCAGTTACTCCATGGGCAACGCGCCGCACACGCAGATCGACAATCCCGGTGTCGAGCTGCACATCCGCCACATGCCCGGCGGCAAGTTCACCGACCATGTCTTCACCGCCATGAAGGAAAAGGAAATCCTGCGCGTCGAAGGCCCCTACGGCAGCTTCTTCCTGCGCGAGGACAGCGACAAACCCATGGTGCTGCTGGCCTCCGGTACCGGCTTTGCACCCATCAAAGCGCTGATCGAGCACCTGCAGTTCAAGGGCAGCACACGCCCAGCCGTGCTGTACTGGGGCGGCCGCAGGCCGGCCGACCTCTACATGAACGACTGGGTCATGGCCAAGGTTGCGGAGATGCCCAACCTGACGTACGTGCCGGTGATCTCCAACGCCCTGCCCGAGGACAACTGGACCGGCCGGACCGGCTTTGTGCACAAGTCGGTGCTGGAAGATTTCCCTGACCTGTCGGGGCACCAGGTCTATGCCTGCGGCGCACCCATCGTGGTCGATTCGGCGCGCGCTGAATACACTGCAGCCGGCCGCCTGCCCGAAGAAGAGTTTTATGCGGACTCGTTCACGACGGAGGCGGACAAGGCGAAGGCGCTGGCCTGAGATCTCCTGCTGAAGTCCCGCTGAAGTCCGGAATTCCAAGCATCACGCTGCGCCTGCAGCGTGCCTCGGGCAGTAGGACTTAACTCCCCACTCCCTCCCCTAACCCCTCCCTCGCCCCGCTGGGCGATGGAGGGGGACTTCATGTGGCCGC